>CAYVAI010000017.1:0-45297 GCA_964448375.1 uncultured Akkermansia sp.
ACGGCTCCATCGGGTACAGATACAACTTCTGATAGGAACAGAAGACGCAAAAAAACGGTGTCGCCCCTCTCAGAGAGAAGAATATGGAGGGGCGGCACTCATGCGTTAGCCAGGCAGGGATCAAGCGAATGCGGCATCCTTGTGGAAAAAGTATATTTTCGTCGAGAGCTACTTGACAATAAGGCCTTGCCTCTTCATAAAGCTCCACACAAATTCATTGTCAATGATTCGCTACAGTATCATCCTTATCGGCGGTTGTTTAGCTCTGACCTCTTGCATTCCCAACAATTTTGCAAAGAATCAGCAGCCCAGGAACTCTTATTTGCAAGGCGTTGGCGGAACATCCGGAGTCAAGACGGATATTCCGCCAGAAGCACGTCTCGGGCAGGGATTCTGGGATTGGCCTGCCGGATTGACGGGGGAATCTCTCATTGTCATTGATACCAAGCTTCAGAAGGTGACATACTATGTGGGTGATACCATTGTTGGTACGTCTCCTGTTTCAACGGGAAAGGAGGGGCATGCTACGCCCCTTGGCTCCTACAAAGTCATTAAGAAGGACAAGGACTACAAGTCGGGAACTTATGGCGTTTTGCGTAACAAAGCGACGGGAGCCGTCGTCGTTGGCGACTTTAACAACCGTACCAGTGGCGTACCCGCCGGGTGCTACTACGATCCGGCCCCGATGCCGTACTACGTTTCCTTCCTTCCCGGTTACGGGATGCACCAGGGCTTTGTGGCAGGTTATCCCGTGAGCCACGGTTGCGTTCGCATGCCGGAAGACATGGCTCGCATTTTCTACGATAACACGCCTATGGGTACGAAGGTGATCGTGAAATAATTCCTTTTCACTCCATTTCGGGGAAAGTGAAGGCCGCCAGGAAGTGTTTCCCGGCGGCCTTTTGATTGATGGGGATGATAGGATTAAGGCATTTGGAAGAGGATAGGAAGGATACCTGCTTCGTGGAAACCGTTGATGAGTTCAAAAATGCCGATTAGCCAGATAAACCAGAGGGCATCGACGAAATTATGAGTGAATGTCTTGGGGTTGACTGTGTAGGTTTCCGGTTGTTTCAGATGGAAGATGGAGCGGATTGCAGGAAAGAAGGCTGGTGTCTCTTTGCAGTAGTCTTCATAGTCTTTGCCAAAAATTTCAACCAATCGTTTTTGTTCTCGCCGGATGATAGACGGATAGTAGATGGAAAAAGCCAGGATGATGAGAATGGGGATGGTAAAGGTTTCCGTAGCCAGCGCAACGCCTGTTCCTCCAATGAAGCTGAAAAGGTACAAGGGATTGCGGCATAGAGCATAAGGGCCGGACTTAACCAGCGTGTTGTTTTTGTATCCGGCAATATAGAGCGAGCACCATATTCTGCCGAAGGCTCCTATTCCGGCGAAGATACACGCCAGAAACATGAGACTTTCTTCGATCAAGGGCGTAGTTTCCCAACGGCTTTCACCGAAAAGGAGCGACGCGCTGAGGATAATCGCAAAGAAGAAGGTAATGATTCTTCTCATACGTTCGTTCCAGGATTTGTTTTTGTAGGACATAAGTTTGTATGCAAGTAGCGATGATAGCCAAAGTTGTCGATTAAGACGTCCAAGAGAGACACTTTGTTCACGACTCTGACAAGGAAAAAATGATGGATCAGGTGAGACTTGCATGAAATAGGCGGATGAGAGTAGCATGCCGTGCCTTCTATGAGCAGTCTGACAACTCCATATCCTGCTTCCTCCCCGCATGTATGCGGCATTGGCGCGGCCTCTGCGCTGGGCATGAACATGAGAGATCATGTGGCGGCAATGCGGCAGGAGCAGCAGGTGTTTCGTCCCCTTGCTGACTTGTGGGGAGAAGGCCATGCCTGGGACCATGTACCGGCAGCATGGCTGGAAGAGAGGGAATTTTTGATGGGAAGGCGGCAGGGCCCAGCTTCGACTCTAACCCTGCATTTGGCGCGGCAGGCGGTCGAGGATGCGGGCTGGGGAAAGCGTGAACTGGAATCAGCGGCTCTGGTTGTAGGGTCATCGCGCGGCAATGCCATGGGGTGGCTGGATCCCGTTCCGGGGCGCCGGAAAATCAAATTGTTGTCTGTTCCGCAATCCCTGCACAGCGAGCTGGCTTCGACTGTAACGATTGAACTGGGTATCCATGGACCGTACCATGTACTGGCTAGCGGATGTGCGGCCGGGCTGGATGCTGTCGGCATGGCGGCCATGCTGGTGCAGTCCGGTATGGTGGAGCGAGCCTTGGCGATTGGAGTCGATTTGCCCTTGTCTCCATCGATTTTGGATACCTACTGGGCTTCGGGTATGCTGGCTCCCGTTGGGGTCAACAATCCCTACAGAGAGGATGCCGACGGGATGGTGATAGCCGAAGGTGGCGGTGCAGTAGCTATTTCAGCCTATGAGGATGGCGAGAAGTCATATGGCTGTATTCTGGATTACCGGGCCAATTCCGATGCATTTAGTCCACTGGGTATGCCAACAGATGGCGTGCGCCTGGGTCATTTGATCAAGGAATCACTCGGAAAAACAGCTTTGTTTGATTTGCCTGTGACTGTGTGTCCGCATGCCAGCGGAACGCGTAATAATGGCCTTGCAGAGCGAGCGGCTTTGTCCCATGCCTTTACAGGGAAACTCCCCGATGTGCGCCTGATGAAGCCATGGTGCGGCCATACTATTGGAGGCAGCGGTATTCTGGAGTTGTGCATGATGCTTGCCTGGGCTGGGCTTGGGATGTTGCCCCCCAATTTGCCTGGTCTGGTTTCTCCCCTGGATGGTTGTGAACTCTCGGAAGCTTGTGATGCTCTGGGCAATCGAATCTTGCTCAAGACAGCATCGTCGATGGGGGGGCACAATGCCGTCCTTGCCCTCGGGATAAATCGGGCGTAAGGTGATTGCACCGAAGTTCTATGAAAACGCCCGAATCCGTCCTGGAACAATTTGAGGCCGCTGGCCTGATGAGAAGGTTGCGCCCAATTGAATGCCTGCCTGGTGGGATGGCCCGGATGGCCGATGATCGTGAGGTGGTGAATTGGGCGTCCAATGATTATCTGGGACTTGCCCGTGATCCTCGCATTGAGGAGGCGATGATTCAAGGGGTACGCGACCATGGAGCAGGAGCCATGGCTTCTCGCCTGGTGACGGGGACGCGTGGGGTGCACGAGGAAATGGAGTCGCGTTTGGCCGCCTTGAAGGGGACGGAAGCGGCTCTTTCGTTTTCCTCCGGATATGCGACATCCGTAGGCTTGATTCCGGCGATCGTCTCGAAGGGAGACATTGTAGTGCTGGATAAACTGAGCCACGCGAGCCTGATTGATGGTGCCCGCTTGTCTGGAGCCGAAGTGAGAACATTTTTGCACAACACCCCGGAATCACTGGAACAACTCCTGGTTCGCCTGAGAAGGAAATACCCCGAGGCTGGCATTCTGGTGGTGACTGAGTCCGTATTCAGCATGGATGGTGACCGCGCCCCACTGCGAGAGCTGGTGGAGATCAAGAGCCGATATGGAGCCATGATGCTGGTGGATGAGGCCCATGGTTTCGGCCTGTTGGGCAGGAAAGGGGCTGGTCTGGCTTCGGAGTTGGGCGTTTCGTCCGGGATTGAGTTTCAGATGGGGACGTTGAGCAAGTCTGCGGGTTTATCCGGGGGATATGTCGCTTGTTCGCGTGCGTGGGTCGATTTATTTATCAATTCTTCCCGGTCATTGATTTACTCGACGGCGCCGTCTCCTGCTCTGGCGCAGGCCGCTGTGGCGGCTTTGGATGTGATTGAGGGAGATGAAGGCGATGCAAGACGCGCCCGGGTGCGTGAGTTGATGGATTTGTTCGTTTCCCTGCTGGGGATGGAAGCCCGGCCTCTGAGTTCGATTTTTCCTTACGTCATTGGTGAGAACGAGGCTGCCTTGTCTGCAGCATCATCACTGCTGGAGGCAGGGCATTTGGCTCCGGCGATTCGCTATCCTACTGTGCCGCGTGGTACGGCGAGGTTGCGCCTGACGCTGACTGCCGCTCATTCAGAACAACAGACCCGGGAGCTGACATCTGCTTTAGCGGGGCTGAGCGCGGGATTGTTCGCGGTCCCTCACGCGTGAATAGGGTTCGGGCAACATGCCCAGTAACGAGTAGACGAATTCATTGTTGTTCTTGTGTCTATACCCGGAAATGCCACTTCGATGATGTGTAGTTGAGGGGCGGACGAGATCTTCCAGATTGTAATACACGGCATCGTAGAAGCACCATCCTGTGGACTGTAGGCTACATTCCCGGGGAAGAGCTTGTGGATGGCGGCTGAAACATACGAGCAAAATGAGAAGGAGTGGCCCCAATATGAGTGATTTCCGGTATTTGCGTGGCACCCTGCCGAGGAGGGAGACAACTGCGCTTTTGTAAGGAAATATCATGAGGAAAGGGTGATGTAATACAAGAACTCCCCCGTTCTACAGATTGGTGAACGGGGGAGCCAAGTCCTTTAACAGGATGAAACTGGGGGGAATGTTATTCCTTGCTCAGGACAATGTCCGCACAGTGGCGGGCGATGTTGAGGAAGGCGGCGGAGGCCCTGCTTTCCTCGGGGTCGAGCAGGGCAACGGGGGTGCCTTCATCGCCACAGGAACGGGTGCGGATGTCGATGGGGATTTGTCCAAGGAGGGGCACTCCCAGTTTTTCCGCTTCGCGGGCACCGCCTCCTTCGCCGAAGATGTGGTAGATCTTGCCATCGGAGGGGCATTCGAAGTAGCTCATGTTTTCAATGAGGCCCAGGATGGGTGTCTGGACCTTTTCAAAGAGTCCGACTGCCTTGCGGGCGTCGATGAGAGCCACTTCCTGTGGGGTGGTGACAATGACGGCTCCATCGAGGTCGGCAGTTTGTACGATTGTCAACTGGATGTCGCCCGTGCCGGGAGGAAGGTCGAGGATGAGGAAGTCAATGTCGTCCCATTCCACATTGCGGAGGAATTGTTGAACGTAGCGTGTAGCCAGCGGGCCACGGACGGCGACGGGCGATGCTTCGTCGATCATCAAGCCGATGGATAGGAGGCGGATGCCGTGTGCCTTGACGGGGATGAATTCATCGTTTTCATTGGCACCGGGGCGTTCCTTGGTGCCGAACATGAGAGCCATGGAAGGGCCGTAGATATCCAGGTCAACGAGGCCGACCTTGTAGCCGAGCTTCGAGAGGGAGACTGCGAGGTTGGCGGAGACGGTGGACTTGCCGACGCCACCTTTGCCGGAAGCGACGGCGATTACGTGCCTGGCGCCGGGGATGGCGGACTTCCAGGAGGCAGGGTCATCATTGACCGGCTTGTTGGAGCCAGGCGTTTTGTGCTCTACGTTGACGTCGCAATGCTTGACGCCGGGGATATGCTTCATGACGCTGTGGACGCCTTCGAAAATGTAACGAGGAATGTCAGCGTTGCGGCTTTCGATCTGAAGGTTGATGACGACGTTGTTGTCATCGTCGATGGCAATGTTTTTCACAATGCCGAACGAAACGATGTCCCTGCTGAACCCGGGGTACTTGACTGTCGTCAGAGCGGCGCGGATGAGTCCCGGTGTGAGTGGTTGTTGTGAATCGGTCATGATGGGATTATTTCCTGTGAAAGAGGAGATAGAGGGGCTTGGTGATTGGCCAGAAAATCAGGTGTACCAATGTGGCGAAATACTGGCAGAGCAAGCGGAAAATGTGAATCGGTTTCTGGAGGAATCGATGAAGTCCGGCATATTTTTCATACATGATGCTCAGAACCACGATCAGGACAATATTGGTGAACTTGAAGGAAATGCCCCCCTTCCAGACTTCGGAGATGACGCCGTGGTTCTGAAGGACTTCCTGTCCCATGTCCACGACCAGAATCAGACCAACGAAACCGACGAGAACGAAGGCCGTGTAGTTGAGAACAGGGAATTTTTCCAGAATGCCGATGCACCAGCCAGCGACGATTCGAAGTGCAAGAATACCGATGAAAACACCAGTGCAGACAACCCAGATGTGGTATTCTGCCGGGATGTGGGCAGCATTGTTGACGAGGCCGACGGCGGCGACAACGTTGTCGAGCGACAGGGAAAGGTCCATTAGCTCGATGCCTGCAATGGTCGCGAGGAAACTTTTGCCGGCAAACTTGCCAGCTGAGTGTGCATCCTGCTTTTCAACATGTTTGAGCGACAAGTGGTCAGCAGCCAGGTAAATGAGATAGAAGGCACCAAACCACTTGACCCATTCGTTGTGCATGAGCCAGGCGACGGCAGCTAGGGCGATGCCTCGGAAGACATAGGCTCCGATGAGCCCCCACCGAAGAGCAGCTTTTTGTTGGTGCTTGGGCAGGTGGGATGCCATGGCGGCAATTCCCAGAGCATTGTCCACGGAGAGCAATCCTTCAATGAGGATCAGTCCCAGGACGATTTGCAGGGCTTCGCTATAGAACCCCATGGGGAGGGGGGTATCCCAGAACGCCAATAGTGAGAATAGTTCAGTCACGGGCGCAAAGAGTAATTGATTATGTAGGGCGATCAATCCTCAAATCCGTAATGGAGGGGGGATGTCTCGATTGTTACGAAAGAGGCTGAATTACCGTGTTGTGATGGTAATTTTCAAAACGCGCGTAAAGCTCTGGGTCTAGCTCAGTCGGATAGCTCATGACTAGCAAGGGGTAAGGGGCATCCCCTGTCTTGTAGGGCGGATGGATGTAGTCGTAGCGGGTGTTGGCGGAAAAGCCATTGCGCTCGTAGAATCCCAGCCTGCGACGGGAAATTTCGTCTTCAACAGGGTCAATTTCCAGAATGACCGGAACATTGGCGTGTTGCTTGATTTCATCGAGGATGATCTTTCCAAACCCGCAGTTTCTCTGATGAGGAGAGACGGCTAAATGCTCAATGTAAATGAATTCTGTCGTGGCCCAGATACAGAGAATGGCGCCCACCCGCCCATTGGACGTCAGGAGGACATCGTAGTGAAAGTCCGGGTTATGCAGGATTTCTTCCAAGTTCGGGATCGTACGCTGTTCGTGCAAAGGAAAGCTTTGCGTATAGATCTCATTGGCTTCCGTGAAAAGGGGATCGTGGATGCTTTTGATGGAGATATGCGTAACATTGTTCATGGCTGGTGAATCGTGGCTTGTGTGGTACGAATCATTCGGGAATTTTGGACACATATTATGTCCATTAATGTTACGTAAAGTAAAGACTTCTTTTCCGGTTTTTTGCTTATTGTGAAAGGAGGTGTGTGAATTTTGGATGTAGGAACGACAATAAGGAATTGGGGAATCCTTGGGGTGCAAACGCGTTCCGGTGTTGCGCAGTGATGAAATTCTCATAAATTGAAGCCATGCCCCTCTCTGATTCAGGGGGTGTCCCTAACATGAAAAAGTACGATGAGGAAGTGACGGATGATGAAGTTCTGTGGGAGCTTCTTGATCAAGGGTATACGGATTTTAATAAAGTAACGCTTCGCGGTTTGCAAATGAGCAGATTGCCCAATATGAAGTCTTGTCGCGTGGTTGATTTCGATTGCAGCAACAACCGTTTGTCATCGCTGCGCGGGGCACCCAAGGTGAGTGGTTCGATGAATTGTTCGAAAAACAGGTTGAGTTCTCTGATTCATGCCCCGGAGGGACCTCTGATTTCTTTTTATTGCTCTGATAACCAGTTGGAATCCCTGGAAGGGGCTCCGCAGGTAATCGAAGATGAGTTTGATTGCAGTTTCAATCGTTTGGATACATTGGAAGGCGGTCCCGTTTCTGTCGGAAATTCATATAACTGTTCGTTTAACCAATTAAAAACACTTGCGGGTGCGCCGGATGATGTCAGTGCTCGCTTTGATTGCTGCTGGAACCGTCTGACGAGTTTGTGCGGTGCTCCACGAGGGGTGAAGTTGAGCTTCAATTGCGGGAACAACGAACTTGTTTCTCTGGAGGGTGCACCACGACATGTAGCGGGCGAATTCGATTGTCGGGAGAACCAGCTTACATCGTTGGAGCACTGTCCCCCGGAGATTGCCGTGCGTCTTGTCTGTAGCCATAATCGCTTGACGAGTTTGGCCGGAGCTTCTGCCGGTGTGAAGAAGGAAATGGATTGTTCCTTCAATCTTCTCGAGAATTTAATTGGTGCTCCCACCGGAGTGGAAGGCCGCTTTGACTGTAGCCACAATCGCCTCACTTCTCTGGAGGGGGCTCCTGCAGTCGTGCGCCTGGCATTCAATTGTTCATCGAATAAACTGGCTTCCCTGGCCTTTGCTCCACAGGGTGTCGAGATGGATTTTGCCTGTGCTGACAATTGTCTGGGAAGTCTCCAGGATTGTCCCGCAACAGTGAAACGAGATTTTGACTGCAGCGGCAATCGTCTGAAATCTCTGGAGGGATGCCCTGCGGGGGTGACGCGCGATTTTTCCTGCCGTGGCAACCAGTTGAAATCGCTGGAACATGCTCCGCAGAATCTTACCCGCCATTTTAATTGTGCATCAAACGGATTGGGGTCATTGGCATTTTGTCCTCCGGGAATCCGGGGAAATTTTTCCTGTGCAGACAACCACCTTACCTCTCTTCAGGGGATGCCCCCTGACGTGGAAGGAACATTTGATTGCAGTCGAAATGAACTATCATCTCTGGAAGGTTGTCCCTCTGGTGTGCAGGGGAGCTTCCTGTGCTCTCACAATAAGCTGGGTTCATTGGAGTTCTGTCCCCAGAATGTTCTGGAAAAAATGGACTGTAGCTTCAACCGTCTATCTTCCTTGCGCGGGATGTCTCGCGACGTGACTGGGTACTTCAACTGTAGTCACAACAAGCTGGTGTCCCTGGAATATGCCCCACTCTCTACCAAGGAAGGGTTCAATTGCAGTCACAATTTGCTGAGAAGTCTCAAGGGGGCTCCCGCCGGGGTTGAGGGAAGTTACGATTGCAGTTTCAACCGGCTGGATAGCCTGGATTATGTGGCACCTGGAGTCACCTGGCGCTTTGATTGCAGCTACAATCTCCTCCATTCTCTGCGAGGCGTGCCAGTTCATGTATCCTGGCATTTCGATTGCAGCAATAACCGCATCAGTTCTTGGGAATACCTGCCTTCTCGCGTTCAGGGAAGGATGATTCTGGACGGAAATCCTGCCGGTTCGTTGGAAAGCTGTCACACTGATGACTCGGCGCTTGTAACCGAAGGTTGATTTTCCGGCAGCTTTTTCTAGGATGCGATTATGAAGAGGGTACTTTTTTTCAGTGTATCATGTGCGTTTGCTCTTGCGTTCTTGTCCGGCTGCGATGACGAGCGAAAGGGCGAAGTTGTTGGGCTGAACGAACATGACTCTCCGACTCCCGAGGGTGTGAAGAAAGCTCAACCCGTGAAGGAGGACAAGACTCCAGCAGAACGCGACGATGAACTGGATCGGGCATTGCGCGATGCTGCCGATGGCTTGCCGGAACATGAATATGCAGTCGCCAAGCTTTATGCCGAACGCCTCAAGGCAGGCAAGGGCAAGGTGGATCAGGTCGTCGAATGGTGCCAGAAGGCAGCCAATAAAGGTTACGTAGAGGCCCAAATGACCTTGGCGGGCATGTATTATTACGGGGTGGAACTCGGTCGTGATGCCGCCCAATCCCGCGAATGGTTTGAAAAAGCCGCCGCAGCCGGTAACAGGGAGGCTGATTACTACCTGGGGCTGATGTATCTGATGGGTGATGGTGTTGCGCGCGATGCCGCACGTGGTGTTGAGGAGGTGCGGCAAGCTGCTGAAAACAATGTCCCCAAGGCCATGGGCTTTTTGGGCAATCTCTATTGGGAAGGGAAATTAGGGGTGGAAAAAGACGCCCGGAAGGCTATCGAATGGCTGGAAAAAGCTGGGAAGATGGGAGACGTTACGGCGTCCCAGTTCCTCGGCAGGATGTATTACAATGGCGATGGCGTGGACAAGAGCCCCGAAGAAGCCTTCAAATGGTACGAACGTGCCGCCCGCATGGGGGACTCGCAGGCCGAATACATCGTCGGGATGATGTGTCTGAAGGGGGACGGAACAAAGGAAGATCCCAAGGAAGCGGTTTCCTGGTTGAAAATGGCTGCCGGGCAGGATCACGTTGGGGCGATGGCATTGCTTTCTATTTGTTACAGTAGTGGATTGGGGGTTAAAGCCGATGCTGATATTGGACGCGTCTGGAAGGAACGGGCATTGAAACTTCAAAAGGAAGCTGAAGAAAAAGCGAATGCTGAAGTGAATTCATCTCAACAAGGTGTTTTAAAATAAATTTAATTAAACGATTGAGAGTTTTTGTTTGGGCTTCAATTCTTTTTATTTAAATAAAGTATGTTATCATGTCTGATCATCAGTAAGAGATTGCTTGACTGACAAAAGTAGAGAGGCTATATCCCCCACACGCCACTCTGGCAACATTTGTCATGGATTACCAACAAACTACAGTTCCAGTCCTTGCCGAAGGGACCGTTCTTTATGATATTTATCAGATTATCAATGTCCTTGGGGAGGGTGGATTTAGTATTACATATACCGCATGGGATGCAAAGCACGAGCGCCATGTTGTGATCAAGGAATGCTTGCCGGGAGCTTATGCAACGCGTGCCGAGGATGGGCTTACTGTGGTGCCTCTCGATGAATCGTTCCGGGAAATGTTTGAAAGTTGTATTGCGAATACGATGCAGGAAGCCCAGACACTGGCAGGCTTTTCTCATCCGGGGGTGGTTCAGATTTTCGATTTTTTCCGTGCGAACGGAACAGTTTACTATGTGATGGAGCTGATCGTCGGGCAAACATTGCATGAAGTCATGGAGAGCCTGAAGAAGTCCGGCAGTTCCTTTACACAGGGGCAGGCGGAAGGTTTGCTGGTGAACATGCTCGACATTCTGGAGCACCTGCACGACCATGGTATCTACCACTGCGACATCAAGCCGGGCAACATTTTTATCATGGGTAACGGCATGCCGAAATTGATTGACTTCGGTGCTGTGCGCACGAAGGCTCTTCAGCATGGCGGGCTCGTCCAGGTGACGCCCGGCTATACTCCCCCCGAGTTTTACCCTGGTCGTTTCCGCGAAATTGGTCCTTGGTGCGATTTGTATGAACTGGGTGCAACGTTTTATGAGTTATTGACAGGTGTAGTTCCCGATCCTGGCGACAAGCGCTCCGTTGTGGATCGCATGGTCAAGATTGCTTCTGTGGAAAGCCACCGTAAGAAGTACACACTTCCTCTTCTTGCCAGCATCGACAAGGCTTTGGAGCCTTCTTTGGAAAAGCGTTTCAAATCCGCCAAGATGTGGGTTGAATACATGGACGCCTACGAGGCAGGAGTCCAGTTGGTGACGACATCCGATCCTCACGCCAATCAGAGGCTCAAAATAGCCAGTTCCTTGAACAAGAAGAAAAAGGGGGCAATGGGGCAGATTATTTTGTTGGTGATTTTGATTGGTCTGTTGGCGCTCGTCTGGTTTGTCCACACGGGTGCAATCAAGTTGCCCTTTGAGTTGCCGAAGGAGTATTCCTGGTTGATTCAGACAGAGAATCCCTGATGATTCCGGGTTTGTTGGGGCTCCCGTGTTCGCACGGTTGGGTGATTCTTGCAGGAGCGCGAATGCGGGCCTAACCTACTGGCGGTGTAAGAAGCTGTCTTCCACGCTTGAATATGGCAGGGAGGTCTGTATAATCTGCCAAGTTTTTGCAACATAAGGCTACTACCGTACTTAATGAATAATGAAGGATGAACCCGCTAGACAGGCACCCGAGTTGCCAAAGGCAACCATGGGATCGCGCCTGGCATATATGTGGCGCAACTATATCCGGTTTCATAAATGGACTCTTTTTGCTTCGATAGCGGCAGGTATCGTAGCGGCGGGGGCGAGTGGCTTTGGTTTCCCGTACATGATCGACAAGGTGTTTCCCGTTGTGTTCGGGAAGGCTCAGCTTTCTCCTGAAATCCAAACGGTCATTGTCCAGATATTCGGCGAAGCCAATTTGCATACAGCCATGGTGTGGATTGCAGCAGCTTTCATGCCTTTTGTGGTGACAGTGAGTGGTGTGGCCGGATTTTTCAATGCATATTGGTTGACGTCAGCCGGGTTGCGCGTGCTGGAACGTCTTCGTCTCCAGCTTTACACCAAATTCCAGAACCTGTCTCTCTCCAGTCACGAACGCCACAAGAGTGGTGACTTGCTCAGTCGTCTGATGCACGACACGCAGTTTCTTCAGGAAGGTGTTCTCCAGGTGGCGAATGATCTTGTACTCCAGCCTATGACGATGGTAGGGGCCATGGGATACCTGGTGTACAAGGCGAGTGAGAGCGAACAGTTTTTCATCCTCTTGATCAATATGGTGCTGGTCGGGCTTTGCGTTATTCCCATTCAGAGGATTGGCAAACGTATGTTGGGACAGGCGCGCAAGATGCAGGCGGGTCTGGGCGATATTACTGCCTCCCTGCAGGAAAATCTTGCCTCCCAGCGTGATATTCGTGCCTACGCCATGGAGGAGGAGCAGATTAAACATGTCCGTTTCCAAATTGGCAATTTCCTCAGAACCATGCTCAATGTGGTCAAATGGCAGAATGTGTTGACACCTCTGGTTGAGATTTCCAGTGCTTTTGCTTTAGGGTTTGCCCTGTATATCGGGAACAAAAATGGCATGGATGTCAAGGACTTCATGGCTCTTGCCACAGCCATGTACCTCTGCTATGAGCCAGTCAAGAAATTGGGATCTGTCCACAACAGACTGGCGATGACGGTGGCTATTGTGGACCGCTTCAACGAGATCATTTTCCTTCCGGACGAGATGCCGGACCCCCCCAATCCACGCACTATGGAGAACTGCAAGGGCGATATCCATTTTGATCACGTCAAGTTTGCCTACGATTCTGACAAAATTGTGATGAATGATATCAATGTTCATATCCCGGCAGGGCAGGTGGTGGCACTCGTTGGCCCCAGTGGTGCCGGGAAGACGACCTTTGCCAATCTCGTGTGCCGCTTCTACGATGTCAACAGCGGTTCCGTAAAGATTGACGATGTGGATGTTCGTGAATACCGCAAGAAGGATCTGATGCAGAATATCGCCCTCGTGTCCCAGTATCCTGTGTTGTTCCGGGGCACCGTAGCGGACAATATACGGATCGGCAACCCCGAGGCCAGTATGGAACAAATCCGGGAAGCTGGTACTAAGGCGGCCGTTGACAATATTGTTGACGAAGACTCTCTCGGGTATGAACGGGCAATTGGTGAGTCGGGCGACGGGCTTTCCGGAGGCCAAAAACAACGAGTCTCCATCGCCCGTGCCTTTTTGAAGAATGCTCCCATTCTGATTCTCGACGAAGCGACGGCTTCATTGGATATGCGCAGTGAAGCCATGATCCAGAAGCAATTGGAATCCCTCACACAAGGGAGAACGACTTTGGTGATTGCACACCGCTTCAGCACGATTCGTCTGGCTGATCGCATTCTCGTCTTTGAACAAGGCCGCATTATTGCGGATGGGACACATCAGGAACTGTACGAAAATTCCGCTCTTTACCGGGATTTGTACGATAAACAACTCATGCGATAAGGAGGCACGACGAATATGTTGAAACAATTTTTCCGCTTCCTGATCTATTTGAAGCCCCTGATGTTCCCCTTCCTGGTGGCATTGGCTTTCGGGATAGTTGCTGCCGCTGCCAGTGGTTTTGGCATCCCGATGATGATCAACAAGGTCTTTCCCGTCGTTTTTGATAATAGCCAACTTCCCCCCTTCATTCAGAATATCCTGGTCGATCTCGTTGCTCCAGATCACCTGCATATGGCTGTTCTGCTTGCAGCCTGTCTGATGCTGCCGCTGGTGATGACGATTCGCGGAGTGGCGACATTCGTCAACGGATATCTGACTGCCTTCGTCGGGATGCGCGTGCTGGAGGAAATCCGCATGAAGGCATTTTCCCATTTGCAAATGTTGCCCCTGTCTTTCCATGAGAGCCAGAAGAAGGGAGACTTGATTAGCCGCCTGTTGACGGATACACAGAATGTGCAGGCTGGTATCACTCAGGTTTCCAACGACTTGATCAAGCAGCCGATGACGTTGATCAGCGCCTTGGGCTTCCTGATTTATCAAGCCTATTCGACATCGCAGACTTCCGTTCTGTTGATGAACCTCTTGTTTGTGTCTTTGTCCATCTGGCCGATCTACTTTTTCGGCAAGCGCATGGTGGAAAAGGCACGTAAAGCACAGAAGGAATTGGGCGATATGATGGCCGTAGCTCAGGAAAACCTTAGTTCCCAGAGAGAGGTGCGCTCTTATGGTATGCAGGTGCAGCAAGTTTCTGTTTTTCAGGAGCTTACGAATCGTTTTATTCGCATTCAGCTCAAAGCCGTCAAGTACAAGCAATTCCTTATTCCCGTGCTGGAAGGCGTTTGTTCCCTGGGGCTGGCCTACCTGCTGGTGAAGTGCAATTCGTTGGGCTTGAGTCAGGATTCTTTCCTTGCTCTCGCTACAGCGTTGTTCATGTGCTATGATCCGATCAAGAGACTGGGCATGACTTACAACCGCCTCAAGCAGGCTCAGGCATCTCTCGAAAGGTTGAACTTCATTCTCGATCAGCCCGACAGCATGCCTGATCCAGAGGCTCCCGTTCAGTTGGGCAGAATCAAGGGAGATGTCAGGTTCCGCGATGTTTCCTTCTCCTACGATGGCAAGCACAAGGTGCTTGAGGATATCAATATCGATGTACCGGCGGGGCAGGTAGTGGCTCTGGTCGGGCCGAGCGGTGCTGGCAAGACGACTTTTGCTAGCCTGATCCCCCGTTTCTACGAGGTAGCCTCTGGAAGCGTGGAGATGGATGGCGTGGATATTCGCAAGGCGACGAAGAAAGATGTGCGAGCTAACATTTCACTCGTCTCGCAAAGCCCGTTTATTTTCCGCAACTCCATCATAGAGAACATTCGTCTTGGCAAGCCTGGCGCATCTGACGACGATGTGATTGAGTCTGCCAAAAAGGCATCTGTCCACGACTTTGCACAGCAGAAGGAACAAGGTTATTACACGATGCTTGCCGATTGTGGTGATGGGCTTTCTGGAGGGCAGAAGCAACGCGTAGCTATCGCCCGTGCCTTCCTGAAGGATGCTCCCATTCTGATTCTGGACGAAGCGACAGCATCGCTGGATTCGGAGAGTGAGAACAAGATTCAGGAGGAACTCGACAAACTTGTGGTGGGGCGCACGACCTTTATTGTGGCTCACCGCTTCAGCTCCATTCGTATTGCACATCGCATCCTCGTCTTTGAAAGCGGGCGTATTATTGCTGATGGAACACACGACGAATTGTACGTTTCATGCCCCTTGTACAAGGAGCTTTACGACAAACAGTCCATATAAAATTGATTTTTCCGAGATTTTTTAATAGTTTTACCCACAGACCCCAACGAGCAGGTATTTATGAAAAAGATTTTTGTATCCGGTTGTTACGATATCCTCCATGCTGGTCATATCCAGTTTTTCGAGGAAGCACGCAGTATGGGTGATTACCTGATTGTCTCCTTTGCATCGTCGGATGTCCTTTGGATTCACAAGCATCGCAAGGCCTCTATTCCCGACGAACATAAGAAAGCCCTCCTGGAAAGCCTGCGGATGGTGGATAAGGTGATCGTTGGAACGAGCCTGAAGCATGGGCTCGATTTCGAAAACGACTTCATTGCTGAAAAACCCGACATTCTGGCTGTGACGGAAGATGACCAGTACGGGGATCTCAAACGCGAACTCTGCGCTCGAGTCGGTGCCCAGTACGTCGTTTTGCCCAAGACTCCGCCCCGTTTCCAGCCGGTATCCACAAGCATGTTGGTGAATCGCATCAAGGCTCCCAACGAAGTGCCTTTGCGTGTGGACTTTGCCGGTGGCTGGCTCGATGTACCTCGTTATGCTCGCCAGGGAGCCTTTGTCGTCAACTGCGCGGTGACACCGATGGTGTCGCTGATGGAGTGGTCGTATGAGAAATGCTCTGGCATGGGTGGAAGTGGTGCCTGGGCGATGCTTGAAGGCCGTGACCCGGTGCAATCGGAATTGGCTCTTGGCGTTGGCTGGCAGGATCCGGCTGTCATTTCCGAAACCGGTCTTTGCGTCTGGCGTTCCGGAGACCGCCCTATTCTTGATATCAAGAGCACGGGGGATTTCCTCAATGGCCGGATGGCGATCTACTACACCAATTCCCAGCATGATACGCCGTCTATGGCGGATTGCTCGCGAGATTATGAACGTATTGCCCAAGCGTCCCTGATTGCCAGGGCAGGGGTGATCGAACATAATATTAGCACTTTGGCTGCTGGCGTTTCCCTGTATCACAGTGTTCAGCTGGATGAAGGCATGGAACGTTTGCCCGATGTCGAGGGTTCCATTGCACGGAAGTATTGCGGTGGAGGCTTCGGCGGCTACGCCCTGTACCTGTTCCAGAGGCAGGAAGATCGTGACAAGGCTTTGGTGAATGTTCCCGGCATGCGCCCCGTCGAACCATTTTGCAGGAAGCTTTTCTAACTGGCCATGAGCCTCGGAAGATTGACAGTAGTCCCCCATAAGGAAATGGAAAAGGAAAAGATACTCATTATCAAACATGGAGCCCTGGGGGACTTTGTCCTCTCGGTGGGGACGATGCGTTACATTCGTGAAATGCATCCGGATGCGAGTTTTTCACTGATGACGATGTCTCCTTTCGTTTCTATGGCCAAGCAGATGGACATGTTCGATGAGTATATTGTGGACAACAGGCCATCTGCCTGGAATTTGCCCTACATGTTCAAGCTTTTGAGGCAGATTGCCCGGCAGAAATTCACGTACATCTACGATTTGCAGGCTTCCAGTCGCACGCGCTACAGGTATTACCCCATGCTCCGTTGGCTGATGCCTCAGTCCTTCGTATGGGTGAATTACAGAAAATTCGTCGAGTACAGGATTGAGAAAAAGGGTTCGTTTGGTCTTGGAAGACAAATACGGAATGGCGTTCATGCCCCGATCAAGGTCAGCGATTTGACTTTCCTGAAAGGCGAAGGGAAGCATTTTGATGAGTTGCCGGAGCGCTACGTACTGATGATCCCGGGTTGCTCCCCCAACCATCCCTACAAACGCTGGCCTATCGAGAACTTTCAGAAACTTGTGCAGCGTCTCGCAGACGAGGGAATTCATTCAGTCGTAATCGGGACGAATATTGAGGCGGAGGAAGTCAATGCAATTGCCTCTTCTTCTCCGATGGCTGTCAACATGTTGAATAAGACATCCCTCCTGGATGTGCCTCAATTGGCCGTGCGGGCGATTGCTTGTGTTGGCAATGATACGGGGCCGTCTCACATGGCATCGTTGTCCGGTTGTTTTTCGATTGCCTTGTACGATAACAGAACCAAGCAGGGGGCTTTGCGTGGACCAGATTCCGTCAATATGGTCTCTCCGGATCTGATCACCAAAATTACCGTAGATAGTGTCTGGGACGTTTTATCACCTCGGCTGGAATCGGCCAATGTATGATTTCTCAGATCGGCTGCTTAACTTCGCCATGTAGCGAGAATACGGAGCATTTCGTCCGGGTGCGCCAGAGTGACGTCGGCTTGCGTAGATGACGGTACATTTTCCGTGAGCAGGCAATTGAAGCCGACTCCGGCTCGGATACCTGCTTCGATATCCCTTTCCTTGTCCCCCAGGCTTAGTGAGGCCGGCATGTCGATATTGTATTGTGCCGCGGCTTTGAGGAACATGCCTGGTCGGGGTTTTCTGTCCTCGTGCTCCAAATGGGGACAGTGGTAAACGGCCAGGATATCGATGCCGTATTGGGCAAACTGAGCAATCATGTGACGGGTGAGGTCCTGGAAATCCTGCTCCGTGTAGTAGTTTCTCGCAATCCCGGACTGATTGGTGATAACGACGATGTCGTAGCCCAGAGAACGCACTCCACGGCAAAGGTCAAGAATGCCAGGGACAAACTCGAACTCTTCGGGTTTGTAGAGATAGTTTTTTTCGATATTGATCGTGCCGTCACGATCAAGAAAAAGCACTTTACGCCTCATGGCCGTAAATCTCGCGTTCAACTAGTTCGCAGATGAGGTGTCCCACGGCGATGTGCATTTCCTGAATATGGTTGGTGGCATTGGAGGGAACATTGACGCAGAAATCTGCCAGCTCCTTCATTTTGCCTCCCCCTTGTCCGGTGAGGGCAATGGTGGAGATGCCCATGTCGCGGGCGAGCTGGAACGCCTGGACGACATTTTCACTGTTGCCACTGGTGGAAAGCCCGATGAGGACATCGCCCTGCTGGCCGAGCCCTTCGATTTGGCGGCGGAAAATGGTGTCGTACCCGTAGTCATTGCCGACAGCCGTCAGGATCGATGTATCCACCGTCAGTGCGATGGCATTCATAGCCTTGCGGTTCAGTTTGTAGCGGCCAATGAGTTCGGCAGCAAGATGCTGGGAGTCGGCAGCCGATCCGCCGTTCCCGCAGAACATGATCTTGCGGCTATTCTGCAAAGCCTGGCGGCAATGGGTAGCAACTTGAGCAATAGTGTCCGAGTAGGAAGCGAGGAGCTTGAAATTGTCGGCAATTCCCAGTAGTTCGGCATTGATGAAGTCCTTCATGATCAGCAGGATGAATTATTCAGTTTGGAGATGATTCCGGTGCTGGAGAAACCTTCCACGCGCGGGAGTACGAGAGCTTTGCCTCCATAAGAATCCACATATTTGCCTTCGGGCCAGCGTTCGAGCGGATAGCCTTCCTTGGCAATGACATCGGGGCGCAGTTGTTTGAGGAGGGGCAGTGCGGTGTCGTCGTTGAACATGACGACGTAATCGACAGATTTGAGGGCAAGCAGCATGGCTGCCCGCGACTTTTCATTGTTGATTGGGCGGGAGTCTCCCTTGAGGCGTTTGACGGAGGAGTCGCTGTTCAGCCCGACGAAGAGGACGTCGCAAGCATCTCTGGCTTTGTCGAATGAGTGCAGGTGGCCCGGATGCAGGATGTCGAAGCAACCATTGGTGAAACCAACGATTTTGCCCTGTTCCTGAAGAGATTTGCTGAGTTTGACAGCTTCCCTCACTGTGAGAAGGCGGGAGGATGTCTTGGAGGCAAGGCTGGTCTTGAGTTCGTTGCCTGTGACGCAGGCTGTACCAAATTTACCGACGACGATGCCGGAGGCGATGTTGGCAAGCTTCATGGCGTCCTTCATCGATG
The DNA here is from genome assembly GCA_964448375.1 of uncultured Akkermansia sp. GTDB lineage: Bacteria > Verrucomicrobiota > Verrucomicrobiia > Verrucomicrobiales > Akkermansiaceae > Akkermansia. The sequence goes on from CAYVAI010000017.1 coordinate 19,140, forward strand.
TGCCAGAGGCCATGGCGGCTCCCAGAACAGCGAGCGAGGTATCTCCTGCACCAGAGACATCGAAGACCTCACGGGCTTCCGTTGCCAGGCGAATGGGTTTCGCCCGCTTGGTGCCGGGGATGAAAATCATGCCGTACTCGCTCAGAGTTACCAAGAGGTTGCCGATATCGTATTTACGGCAGAGTTCCTGTCCGCAGGCGACAGCCTTTGCCTCGAAATCAGAGTCGGCCGGGTGTAGATCCTTACCTGCGGCAGCGATGAATTCCTTGAGGTTGGGTTTGACGAGGGTGGCTCCGCGGTAGCAGGAATAGTCGATGCGTTTGGGATCGACGATGACGTCCTTCTTCAGAGCCTGGCACCTTTGGATGATAGCTGGCGTAATTGTGTCATCGAAGAGGCCCTTGCCGTAGTCGGAGAGCAAAACGATGTCCATATCTGGCAGATATTGATCCACGAGAGCGAGAAGCTGCCCGGAAATATCGGCATCAAGATGGAGAACTTCTTCCTTGTCAACTCGCAGCAGATGGTGGTTGCCAGCGACGTAACGGGTTTTGACAGATGTCGTATATCCATCTTTTTCCAGAAGAAGATTTGTATCTGCTCCAAGGTTGTCGAGGTATTGCCGCAGGGATTTTCCATTGGCATCAGCTCCGATAATCCCTGCCATGAATGTCTGACAGCCAAGGGCTTTCAAGTTGGCGACGACGTTGCCTGCACCACCGAGCATGTTCTTCTCCCGGCTTTCCAGGAGGACGGGGACGGGTGCTTCTGGAGAGACGCGGTTGACGCTGCCATAGACGAAAATATCGAGCATCAAGTCGCCGATGCAGAGGATTTTTGCTTTGGAAAAATGATCAATATATCGGCTCAGGCTGGACATGACTACATGTGAGTGTTCCCCCATTATTGTAATTCCTGCATCCGGTGGCAAGAGTAATCATCCGGGTGTGACAACGCTTGGCTCTGCGTCTGATTCGCTGGTTACTCCCGATTCGGTGAAGGAGTAAGAACCGATATAGCTGTATTCTGGCGTTGATGGTGCGCGACAGGGATTTGAGATTCTGTGCAGAGGTGAGCAGTGGATTGGAAATGAGCTTGCCTTCCTGCTCTTGCTTGATGTCCTGAATAGGGAGGATTTCGGTGGAAGAAAGGTAAAAAAGTGAGATTATAATGATCACTTGTACCGTTGGCATGGTCTGATAAGTATCAGCTAACTACTCTCCACTACTTCATTCCATGGAAACAACTCCTCCTAAAAAATACTTTTCTCTGTGGGGCGTTGCCTCATTGGGCATTGGCTCTATGATAGGTGCCGGGATTTTTGCTCTGATGGGGCAGACTGTTTTGGCTGCCGGCAAAGGAGTGTTCGCTTCTTTTTTGATAGGTGGCGTTGCTGCTTTGTTGTCCGGCTATTCGTATGCGAAGCTTGGCATGAAGTATCCGGATTCGGGCGGGATTATGGATTATTTCAACAAGGCCTTCCCCAACAAGGTGTTTTCCGGGACTTTATCAATTGTTTATCTCTTGACGCTGGCGATTACAATTGCCCTGGTTGGTAAATCGTTTGGGGCATATGCAAGCAATTTGGTGGGATGGGAAGGCTACATTGGCGATGTAGCAACGGCTGTGTTTTCATCCTTCGTGATCCTTCTATTTGGCTACATTAACATGCGTGGGGCGGGAAGCGTCGGCAAAACAGAAATCCTTTTTGTCAGTTTCAAACTTTTGATTCTCGCCGTGCTGGTAGCTGCGGGACTGAGCAACTTGTCGGTTTCCTCTGCTCCTTCCCTGAAGGAGGCTGATCCATGGACGGTGTTTGGGAGTGTTGGCCTATCATTTTTTGCCTATGCCGGCTATGGAATGATGGCTAACACGGCAGGGAATCTTAAAAACCCCGCTAAAACATTGCCGCGAGCCATTTTCCTGGCGATTGGTGTAGTGCTGGTTTTGTACGTGGTGCTTTCCTATGTCGTGGTGGAGAATATTTCTCCAGAATCCCTGGCTCTTCATGCCGATACTGCCATGGCGCAGGTTGCCAGGCCTCTGATGGGTGTGTGGGGCGGAATTGCCGTGTCGATAGCTGCCTTGATTGCCTCAGCATCTGCTATCAATGCCACCTTCTTCAGCATGCTGAACATTTCGGTAGGATTATCGAAAAGCAAGCAACTTCTACCCGTATTTGCTGCTCCTTTCTGGAAGAAGGGAACCTGGGGCTTTGTTTGGACGATTGCGGGCATCTTGCTTGTTACCAACATCTTTAACTTGCAGGCGATAGCCAATATTGCCAGTGCCACCTTCCTGGTGAGTTACCTTGCTGTGTTTATTGCCCACTGGAAACTGCGCCGGGAAACCTCGTCGAGTTCCTGGCCGATTGTCGCAGGCTTTCTGCTGATGCTCTCCATCTTTCTCGCTTTTCTGGGGCATATTTACAATACCCAGACGGGAGCTCTCTGGATCATCGCTGCTTTCTTCATCGTCAGCTTTCTCTTGGAACGTTGGGTAAGAAGGCGGGCTGTGAGAGATGAGGCCTCAACAAAATAGCACCTTTTTTTAATGATAAAAAGCCTGCCCGATGGGGTATTCCGGGCAGGCTTTTTGCTTTGGCGTATTTGCTGAATTGCTCAGTAGAGTTTGTTCAAATCGTTCCTGGAGAAATGGTGGATTTCCTGTTCGTGTCCGAGATGGATTTTTGATGCCCATTCGGGGTCTCCAATGAGGGCGCGCCCAACGGCAATCAAGTCGAATTCTTCTGTCTGCATACGTTTGACGAGAGGCTCCAGCTGTTGGAGATCTCCGGCAGATTCCGGGCCATTGGTGAATAGGTGGGTGAAATCGCTGCTCAGTCCTACGGCTCCAACGGAGATGGCAGGCTTGCCCGTTAGCTTTTTCGTCCATCCGGCCAGGTTGAGGGTAGAGCCTTCAAACTCCGGTTCCCAGAAACGGCGTGTGGAGCAATCAAAGATATCGACGCCAGCTTCTGACAAGGGATGGAGAAAATCTGCCAACTCAGCGGGAGTCCTTGCCAGTTTGGCATCGTAATGGTCGCTTTTCCACTGTGAAAAGCGGAAAATAATCGGAAATTCGTTGCCGACTTCCCGACGAATGGCCTGGATAATCTCCGAGGCAAAGCGTGTTCTGGCGACGAGGTTTCCACCGTACTGGTCTGTTCGGTGGTTCGTTTCCTCCCAGAAGAACTGGTCGATCAGGTAACCATGTGCCCCGTGGATTTCAACGCCATCGAAGCCGAGTTCTTTGGCATGAGCGGCGGCGAGAGCAAATCCTTCAATGACTTCTTCGATCTTGGCGATACTCATGGGGCTTGTCGTTTGCTTGAGCGTAGCGACATCAATACCTGACGGACCTATGGGGGGAAGTTCAGGATTGGGGAGTTTGTCTCCCTTGAAGGGACGAGTCATTCCGACGTGCCAGAGTTGAGGGACTATTTTGCAATCTGTTGTGTGGACGGCCTGGACGACTTTTTTCCAGCCTCGCAGAGCATTGCCACCAAAAAAGTTGGGATAGTTGGAGCAAGGGGATGCACTGGGTTCATCAATGAAGGTTCCCTCCGTGATGATGAGTCCAACCTCCTGGCGGGCGCGGCGTTTGTAGTATTCAGCAATTTGGTCTGTAGGGACCCCACCGGGGGCGTGCCCTCTGGTCATGGGGGGCATGACGATGCGGGTGGGGGTGGACAATTTCCGGGAGTGGAAAGGGCGGAACAAGACCTCAATGTCTCTCAATCTGATTTCTTCCTGGGGATTCATCGTATGAAAAATATTCGTTACCAAGTCTGACACTTGAGGGAATACTGGCGTTCAAGCTTTGACGAAGGATTCCGCCTTTCTCCGGTAAAGAAAGAGGCCGCCTCCTCATTCTCGGGGAAGACGGCCTCATTTGTTGTTCTGACTCCCAATCAGAAGTTGTACCGGTAGCCAAGGCTGCCACTTGCCCACGTCGCGCCACTGCGCAGTTCCGTGTTTGCATCGGCAAAGATTGTGCCATTGATGCCGACCGGGATGCTGAGACCAGCTCCGAACTGGATGCCCGTTGCCCCAGTCTTTGCCCCATCTACCTGATGTCGCACGCCAGGCTTGGCTTGCAGGCCGACCTTACCGGAGGCGCGGTCATCGCCCATGTCTTGTACGACCTGCATACGCAACTCGCCCAGGGCTTCACGACCAAAGACATTGCTGCCAACAAGACCCAGATAACGCAGACCAGCGGTCACACTGCCTGTCGTGGCATCAAGTTGGCTGACATCTACTCCGGCATTTCCGGCTCCGCTCTCGCTGTAGTCGTTGAGTCCGACGTGGGCGAGCGATGCCCCGAACAGAGGCTGAAGCATCTTCGTTCCTTCATTGTTGAGCTTGATGTCGTAGGTGGCTTCGTACATCACGCCCCAACCTGCACCATCGGTCGTGCCGTTGCCAGTGTAGCTGTCTGCTCCGAAGTTGACCGTGCGGTCAACACTGGCATCGTAACGGCTGCCTGTGACGATGAGGCTGTGTCCCCACTTGCGGTTTTGGTACTTGGCAAAGAGGCTGATGTAGGTGCTGTCCAGGTCACCACTGAGGTGGTCGGCTCCATCGCTGCTCAGGTCGCCGTAATTGGCGCTGAAGGCCATGCCGAGGGTCATGGTGTTGCTGACGTTGACGTCAGCCCCGAAGGTACCGCCCCAGTTGACGAGCTTGTAGCCAGCGTAGTCTCCATCGGCGGAGAGTTCGTTGTAGCTTCCCGTGCCCTGTACCCAGAAGTTGTAGTAGGGCAGGGAATCGTCGTAGGTGTAGTCATTGTTGTTCAGTCCCATACCGGCAACGCGGTTGCGAAGCATGGTCTGCTGATAGTTGAGATCGCTCTTCGCGGCGGCAAGGATGCTTGTGACGGAGCTTCCGGCAACGGCGGCAAGTTTTTGGCTTGCGGTGCTGCGGCGTCCGGAATTGACGTCATCCATGATGCTGGAGAGGATACGATCCAGGTCGCTGTCTGCCTGTTGGAGTCCGGCCTGCCAGATGAGGCTGGCACCCGCTTTGGCGACGCTGCTTTGGGCGACGTCTTCCAGGAGGTTGCCAGAGCTCACGGAGAGGTCGGCGAGCAAGCGGCGGCCATCATTGCTGATGTGGAGGTTGGCACCTGTGTAGAAGAGGCCGAGGCTTTGTTCCATGTTGACGGTCCATGAGTTAAGACTGGAGCCAAAGCCGAGTTTGTTGCCATTGGCATCGGTGAATCCGTTGTGAGCTCCCATGAGTTCCAGAGCTTCGGTATTGGCTGGGTTCCAGCTTCCATCGCGGTTGCCGTTGACGAGATTCAGGGTGATGCCGTTCCCCAGTGAAATGTGCCCATCGGCGTCGATAGCTGCTACTGGATTGGGCAAAACGAAATCAAGGGTGGCACCGGATTGTAGTTCAACATTGCCTGCACAGGAAAGAATACCGGCACGGATATTGCTTTCCGTTGTTCCTCCTCGCAGGTTGAGTCGCCCATTGCTGGTGACAGTCAGCCCATTGACCAAGGCATCTTCCTGCAGTCTCAGAATGGCTTTCGTCGTGCTGGTACCTACCGTAACTTTGTCGTAGCTTCCTCCATGAGCTGCCAGAATGAGGGTACCTTCGCGCACAGCCAGATTGAGATCTTTCGAGGCGACCCCGAGAGTCTGGATGCCCTTGCCTTGCTTGGCAAGTGTGCCGGTGCCTTCAAAGGCAATGTCGAGACGGGAATCTTTGTCGCTCTGGACGGTGAGAGTGCTACTTGCTCCATTGAAGCGCACGATGCCTTCGCCTGTCAACAGGCCGACAGTGACGTCGCTCCCGGTGTCCACATCCAGAAGGGCTCCTTCCTGAAGTTCCAGGGTGGTATTCCCTGCGAAGTCTCCTCCATTGGTGAGCTTGAGGGTGCCGGAAGCCATGGAGAATGTGCCATCACCCATAATGTGGGTGGCAAGTTCCATGGTGCCGTTGCCCTGGATGATGATGCGTGAAGTTTCTCCTCGCAGTTCCAGTGTACCGCCGTTTCCGTAGAGACCACCGATACGTGCTTCTCCGCCGATGACAGTCAGGGCATTTCCTGTGCTGGTTGTAAGGCTTTCCATTTGGCTCTTGCCATTGAGAACGATGGTTCCTTCACGTGTTTCGAGACCTCCTCCGATGTTCACATCGCCATTGATGGTCAATATTCCGGAACCCGTTTTGACAAAGTCCACGATGCCGGATTTGATATTGCCTTCGTAAACAGTATCAAGGTTGTGCCCATTGTACGTGCCATTGACGAGGTTGACGCGAGAGACGCTCTCGGTGCCAAGAATGTTTTCAAAAGTGAGTGTGTAGAGCTCACCAGTGGCGGTGTTGACTCCTGCCGAGAGGTTTTCGATGTGCAGGCCGGAATGCTGGGGATCGGCCGGGCCTCCGCTCATGATGACGTCGATATCACCATTGACCAGGAACATCTTGTATGCATCAAAATAGCTGTAGTGAGTGGTGGATGCGTCTGATTCGGTAGCTTCCTTCGTGATGTTGATGCTGTGTGTTCCGTTGCCGTTCATCGGGGCATCGGTGGAGTAGTAGATTTCTCCTCCGGCCGTGATGGCAAGACGACCTGAGTTGAGGTGTCCCTCCATGGTGCTGGTGTCCAGATTGCGTTGTACGGCATAGCCGAGGTATTCCAGGATGGGATTGAAACGGATAGAGCCGAGCCAACTGCTCGTCGCATCGTCGAGGGTTCCTGTGCGCACCAGTGGGTTTGTGGCAACAAGGGCTCCATTGGTAATCTGGAGCAGGATGGTCGAACCTTCAGCCTTGTGGCTGTGGAGTTCTTCCAGCAGGCCATTGGTGAGGTTGATCTGCATGTCGCCCAGATACACCTGATGGGTGCTTCCTTCGGTGCTAAAGCCAATCAGTGCTTCTGCTGTGCCTCCCTGGGAAGCGATGATCGCATTGCCGCTACCGACTGTCAGAAGGACGTTGGGGGTTACTGCACCACCTGCGTTTGTTGTGCCGGAGATGGAGATGCTTCCCGTAAGGCCAGTGATGGAGCTACCATAGTCCAGGCCACCGGAGGTCTTTCCGTTACCCAAATGTAGTTTGGTCAGTACAGAAGCATCCAGGCCTCCCATGGCGACAGGGCTTGTTTTTCCTGTCAGATCAACAACGACTCCTCCTGTCGGGGCGTATTGCGATGCTCCAGCCAGGGCGCCGCCAGTTATCGTAAGGGTGGCATTGCCAACATTCTGGTTATTCAGATTGAGGGTGCCCCCCGAGACAGTGACATGGGCGCTGCCAAGGTTGGCTCCAGTGGCCAGTTGCAGCGTACCTTCTTCCAGAACGACATGGCCGGTGATGGTGTTGGCGGCATTGCCAAAAATGAGCTCGCCGCTGCCGCGTTTGGTCAGGGTTCCTGAGTCTTGCAGAATTCCGTTCAAGGTAATGCTTTGGCCGGCATCGGTGGAAACGATGGTGCCAACATTATTGACGGAAGTGAAGTTCATGGCATGGGATGCCGTCCAACCATTGCTGCCTTCGGCAACGGTTAGGGTACCGTTACCCAGAGTGAGCGTTCCGGCTGTGCCGCCGATGAGATCTGTTGCCGCGGAAGCGGAGGTGCCCAAGGTCAGGGTGCCGCCTGCCAGAGTCAGATTGGAGCCAGAGCCAAGGACAATGGATCCGGTGAGATTCAAATGACCATTGGTGAGTACTTTGAGGGCGCCATCATCGGAGAGGGTGAGGCTGGATGCCGACATGGTGCCGGACATGCCCAGAGATTTATCCGTAGCCGTCGATCCCAGAGCATTGATGGTGAGGGCTGATGCGTACATGGTTCCTCGGAATGTATCCCCGGAATTCAGAAGGTTCAGCGCGAGTGAACCTGAGCTCTTTGTCAGTGTTCCTGCAATATCCGAGAGTTTGCCCGAGAGTGTGACAGAATCCGTGGCAGAGCCATTGACCAAGGCGAGCGAGGCTCCGGAATCAATGGAAATCAGGCCAGTGAATTGTGAATTGGCTTTGAGGCCGGCGAGGCGCAGCACGCCGGCACCGGCTGTATCGCTCACGATGGCAAGAGTATTGTCATTGACGGTGTTGTCAAATATGAGCCCGCCACCTGTTGAGTGATCCACCGTCAGGGTACTGCCGGATGCCGCCATGAGTTTGATCGCTTCCTTTTCCGTGAGATCTGGAACGGAGCTCGGGATTTCATTGGTCAGGATAGCGGATATGCTTAGATCGGAACCGGCAATGTTGGACAAGGTGCCACCGAGGAAATCGATTTTGCCTCTTCCCAGGGAGTTGGCTGCTCCCATTTCGATGATACCGTCATGGAGGAATGTTCCCCCGGAATAGGTGTTCACCAATCTGGCGTCAATGGTGAGTTTGCCGCTTCCTTTCTTTGTCAGGGCCGTCAGGCTGTTTGCTCCGGCATCGACAATACCACTTCCGGCAACGGCGGTGTCGGCGGAGAAGGTGTAGTTGATCATGCTGTTGTTGACGTCAACGGAGCGCGGTTTCACCTGCCCGGAAATAGAGACAAGCGGAGAACCGGCATCATCGAAAATAATTTTCACACCGTCGGGACCAGCCGAATATTTGGCATCATAGATCCACGGGTTCTTGTTGGATGTACTCCATACATGATCTCCGGTAGAACTCCCGTCCCAGGTCCATGAACCGATCTCTGTCAGCTGAAGGAAAAGTGTCTTTCCATCGTCGCTCAGTTTCAAATTGTAGTTGTAATAATCGGTGGACTGGGGGTCATAGGACCACCAGGTAGTGAGGTCTCCCGGCGCATTCAGGGGGGCGCTTCCCGTGTTTGTCATCAGGGCGTAGGTTCCTTCCAGTCCCTTTTGATCGCGGTTGAAGTTGGTTAGCGACAGCGAGAAGCCTGCGTTTGTTGCAAGATTGTCGCTCAAGCTGATAAAGGGAGTATCGCTGGTCGTTCTGTTTCTGAGGTCAATGGTGAGAGCTTCCGCCCCCTGGAGGGTGAGGCTGGTTGTATTTAAATGCCCCGTGTTGCCGATCGACAGAGAAGACGATGTGAACGCCGAACTTACGGTAAGTGTGCCTGCCTTGATGGTAGTAGAACCAGTGTAGCTGGCCTGTGCCAGTGTCTGTGTTCCAGTTCCATTTTTAACTAGTGACAAGATTGTGTTCGCATCGGTGCCAACGCTGTCTTTGATGATGCCGGAATAGGTGGCATCGGCATTGGATGTGAGCGTCAGGGTTCTGGCTCCACCTTCAGCGTAAACAGAGGATTCGGCAATGCCGGAGATGTTGCCGATGGAGATATTCTCTCCATTGACGATCAATGCTGTATTGTCTGCCTTGCCGCTGGTGGCGGCATGGAGTCTGATCGAGGCTCCTTCCAGATTGGAGTTGAGGCGCAGACGGACTTTGCTTACCTGAATTGTGCCCGAGAAATCATTGTCGGAGTTGCTCAGAGTGAGCAGGTTGTCCGTGGCTCCCTGGTCGCCGTTGATGATGTTCCAGGTTCCCTTGCCGCTTACTTTGCCGGAGATCAGAGTGCCATGGGTATTGGCTCCCCAACCGGCGTCCTGGAAGGTGGTGATGTCTCCGGCGTTTTGTCCGAAGCTGAGGGTGCCCGTGAAGTTGTGATTGCCATCAAGAGCTTCCAGCGTGCCGCCATTCCGGACGGTGATGTCGGAGGCGAATTGCACAACGCCGTAGGTGTCATAGCTCAAGCCCAGACTGAATTTGGCAGCGTTTTCTACAAAGATGGTCCCGGTGCCGAAACGGTGAGCCTCACTCTTGGAGTAGTCTTTTTGGATGCCTCCAAGCTGGAGTTCTCCCGCGGAGACGATGGTGTCTCCATGCTGGTAGATGGAGGTTTGCGCCGAAGTGCCGTCAGCTGTATTGGCTGGGGCATTGTTGAATGTCAGGAGTGATGCTCCTGTCTTCGTGAGGGAGGCATTACCGGAGGTTGCACCGGCAAACAGAGCATTGTTGTTACTCGACTCAATTGTAGCATTACCATCCAGCACGAGGGCGTTGTTCCATCTGAGCCCGGACTTGAGCGTGGTGCCTGCTTCCAGACGGAGGGCGCCGCTTCCAAGCGCAGAGGTATGGGTGATAGTCAGCAAACCTGCTTTGATGGTGGTGTCTCCCGTGTAGGTGTTGGCTCCACTGAGGATCAACTCTCCGGCCCCGCTCTTCGTCAAAGAGAGTGTACCACTGGCAGCGTAGGTGGTTTCATTGGTCGTTTTCTGCTTGTCGCCGATAACTCCGGAGAAGGTGTTGGCTGAGCCACTGGCGATGTCGAGCGTCAGTTTGTTATTGCCATCGCCTGAGCTGACGTAGCCATCGCCCGTCAACCCCTTCAGGGTGGCATTGGCCGTATCAACAACCAAGAAGGACTGGTTTTCGATCAATTCTACCTTGGCTGAGGAAAGGGCGTTGTCATTTTGCAGCACGAGCCATCCCGGGCGCTTCTTATCCGCTGTCGTGGCCTTGAGCATGCGAACCGTACCCGTGTAGTTGGCGTTGGCGGAGGAAATGATCAGTTTATTGTTTTCCTGCCAAGCGTTATTATCCCCAATGGTCGGGTTGTAGATAAGATCTCCAGTGCCGGTCAGTGTACCAGTGATGCCGATTTGTTTAGCCCATGTTTTGACCAGGGTCAGGTTGGCCTTCAAGTCCAGAATTCCTTGGAGCTCCAGTGCTGGGCGTCCATTGTACCCAGCCTGGAGAGAGATGGTGCTGTTGCCCTGAATGGTTACATTGCTTCCGATGGAATGCATGGCATTGTCTCCACCGTAGATGAAGAGATCGGCCCCTGTTTCCATCACAATGCTACTGACATTCCCGGTAGTGATGGATTTACCATTGGCGATATTGCCCAGTTGCAGTTTGCCTCCCACGATGTGGATGATGCCATTGAAACCGGTCAATGCCTGATCCGAGGTGATCTTCATGGTACCAGAACCTGTTTTTTCCAGGGTACCGGAGCCGCTGATGACGCCATTCAACGTTCCGGTTACTGTGCCGCTGGTATCGGTATCCCACTGGAGCTTGGATGAACTGCCATTGAGTGTAATGTTGTTGGCGTAGGCCTCGGTACCTGTCAGCTGCAAGACGCCATCGTTGTTGACGGATACGTCTGCTGTTCCGAGCGCCGCGCCCTGTGCCGCCCGCAGAATACCGCCATTGATGACGGTGCCTCCGGCATAGGTGCCAGCTTTTTGGAGGATGAGCGTTCCTGTGCCCGTCTTGACAACTTTGCCGGCTCCGACGAGGCAATCATTCACTGTGATGATGTAGCCATTGGAGTTGAAGGTAGTGCCGGTGGTGGCATCCGTCAGTGTGACGATATCCGTTGCATTGTCGGTGAGACGGTGAGGATCGATGCTCAGGTTGGCTTGTGCGATGATTTCAACGGTACCGAGAGTCAAAGAAACCATTGCATCGGTGACGGTGGAACCAACGTTATTGGCGGTGCTCCATTGGTAGTCCGTGATGCCGTAGTCACCCAGCTTGACGATACCGCTCTTGAGGTTGAGGGCGACGGCATTGGTCGGGTTACTGCTACACAAACCCTTGACGTTGATTGTGCCACCTTCCAGATTAAGGGTGGAATTGCCTTCCCAGCCGCTGGCCATGACTGTATTGGCGGCGTCAATGGCCGCATCAGCACTGACTGTGAGGACTGTTGTATTGCTGCCCGTACCTGCAGTGTTCAACGAAAATGACAGGGCGGACTGAGAGCGGGAGTTGTTGGTTCCGGTGACTTTCAGCGTACCGGAGGTCAGGGTTACTGTTTGAGCTGCCGTCCCGGAGACGAGGAAGTTGGTGGTTTCCAAGGTGTTTTCCTTGCCGATATCCATCGTTAAGGACGAATTGGTATTGAGTTTAATGGAGCCGGAAACAGAACTGTTTGCTTTTCCTGTGATTGTAACCAGAGAACCGTCGTTATTGGCATTGGATGTCAGATCGGTCATGTGAATGGCGGACTCGAAGGTGACAGAGCCACGCTCATTGATAAAGGCCCCCGTGAATCCGGAGATGTCCTTGAAGGTCAGATAGCCACCATCTGTATGGGAAATGGAGCCACTACCCGTCACGGAACCATGGTAGGTGGTGCGCTTGGCGCCATAGATACGCAGAGTTGCGCCTTTTTCTCCAATAATAATCGAGTTGTAGGAGTGGAGCTCAGGGTCAAGCGTTGTGACGAGCCCGCCGCCATTCAGAATGAGGTTTGCTCCGCTGGCGGAAGCATTTGCTTTCAGGACGTTTTCCGAAGTATTCCAGTTGAGCAACCCGGACTTCATTTCGAGGGTTCCGTTGAAACCTGTTCCGAGTTTGATTGTTGTCTGGTTTCCGTCACTACCGCCGGTGGCACTCAAATTGCCTCTGCACCATAGTTGCAGAGTGCCGCCGCCCGTCAATTCCGCATGTTCAAAGGTGCTGAAGACGGATGAAGTACTGCCGAGTTGCAGCGTTCCGTTGGCTCCCAATGTAATCTGACCTGTGTGGTGATCTGCCTTGTTCAGCCAAAGAGAACCGTTGGTGACAATAGTATTGCCGCCGTTTCGGTTGTTGGTGACTTCGATGACGGAATTTCCCCCAAGGATTTCGATGTCGAAGCTGCCATTCAATGTTCCTGAGCCGGAGAATGTATAGCTCCCATTGAGAATCATCTTCCCGGGAGCCAAGGGCTCAATAAGAGTCACCGTTCCAGCATGGTCGGGCCCGAAAGTGGTATTGTCTGCATCATAATAGACGTCAGCCTGCGTTGTTCCCGTCTTGACCCACCCGTTACCAATTGCTTCCCATACACCATTGTTGCCACCAGCCCATGTAATGTTTTGACCGGGCGCATTTTGGAGATTGGTGAAGGAGATGCTCCCATTGGAAAATGAGATATCGGCGGTGGAGCGTTTTGTGAACAGGATGTTCCAGTGCGCATCTTCCCCGGTGAAATTATGGCCCGCGGCCTGAACAATGGTAATGGGGGTGGAGGAGCCTGTCGTGAATGTTCCGTTGAGCTTCAAGGTCGTCAGAGAGCCGCTTCCGTAGGAAACACTGCTGTTGACCGTCAACGAATTCCCGGAGGATACGATAATGGCATTGTTCCCGTTAAGTGTCAGAGAGCCACCGATGGTTGCATTCGTCGTCAGGAGCATGGAAGAACCATTGTTGAGGGTCAGGTTGCCTGTTCCCAGAGCGCTCGTTTTGGCGATTTCAATACCGCCAGCATTGATGATTGTTCCGCCGGAGTAAGTGTTAGTACCCGTGCCGGACAGGACGAGCCATCCGGCGCCGTCCTTGGTCAACCCACCTGGGCCGGAAAGAATCCCGCTCAAGGTGATTTGAGCAGAACCCGTACCTTTTGTGTACACGTAATTGTCGCCAGCAATGTCGTATTTCGTCGTGTCCACAGTGACTTTGTTGCCTGCAGCTCCACCGATGGTCATGTTCAGGGGAGAACTCCATGCGTCTGCTGAGGAAGCGAGCGTCCCTTGCTTGAGGGTAATGATTGATGCAGAAATATCTCCATTGGTTCTCATCCCGCCAGCTCCCAGAACAATGGTGCCTGAATCCATTGTCAATGTGGCTGTTTTTTCAGCTGTGTTGCGCACATTTGTCACGATTCCCGGGCTTCCCAGGAACCCGTCCTCGGAGAGTGTAAAGGAGCTGGAACCGTCAAGTGTGATCGCGAAATTGCTGACGGTGACTAGTCTTCCCCCTTTTTGTGTGAAGGATGATCCAAAGCCCCAGTTGCCAAGCCCGAGGCTATAATCGACACCATTATTGGTCGTTTTCCCTTTTACCAGAAGATCTGTGTGATCATAGGCGGCAGTGTGGAAACCGGAGCCTGTGTTCACGCCTGCCGAGTAAGATCCCGTGACAACGATGGCTGAGTTCCTGACTGTGACCGCGTTGCTACCTCCCCCGTAGCCATTGATATTGCCGTCGATCGTCCATCCGATGCCGGCGACTGTGCCATTGTGCAGATCGACGGATTTGGTCTGCATGAAGGTTTCTGTCGATGATTCACCTGTCAGATCCGTTTTGATGATCATGCTTCCCGTGACAGCCAGGGTTCCCTTTCCCAGGCTGTTGGCTCCTGTTGGTATTTGGAACGAAGCGATTGTCAACGTTTTGGTGGGATCCCAGGAGAGTTTGGCACCTTTCAATTCGATTAATGAAAGGGACGTTGTCGAGCCCAGGTTCAGGCCCATGACTCCATTTTCCGATGTTGCCGCGAGGCCTGTCATGGCAGTGGCACCTGTTCCCAATACCATGTTGTTGATAAAGAAAGTACCGGAAGCACCAAGAGTCAGTTTGCCACTCCCTGTTTTCAAATGTTTGATGTTGGCGGAAGTATTGAGGGTGACGCTCATGTCATCCTTGAAAACCAATGTACATTCCGTGCTGAGATTGGCCTGGGTGTAGCTTGTTGCCGTTGTATTGTAATAGATGGTACCTGTTCCACCCATGATGAGGTTGGTGGCGTTCAGGGTCAGGCTGGCGCCCAATGTCAGCTCGGAATTGGCGGCTACGAGGAGTTTTTCACGGTAGCCCATTTCGATGGTGCCGGAGTTGAGAGTCAATTTCCCTCCCAACAGGGAAATCGTACCCATTTTGACTGGCGCTGCGGCTGTGCCTCCCACCGTGACAGTCGTACCACTTGCCGCTGCTGTGATATGCGCAGCGGAGTTCGAGGTATCCGTGGAGTTGACCCAGTTCCCGGTCATTGCGTTTTTCGTCCAGATGGCATCGGACCAGTTGGCGGAAGCTCCTGTCAGGTTGGCGGAATAAATGGTTTCCGCAGCTGATTTGACAATCTGGAATCCTGCGATGGAATTGATGCTGGAACCTTGCGGTGCAAGCGCCATGCTCAGCTCGTTTCCTGTCAATCCTTCGACGAGTATGGTATTGACACCAAGCAAGGGACCTGCTTCTCCCGATTTCCAGAATCCCCATGCCGCAGTGCCTTCCTCTATTCCAGATGTAGAACCCGTGTAGGTCGTCCCATTGACTGTGATAGGGGAAAACTTATCCGTTTTGTCGGGGTTTTCCGAGAAGTAGATGTAAATGTCATACGTATCAAAACCGATATCTGTCACGTTGATGGAAACGTCTTTGTCATAACTGTACCCTTTCATCATGGCATTCGGCGAAGAACCGTAGCTCCAAACAGTCAGGTTCCCAATGGTAAGGGATGCGCCTTCGATTCCGGAGTTGTTTTTCAGCTTGAAAGTACCTGCTGTATTGGTGGAGAACCATTCGCTGGTATCGACGAGCCCCAGGCCTGGCCCGCTTGCTACACTCCCCAGGCTGACACTATAACTGTCGGCCGAGTAGGATGTGAAAACAGTGGAAGAAAGACAGGCAATTACTGCCGCCATTAATCGGAGAGGTAGGCGAAGTTTCATGAAGAAAAGGAAAATAAATTTACTCTTCAGATCTATCATGAAACCCTTGAACAAGCAAGGATGAAAGAGATAAAATATTATTTTTATCTCTTTCTCAATATGCGCGTTGCTAATATTACCAAAAAATGGTAAAAAATTTATTTAAACATACCCAGGTCGGGCTGAAAGTCGACCGAATATAATTCCCATGATGCAAAAAACAGAATAAATCATGCAGAAATCAAAAAATATGCCTGACTCTTGATGGAGGGCAAAGCTCCCTCCCAGAGCCATCAGGGCGCCAAGCGTGAAGCCGAATCCCTGTGCCATGCCGGAGAGCTCCAGCGCCGTGATGTCGTTGTCTGCACGTTCAACCATGAGGCTCATGCCGCGGCTGAAGACGGCTCCTGTCCCTAACCCAAAAGCAATTGAGCAGGGAATGACCCACTCCATGGGGCCATACAGGAGTACCCAGCAGGATAGACCGGACAGAAGTAGCGACAGGGTGATGAGCCTGCCATTCCCTTTGAGCTTGTTCTCCGCCCAGTGGGCGACGAGTGTTGCCGGAATTTGGGCGAGTGTAGCGATGGCGAGAACGAAGCCCGCATCATCGGAACTCATGCCCCGATGCTTGAGCAGGATGGGAATCCAGGTGAAAAAGAAATAGGCGGCTCCGACGCGGCTCATGTAAAAAAGTGTGATTTGCCAGGCTCTTGGGTGGCTCAGAAGGCGGGTGATGCGCGTTTGAAGGGGGTGTTGATGGATGTGGCTCGGATACACCTTGAAGTAGCTCCACCAAATGGCGCAGGCCAGCAGAATGGGAGCTGCCCAAAACGACAGACCATCCTGCCAGCTACCGAGATTGTTGGCAATGGGGACGGCGCTAGCAGCCGCTACGGATGTTCCCAGGCCGACGAGGGCACTGTAGATTCCCATCATGAAGGGTGCTTTGTCCGGCATGGTGCGTTTGATGAAACCGGGGATGGCTGTCCCGGCGATGCCCAATCCCATGCCCATGACGACCATGCCGCCGTAGAGCCCGACCATGCCGCCATAACTGCGCCAAAAAATGCCGACGACGGCGACAAGCGGGAATAGGAAGATGATTTTCCACGGAGGAAGCAGGCGGGCGATACGCGGAGCCATGAGGGCGGCGATGCCGAGGACGAAGACGGGGAGGAGGGCAAAGGTGCCGGAATCGTCGAGGGAGAGGCCGAGGTCGTGTTGAATTTTTCCCAACAAAGGGTCCGGAGCCGTCATTGCCGGCCTCAGGTTGAAGCAGATGAGGACGATGGACAGGATGAGGAAAGCTCTTTGACTTGTGCTGAATGTTGAGGAGGCATGATCCATGATGGGAGAAGATGGTAAAGAATAAGAGTACCAAGGATATACATGGAAAGGGTGTCTTCCGTTCAGTTGGAGAGTGTGGACAGACAGAAAAAAAGAAGGGGGCTGCTCCGCATTGTGACGAAACAGCCCCGCAGATTAAACCGGGTATTTTGTCTCTCAGATGAGAGAGATTTGCTGGATCAGGGCTGGCCTTTGATGGTACCGGTTATTCGGGCTTCTGGTGATTGATGGACTGTGCCGCCTTGTTCGACGGTGGCAACACCTTGCCAAGCAGCCTCTTTATCGATAGTCAGGGTAGCTCCCTTCATCACGACGAAGTTGGCCTGGACTGCTGTATGGGCGCCGATGGTGAATGTTGTGCCGGGGTGGAGGACGATAGGGGCGTTGCCCGTCTTGACGACGGAGGTGATCCAATCGTTGGGATCGACAAAGTTGGCGGCATGTGGCATCGGCCTTCCGGCGATGATGATGTGTCCTTTGCGGATTTCTACGCCAGCCTTGTTCAGTATCTGGCCGCTCCATGTCCATGTAGTGGCTTTGTCATCCTGCCCGACAGGAGCATAGACAAGCTTCAGCAGGCCTTTGGCTGCATCTCCTCCATCGGTGAAGACTCCGAAGAAGTCTCCATTGCCCGTATAGGTAAAGGTGGCGGTCGTGTTGGGCTTCAGGTTGGTGATGCGAGCTCCACCGTCGAGGTGAGGCAGCGTGTTCCAGGTGAGGGAATGGCCGAAAACATCAAGCAGGCCTCCTTTGGCTCCGAAGCTGACGGGTGCATCAAGCTGGTTCTCGCCCATGAGGCGCAGTGCCGGGCGTCCGGAGACGAGCTGGACGGAATCCGCCGCTTTGCCATTCTTACGGTCAAGGATGGTCTGGCCATCGCCGAGGTTCAGAGCTACCGGATTGTCTCCGTTGCCTGTAATGAAGAGGCTTCCCTTGCCGACCTTGCGCCATTCCTGACCTTTCGGAGAGGTGAGGGTGGAGATGACGGATGCTCCTTGGCGGATGTCCATCCCTGCCGAGTACAGAAAGTTTTCCGGCTTGGTAGAGGTGAGCTTCATGTCGGTCTTGAAGGTCAGGCTCCCGGCGCCCATGTCGATGGGGGCTTCCAGGCGAATTTCGGAGGGCGTACCAGCGAAGACGAGATTGCGCGTTTTTTCCAGTTCATCCATGTTGGCATTGGAGAAGTTTTTGCCTTGTCCCAGGCCATGGTATGTCCACGATTTGTCGCCTTGGATGAGGGAGCCTTTCCCTTCGGCATCGGCTGGTTTCCAGAGGATGGGGGTGGAGGAGACAGAGGTGATTTCCGGGTCAAAATACGAACGGATGACATCAATGCTCCAAAGATTGCTGCTGCGCATCTGGCTGAATCCACCGCCTCCGCCGGACTGGCCCGGGCCGATGTATTCCCAGCGCTTGTTTTTGTCGTTGTAGACCCAGCTTCCGCTTCCGCTGTCGCCTGCGAGAACGCAAATGGGCAGGGGAAGCTCCGGATTCTTTTCTAGCTCAAGTGAATACTGGAACTGGAAGGCCTTGTATTTGCTAGCTGGGTGAACCGGGTTATTGGAGGGCGGGTTGGAAAGAACGTTGGTGAAGATCACCGTGCCGCCCGTCAGGAAGGAGTAGGCTCCGGCGACATCCTTGGCGCTATTCTTGTCTACGGCGACTTGCTGCGTGCCGCCTCCGGCTCGGAGAACGGGTTTCCCCTTGAGCTCAAGGAGGATATTTTCATCATCGACGTAGGCTACGGGCTCAGCTTCCGTGACGATCTTGTCGAGACGAGCCACCTGAATGTCGTAGGTGTAGTCGGTTTTATCCCCCCAGCCGTTGTTCTTTTTGACGACGCGGTAGTGATCCTGACCACCGAAGCGTTTGGTGAAGGAAACGGCCTGATACCCGCCATTGTGAGCAACTGTGGCGAGGAACTGGGGATTGCCTGTCAACGAGGCGAAGCCTTCATCGACAACGCATTCAAAGCTCATCATCCGGGGGATGACGCCGGATACGGAACCGTCCTTGTAGTGGATGGGTACGTTGGTTGCCTCGGCGGCGAATTTACCACGGTTTTCAGCGAAGTCCCGGTACGTTTGCAGGGGGATTTCCGGATGCATCAATCCGGCAAGTGTACCATTGGCAGCCAGGAGTGCGAGGCCGCATACAATTCTATTCAGGGGGAGATTCCGGGAGTTCATGGGTGATATATGAAAGTACTGTTGAACGGCGTGTAATCTTTCACGGAACCCTTGGTGCGGCAAGATAAATTAAATGAGTTTGGGCTTGCCATGGAGGAGCTGTGTATCCATGGTTTTGGGTGAGTGCCATGTTTGTAGCTCACCTTCCAGCTGGTTATCTTTTAGCGTGTTCGTTTTCCCGTTTTCAAGCAAAGCTGGTGATGGGGGCGGCTTTGATCGGTTCTCTGTTTCCGGATTTTGACTTGCTTTATTTTTATCTGATTGATGGTCGCCAGAGCCACCACCATACCTACTGGACGCATTTTCCCATTCTGTGGTTGGTCTTGAGTATACTGACCGGGATTTGGGTGCTGATGCGGAAGAATTCCGTGGCGGCATGGGCGTTTTTTGCCTTTGCGGTGAGTTGTTTCTTGCACTTGGTGCTGGACGGCTTTGTAGGGGATATTCCGTGGCTGGCTCCCTTTTCGATGAAGCTCTATTCCGTGTACCATGTCCCTGCCATTTACAAGCCGTGGTGGTTGAATTTTATCCTGAATTGGAGTTTCCTTATGGAGCTGGTAATCATTGTTGTGGCAGGGGGGTGTTTTTGCACGAAGACGGAGAAATCGAGTGAAAAGTTGAGAAGGTTATTTACGAGGGTGTGAAATTTTGGTATTCATCGTGCCTATTCTTTCTCACTCGTATGAATGACTTCTCCTTTTCTCACAAATTGGGTTCACTGCCCATCGTGGCGCTATGTGCCGTCAGTACCAGCCTCGGCTGGGCCGCTTCCGATCAATGGAACGAGCAGGTCATCCGCGACAATATGGCAAAAGTCGCTGATTGGCAGATCAAACATCCTAAACATTCCAAAACGGATTGGACTAATGGAGCACTCTATTCCGGCTTGCTTCAATATGGGCTGGCTGTCCCGGATGGCATTGGCCTGAAGGCTATCCGCGATGTTGGCAACAAAACCGACTGGGGTACTGGCAAACGCCACTTCCATGCTGATGACCATTGCGTCGGCCATGCATGGATTGAAATGGCCGGTCACGACGGCAATCCTGCCGCCGCCCAAAAGATCAAGGACGTTCTCGATGAGGTGATGAACAATCCCTCCAAGGCCAAACTTGAATTCGGGACTCCGAAGTGCCAGGATCGTTGGTGCTGGTGCGATGCCCTCTTCATGTCGCCTCCGTCCTATACCAAGCTTGCGGGCTATACGGGTAATGATGAGTACCTGAAGTTCATGGACAAGGAATACAAGGCCACCTATGATTACCTCTTCGACAAAAAGGCTGGTCTGTTCTCCCGCGATTCCCGCTACTTCACCCAGAAGGCAGCCAATGGCGAGAAGATGTTCTGGAGCCGTGGCAACGGTTGGGTCATTGCCGGGATTCCTTTAATCCTCCGCGATATGCCGCAGGATTGGCCGACGCGTTCCTTCTATGAAAACCTGCTGAAGACGCTCGCAAAATCCCTGAAAAACTGCCAGTCCGCTGATGGCTCGTGGCACGCTAGCCTGTTGGATCCGGAAGACCCGCCCCTCAAGGAAATGAGCGGTACCCTTTTCATTACTTACGGCTTGATCTGGGGCGTCAACAACGGCCTTCTCGATGCCAAGGAATATCTCCCCGTTATCGAAAAGGCATGGAAGACCGCTAATGAATGCGTGGAAGAAGACGGCCTGCTTGGCTGGGTGCAGCCCATTGCCGACAAGCCCGGGCACTACACTGAGAAATCGACGGAAGTTTATGGACCGGGTGCCTATTTGCTCGCTGGAACCGAACTCCTCAAGACTGTCGTAGCCAAGGAACACCCGAAGCGTCGCACGGTGACGGTGACGAATTCTCTCCCTGTGTATCGTCCGCAGGAAACGGTTTCCATCAAGTGGAACAATATGCCCGCTGCTGAAGTGGACAACTTGCGTGTGTTCGACGTGCGCGATGGTCGCGTGATCCCTCATCAGCTTGTGGACGAGAATGGCGATGGCAAGACGGATGCACTCCTCTTCCAGGGTAACTTCCCGGCCAAAGTTTCTCGTGATTATTGGATATTTACCAGTAAGACACTGCCCTCAGCCTCCAGGGATACGGTCTGCTACAGTCGTTATGTCCCGGAACGCATGGATGACTTTGCCTGGGAAAATGACGTGACGGCTCACCGTATCTACGGTCCCAAGGTCTCGGAACCGGCTCCCAAGGGTGAAGGTCTCTTCTCCAATGGTTCCGACATCTGGTGCAAATATGGCCCCGGGCTCGTCATAGACGAATTCTACAAGAAGGGCAATTACCACGCTGACCACGGCAAGGGGCTGGACATGTATAAGGTGGGCCCGAATCGTGGCTGCGGAGCAACGGCTGTCATTCGCGATGGCAACCCCTATCCCTCGGTCAACTGGGCCACGGGGAAGAATCTCTACAATGGCCCCATTCGCACGGCCTTTGAAGTGACCTACGCTCCGTGGAAGGCTGGCAATGGCGTTAGCGTCCAGGAAAAGCGTATCATGACTCTGGATGCCGGTTCTCCTTTCACTCGTGTGGAAAGCCGCTTTGAAGTCAAGGGCACACCTTCACTTCAGTTTGCGGGCGGTATCAATACCAACCCGGAGCTTAATGCCATCGAAGTCACCAATGTTGATCCGAAGGCCGGTTACGTGGCTATCTGGGGACAGCCCTGTGGCAAGGATGGCAAGGACGGCGTCATTGGCAGTGCCTTGATCGTTCAGAACGCCAAGGGCAAGCTGGAGAAGGATGGCAACACCTACCTGTTCCGTCCTCTCAAGAGCAGCGAGCCTCTCGTCTGGTACATGGGTGCCATGTGGAGCAAGGCCTCTCCCATCAAATCCGCTGGAGACTGGACGAAGGTTGTCGCCGATAAGGCTCTTGCCGCCCAGACCCCGCTGGTTGTGCAAATGAAATAATTCTGCCGCCTTCTCAGTCGAAATGAGTACTCAGAAGGGCTGTCCTGCGCATTGTTGCAGGACAGCCCTTCGTCCTTTTGTGAGTTTCGACGTCTAATTGTCGAAGATGCGGTAGCGTTTGATGAGTTTATTATTCTGATTGATGCGCGACCTGTTCCGGCACTTCAGGAGGATTTTTCTACCGACCTCATTGCGGGTGAAGACCAGCTTGTACGGGCAGTGGAGCTTGTCCAGATGTTCTTGGAAGGCTTCAGCGGATTCTTTGTTGTTCCCGAAGATTGCGGGGCAGGCATAGCTACGGTCGTAATCGAGAAAAAGAGTACCTAGGATGAAATCCTGTCGAATCAGGAGGTAGCGTGGGTTGTCGATGGGGGACAGGAGTTCTCCGATGGCATTGCGGAAAAGGGTTTTTTCCCGGAGGGTTCCGTTCCGCAGTTCGCAGGTGATGATCATACTGGAGTTGAAAGAAGCGACGCGGGCTGTCGCATCTGGTGAGGCGATTTTCCCGCATTCCTTCATGGTGTTCAAAAGTGCTGTCGCAAAGTTACGTATCGTTTTTTCCGGAGAAAGCAGAGGAAGAATCCGGTAGATGATAAGTATGTAAATTTTATGCAGAATCCAAAAGGCGGCGATGAGGGCAATGAGTTGCCAAATTGTGGAGGCTTTTATGATTGCCGATCCGGCTGATGCAAAGCCTGCAACAAGAGAGCCGCTCAGTAGGAGAAGATACAGAAAATTGAAGAAGATGAATTTTGTGGGTTCTCTGGGAGGAGTCAGCTCAACGGTTTCGAGAATATCCTCCTTGTTGATGCCTGAACCCTGCAATGACTCTTCCCAACGTTTGCGCATTCCTTCACGGTTCTCGGCCATGGACAGCATCTGTGCATTGATTTCCTGAATGTGCTTTTGGGTGTACGGGGGCTGGATGATGTCGAGGCGTTCGATACCGTTGGTGATGTATTGTCCCTGCGTGTAGGAAGGCCCCATAAAGCTCTCGAAACGGCGTGTGAGCATGTCGTAGTCTTCACTTTCCAGCTTGGACGGTTCCTCATTGAGTGATTGGATGAATCTGACGATGGTGTTTTCTTTCAGGGAAGATTCGGTTTCCAGCGTGGCGAGGTGCCAGATATTGGCGGTTTTATCTGGTTTGTCGGGATCAATGCGAATGGCTCGCCCTCTCATTTGATTGGAGAGCATGAAGGAACCGATGAAACTGGCGAGGATGAGGCTGTTGATGCAGGGGGAATCCCAGCCTTCGCCCAGCAAGGATTTGGTACCGACGAGGATTTGGCAATGCCCTTCCCGAAAGGCTTCTGTGATGACGGCAACCTTGTTTTTGTTCTGCCCGCTGAAGTTCAGTTCGCAATATGGCACATTGGGCAGGGGGCGCGACGTGAGGGAAATCCCCATGTCGTGAGCGATCTCCATCAATGCCCCCAGTGTATTGGATGGCCAAAGCACGAGGGTGCCGGACAGGAGCGCGATGCTCGCCTGTTCTCCCATCTTGCGGCGGATGGCTTCGAAGATGGGCACCGTCCCCATTGTTTCCAGAGGACGATCACTGCCGATGATGGAGAGCAGGTTTTTCTTGATGTGATCCGTTAGCACGAGGAGTCTCAAATCGCTTCCGAGCTGTTTGTATTCCTCCTCCGCGATGATGGTAATACTCTCCAGTTTGCCGACCGATGAGATGAAAGTGCGCTTCAGTTTGTCATCGAAGAGGAGGCAAACGTTGTTACGCTTGATGAGGCCAGCGTGTGAGAGGGTGGTGTGCAGGTGTTCAACGCTTTTGGGGGCAAAGAGTTCTGGGTGGGCAAGGATGAAATCGAAAGCTGATTCGGCATATTTGATTGAGGAGAATGGAGGCAGGTATTTTCTGCCAGTGAGGAGGCGGATAAGTTTTGTCGGGATCTCCTCACCACGGGCTTGAGCCAGAATCAGAATGTTTTTGAATTGATCCGCATATTCCAGAATGGTTTCCTCCTTTTCCTTGTACCGGGTCAGAAGGGCACTGTCTTCCAGGATATCTCCGAATATGGGACCGCTCAGAATGGAGTGCGTGGTTTCAGTAGCTATTTGGCGGTATTTTTGGAGGGCTTCCTGCTCGTTTGTAGATGGGAAGTTGAAGTAGATGTAGTCTTGATGAGGGCAGAGGCTTTCTTGCGAAACGAGTTGAGGTACGAAAATTTCGGCATCGATTTCTCCGCAGACGGTCATGTAGCGTTTCCATTCCTCCGGTGTACTGTCGTAGGGTGGGGTGGCCGTCAGTGCAATGATGGAAACATCAGCCTTGAGGGCTTGTAAGAAGGCTTCAAGAGCCTTTTGCCACTCGCTGCGGAGGTGGTGTGCTTCATCCAGGCAGATTGTCCGTATGCCAGCCTTGCGGATAGTTTCGATGAACTCGTCTCTGGCCGGGAATCCAGAGGACGCCATGCTGTCATAGACAGTGGCCTCCTCAATATCTTCTTCCTGCTCGTTGCCGTCCCCCTCTGCCGTGATGGGGCGTCCCGTCCATGCGGCATGGAGTGCCTGGTAGGTAACAGAGGTGATGAGACTGGGTTCCGAGAGGCGGGATGATACCATGCCGGAACCATCCAGCCCCGGGGGAAGGAAGTTGTCGCGGAAGCGTTCTCCCCATTGCTGACGGATGGTGACGGAGGGCGACAGTATAAGAGCGGGAACATTCTTGCGGAGGATCAACTCCAGACCAAGGATGGTTTTACCGCTTCCGGGGGCTGCCACGATATGGATTTGTCCATCGTTCCAGTAGTCTTCTGTCCGGTTAAGTACGCTTTGCTGATAACTGCGGAAAGTACCTTGGAAACGGATGGATGGATCGAAACTGGACATGGCGGCGTGGCGACGAAGAATTGAGCCTCTCTCTGACTCAAGGCCGCTTGGTGATGCGGATGACGAGGCCACCTCCTGAGTGGAGATTCTCGGTTAGTGTGTCTCCGGAGCGGAATGAGGAACGGCGAATTTGGATGTTTTTCCTGTCGTTGGGATGATCGGCAAGGATTTCTAAATCGTAGATGCCGTCGGTGAGGAAATCCAGATTGAATTTCTGTTGCCGTGGCTTTTCTCCATTGAGAACGCCGACGTACCAGGTGTCTCCCTTGCGGTGAGCGATGGCGGCTAGTTCTCCGATGCAGCTTTCCGGCAGGACGACGGTTTCATCCCAGACGGCGGAGACGTTTTCAATGAAACTGCGTCCCGGGGATTGGAGCATGTCTTCCATGTCTGCAGCGAGGATGAGCATCCTGGAAGTCAGCACGTAGATGGTGGCGAACTGGTGTGCGAAGGTGACGGAGGGGGGATAGGACTTGCGGAAGTTGAGAGGGGTGTAGTCTGCCCCACCAGCCAGCCAGCGGGTGAAGGGCAGGATTGTGTTGTGGTAGGGCCAGGGAGGTCCGGGTGCCCAGTTGTTTTCTCCACCGACGCATTCGAGCCCGCGGACGGCTTCCTTGGCAAGCAGGTTGGGGTAGGTGAAGTAATCGCCTGTGGGTTTGTTGACTCCGTGAAAGATGACCATCAATTTGTGTTTGGCGGCATCCGTGAGGATGTCTTCCATCAACTGGACGGTGTAGGCATTTTCCGTGTGGAAGAAGTCAATCTTAAGCCCTTTGACACCCAGTTCGTTACATTTTGTCATGAAGGCACTGCGTTCCTCCGGAGATTCGAGCCCGATGTCTCTCTTGTTGCCGAATCGGGGGGAGGAGGGACGCCATAACCAGATGTCAACATGGCGCTTTTTCCCATATTCTGCGAGATCACCGACGTCTTTCCATTTGTCGGGCCAGTGTTCCCACCCATCGTCGAGAACGATGGATTCAAGCCCGAGCTCGGAGGCTCCGTCGATGTATTTTCTGTAGGTAGCCTGGCTGAGTCGGTCTGCCCCGCCCTGTACCAGCCAGGTGAAGATGGATCGTCCCGGTTTGATCCAGTCGGTTTTTTCCCCCTGTGGGAAGAGGGTTGGGTCGGGTGGGTTGGAAACGTTTTTGATGATGCCATTGTTGACGAGCCCGTTCAGATCGGAAGCCAGCATGAGGATGCGCCATGGGGTGATTATTTCTCCGGATTGAGTATCAGGTTGGGCTTTCCATGCAATATCTCTGACTTCGGAGTGGGCGTATTTCATCTCTGGCATACCGGTGGGGATGCCTGACTTGATGTGTCCTTCGTTGTCGACGAATCCGAAGCGGATGCGGTTGGGGGCATCTCCGAACATGACGGCTCCGTGGAACTTGGTCAAGTTGGCCTCGGTGACGGCGGCGTAGGTGCCGGAGGGCAGCTGGAAGGTGGCAGGAGGGGCGAGCAATTGCCCGGTGATGGTGTCGGTTGAGCGTTCTTGGTAGGCTT
>CAYVAI010000017.1:45397-74746 GCA_964448375.1 uncultured Akkermansia sp.
AGGCTTTGGTGGATGAAGGGAAGGTGAAGGATGTTTGCTCGCGTTCGATGGTACGAGGGGCATCGGCGGGAATTCTGTACCGGAGGGCGAGGCCATCGGGATACGTCCTAACGTCGAGAAGGTAGGTGAACCCGCTCTGAGTTGTAATGGCGTAGGTGGCCTCTCCGTTCCCCTTGAGCTGTTCCTTGATGGACTTGATCCCCTGGCCGATGTTGGTGCCGTTCAGGGTGAAGCCGAGGGGAGAATCCAGTGTGGCGGGCTTGCCCTTGAAATCTGTTTTGCACATGAGCTGCCCATCTTTGGAGATACCAAGCTTGAAGCTGACCGGGGCGGTTTCCAGTGAGTGGGCAATTCCGACGGTACTTTGCCGGGTGGATGGCGCCACGGGGGTATCTGATACAGCCAGGGCTGGAATCAGGGGAAATATACCGCTGAGGATCAGGATAGGAAGTGGATTGATGTTGAGCATGTGTGATGATGGACGTTTCATTATAAGACGTCGTGAAGGAGGGAGCTCTTTCACGATTCATGTTCAA
Organism: uncultured Akkermansia sp.; assembly: GCA_964448375.1. Lineage (GTDB taxonomy): Bacteria > Verrucomicrobiota > Verrucomicrobiia > Verrucomicrobiales > Akkermansiaceae > Akkermansia. The sequence goes on from CAYVAI010000017.1 coordinate 45,934, forward strand.
AATATCGTAAGTTGGAATTTGATATAGCCCATGTTGTTGTGATTACAGAATGTAATCAGGGAGATTTCCCAATCACAGGAAGACAAAAAAACCGGTCAGGCGTGGAAGCCGACCGGTTTTTGAAGAAGTTGAGCAGGATATTTCCCCGTTACAGGTTGGAGAGTCCAGTTGTGAAGAGGGGCATGATGCCGGCTACCACGAGGGCGGCTGCGCAGCCAGTCATGACGATGGCCGTGACGGGCTCTACGATGATGGGCTGGTCTTCTTCACGGGGCTTTTCCCAGTACATGGCGCGGATGACCTTGAAGTAGTAGTAGAAGCCGGAAGCCGCGCAGATGATCATGATCGGCAGAAGCCAGGAGGAATAGGTGCCGAAGCGGATCACGTGCAGGAAGGATGCCATCTTGGCCAGGAAGCCAGCCGTCATCGGCACGCCTGCCAGTGAGGCGAACATGATGGTGATGGCGAGTGCCAGACGGGGGTTGGTTTTTCCAAGACCACGGAAGGCGGAGATTTCTTCACTCCCTCGCTGGGTGCGGATGAGGCCGAGTGCAAAGAAGGCACCAAAGGTCATCAGCATGTAAATGGCGAGGTACATGGCCGCATTCGGGGCAATCGTCGTGTCAGGGGAACCATTATAGGAACCGTCCGTCAGGAAGAAGGGTAGGATGAAGCCGGCCTGGGCGATGGAGGAGTAACCCATCATGCGCTTCAGGTTGGTCTGTGGGATGGCTCCCAGATTACCGACGAGGAGCGTAGCAGCTGCCATCAGGGCAATGATGAGAAGTACGCTCGGGATCGAGGCGAAAGGCACCAGGATGATGCTCAGGAAGGCAAATCCAGCTACTTTGGAGGCAACGGACAGGAAGGCAGTCGTCGGCAGAGGGGCTCCTTGATACACATCGGGGATCCACATCTGGAGCGGTACAGCACCGATCTTGAAAGCGGCACCGATGACCAGCAGAGCCAGAGCGAACAGGATGCCAGCGGAGTTGCCGGAAGCAATCGCGGAGAACACGGCTATCTTGCTGATGGCGAAGCTGCCTGTCATGCCGAAGTACCAGGCGAGACCGAAGACGAGAACGCCCGTGCTGATGGCACCAAGGATCAGGTATTTGACGCCGGCTTCCAGCGAACCTACGTTGCGGCGGAAGTAGCCGACGAGGACGTAGGAGGTCAGGGTGAGTACTTCCAGAGATACGAAGAGGGTGATCAGATCCGTGGCCTTCGTCATGGCGGTGATGCCGGCGCATGCTATGAGGGGCAGGATGAAGAACTCGCCCGTACCGTCCTGGGTTTTACCCTGGTTGGAAGAGAGGTTGATGATGGCGCGGAAGTCCACTGCCAGCAACAGGGTGAGGGCGGTGGAGATCAATGCCAGAATGGCGTAGATGTTGCCGTACAGGTTGTCGGCCGTGTAGAACGGAATCACGGCCAGCGAGGCCAGCGCACCGACAAAGCCGAAGGCACATTTGGGCACATTTTTCAGGAAGGCGTCCGCGAGTAGCAGGACGAGGGCGACACCGACGAGAATGAATTCAGGCGTGTAGGATTGCATGGATTGAACCACTTGTATGAATTCAGGCGTAATGGCTTGCATGGGATGAATCGTTGGAAAGGGTTACTGGGCGTGGTGATTAATTCCCGAAGAAACTGAGGACGATGTTGGGGCCGAAGCCGAACAGAACCAGGGTGATTGTCAGGAACAGTACTGCCAGGCAGGTCGTGTGGCTGGAGCCGCACGCGCAGGAGCACTTCGTCTCGACGCGTTCGCAGGAGCGGGAAAGCTCGCCCTGGAAGATTTCCTTGTAGGCTCGAAGCATATAAACCGCACTGATAACCAAACCCCACAGGCAGAGGATCGTTGCAATCTGAAGCGGGCCGAAGTGGCCGACAAAACTGCTGAAGCCCGAGAAGAAGACCATGAATTCACCTGGGAAGTTGGCCAAGCCGGGCAGGCCGATGGAGGCCATGGAAGCGATGCCGAAGATGAAGGCCAGGCGGGGGAGTTTGCTGCCAAGGCCACCGAGAGCACCGAGTTCCAGCGTCTGGGTGCGGGCTTCAATTTGTCCGCAAAGCAGGAAGAGCAGGGCGATGGAGAGGCCGTGTGCCAGCATTAACAAGGCTGCGCCTTGCATGGCCCAGGGGTTGGTTTCTGTGGCGACCAAAGCGGCGAATGCCAGGAAGATGTACCCCATGTGCATCACGGAAGAGTTGCCGAGCAAGAGGTCGAGGCGCTTTTGGCTGACGGTGACGTAACCGACCCAGATGACGTTGCAGACGAGGAACACCATGAGGAGTTCGTTCCACGGTGTGAAGGCACCGGGGATCATCGGCTGGAGCATGAAGAGGCCGTAGAGACCGAACTTCTTGAGCACGCCAGCATGCATCATGGCCACAGGAGTGGGGGCAGATGCGTAGGCGGGAGCCGCCCAGGAGTGGAAGGGGAAGAGCGATACCAGCGTACCGAAGCCAGCCAGCAACAGCGCACCAATGGTGCAGGCGTGCTTCAGCTCGACACCGGCGGCAACGGCTTCTCGAATGCCTGTGAAGGTGTAGCCGAGCTGGGAACCAAGCATGAGCAGGCCAGTCAGGAGGACCATTGAGGCCAAGCCAAGGTAAAGCGTGATGCGCCAGGCAATCGTGCGTTTGTCGCCACGGCCGAAGAGGCCGATCATCACGAATGTTGGGATGAGGGCAAGTTCGTGGAAGGCGAAGAAGGAAAGGATGTTGTCCGACAGGAAGGCTCCGGTGGCCCCGGCTGAGATCAGCAAGGGGGAGATGTACCAGGAGGCCTTGCTCTTGTCCGGGGCGCAGACGCCCAGGATGGTGCCGAATGTCACGAGGATGGTCAGCAGGATCATGACTTTGGCCAGCGCGGGGGCGAGCGTCAGTTGTAGATCCGTGCCCATGAACTGCGTCCAGCATGTCGAGCAGGAGTCGTAGCTAACCAGAGCCCAGATGCCCAGAACCAGAGTCAGGGTGGCGCTCAGGATGGCGGTCGGCTTGGCGGGAGCCTTGCAGATACCGATGAGTCCCGAGGCAATCAGGGGAATAAGTACGAGCCAGATAAGCATGGTAGTGGTTGTTGGTGGAGGTTAGCAGTGGAAGACCATGAAGTAGATGACCAGCAGGATGCCGGCCCCGAAGAGTACGGTGTAGGCGGCGAGGCTGCCCGATTGCAGATAGCGGAGAACCCATCCGGCTCCAGCCGTTAGGCGGGCGCAGCCACCGAGGATGATGCTGAAGATGAATTGGTCGGCAAAGTCGATGGTAACAGAGATGAATCCCTGGATGCCACGGATGATTACCTTGTCGTAGAAGGCGTCAATGTAGAAACGGTTGGCAAAGAGACGGGCGACCGCATTGCCGGAAAGCTTGTCCTTGGCCGGGTTGCCAGCGTAGCAGATGATGCCGAGGAGACCGCCGATGACGAGCGCGCCGATGGATACGTAGAAGGGCAGGCCAATGTGGATGCCTTCGGGCTGGAAATCGTTGGCGGGAACGAGCTTGTCAGCAATGAATCCGTAGCCGGAGATCACGGCCATGACGGCGAGGATGGCAAGCGGTATCCACATCGTGGCGCCGACTTCATTGGCGTGTTCCGCACCGTGGGCACGGGCTTTGCCGAAGAAGACGACCATGACGAGGCGCATCATGTAGAAGGTGGTGAGCATGGCGACGCCTGCACCGATCCAGAAGAAGAGGGGATTGGTGCTCAGGGCGGCGGTAAGGATGCCTTCCTTGGAGAAGAAGCCGGAGGTGCCGGGGATGGCGATGAGGGCGGCGGTGCCGAGGAGGAAGCAGATGGAGGTGAGCTTCATGCGGCCGAGGATACCGCCCATTTTCCAGATGTCCTGTTCGTGGTGGCAGGCGTAGATGATGGCGCCGGAACCGAGGAAGAGCAGGGCCTTGAACCAGGCGTGCGTGTACAGGTGGAACATGGCGGCTTCGCCTGCCAGAAGACCGACGGCCATGACCATGTAGCCAAGCTGGGAAAGGGTGGAGTAGGCCAGGATACGCTTGATGTCATTCTGCTGGGTGGCCATGAAGGCTGCCAGGATGGCGGTGATGGCACCGACCGAAGTGATGACGGTGCAGGCGGTTTCCGTGAATACTTCTGTGCCGAGTGAGGTTTGGATGCGTACCATCATGTAAACACCGGCGGCAACCATGGTGGCGGCGTGCATGAGGGCGGAAACCGGCGTCGGGCCTTCCATGGCATCAGGCAGCCAGACGTGTAACGGGAACTGGGCGGATTTGCCGACCGCGCCGCAGAAGAGGCAGAGGATGATGATGGTGAGAAGGTCGTTGCTGAGACCCTGAGGCAGTTCCATGTCGGCAAAGGTGAGCGTGCCGGCGAGTGCCCAGGTAGCCAGGATGCCGATCAGGAAGCCAAAGTCACCGATACGGTTGGTGATGAATGCCTTTTTGGAGGCGTTGGCGGCGGAATCCTTGGTGAAGTAGTGACCGATGAGGAGGTAGGAGCAGAAGCCGACGAGTTCCCAGCAGATGAAGGTCATGGCCAGGTTGTTGGACAGGACGATGCCGGTCATCGAGAACATGAACAGGCTCAGGCCGGCGTAGTAACGCGTCTTGGCGGAGTCGTCGTTCATGTAGCCCAGTGAGAACAGGTGGACGAGGAAGCCGATGCCGGTGACGACGATCATCATCCGCGTCGAGAGAGGGTCGAGCAGATAGCCGATGCCTACGGAGAAGTTGACGTCCTGTCCTCGCAAGGTCATCCAGGAAATGGCGTCGGTGCCGGTTTGTCCCAGCAGGCCGATGGAAAGCACGAGGGTGACGAGGGCACTGAGTGTCGAGGTCAGGGCTGCGATGTTACCGCGCTTCTTCAGGAACAGCCAGTTGACGATGCCGATGGCGAGCGGCAGGAAAAGGAGCAGCCAGGTGTATTTCGTATCCATGGTGAATATGGGAGTGGAAGAAGGTTAGTCTTTCAATACGTTGAGGTCTTTGATGTTGACCGTGTTGCGCGCTCTGAAGAGCGCCACGATCAGCGCGAGGCCGATGGCTACTTCCGCCGCGGCGATGGCGACGACGAACATGGAAAGGACTTGGGCATCGTAATTGGGCAGCCCCATGGTGCCCTGTGCTCTGGAGAAGGCGACCAGCGAGATGTTGGCAGCACTGAGCATCATTTCCAGGCACATGAAAATGACGATGATGTCCCGGCGGATGATGACTCCTGCCAGCCCGATGGCGAACAGGATGCCGGATAGAATGAGGTAATGTGTGAGCGGAACCATGATAGTGAAAACTTGCGGGTTACTGGTTGTCGCGAATTATTTGCGGGATGACGGTTTGCGCGAGAGGGCGACGACTCCGACCGTTGCCACGAGCAAGGTCAGTCCGACAATCATGAAAGCGATGTTGTACTTGGTGAACAGGGTGTTGCCCAACAGTGCCGCATCTGGGAACTCGCCGCGTTCGATCGACTGGCGCATCCGTGACTCCTGGGGGAACGCGGAGGCGGAGAGCGCGGGGACGATGGCGGGGAGCTTCACACTGGGGGCGTGCAGGGCATTGCCTTTTGTGCTGGCGGTGACATTTTTACTGGAGCTGATCTGCTTGAGGTCATCCGGGGTGCAGGTGGTGTTTTCCAACAGGGCGGAGACGATGTCGCCTTCCGTGTTCATGATGGAGATTCTGCGCTGCATGCGGGCGGCTTTGCCATCGCTTGCGGCATTGACGGTTTCAACGGCGACATAGGATTTGCCAGCTTTATTGATGACGGTGGGTTCGCGTTCCGCTACGATGACGACGACTTGTGAACCGTCATTTTCGGACGTGAGCGTCTTCATGCTCACGTTGGTGAAGGAGCCGGGTTCCTTGAGGAGTCGGGTTTGTTCATCCAGAGTCAGGAAGGTATCGACCTTGACGATGCCTTGCGTCGGTTGGCAGGAAGTGAGCTTGCCGTTCTTGAGGCCGAGGTCGCGCCAAGCGTCACCGATTGTGGAGAGCGGGCAGCATTTGGTATCGTCTCCGCCGGGAATGGTGGAAACGATGCCAGTGAGCTGGCAGATGAAGCCCAAGGCGATGATGAGACCTAGGATGATGGGGAGCGGCCTTCTGTAGGCGGTTTCCGATTCCTTGATGTTCATCATCATGACGATGAAGACGACGAGCACCATGATGGCTCCGGTGTACACCATGATCTGGACTACCCCGAGGAAGTGAGCCCCAAGGATGAACAGGATGGCTGCCGTGCTGGCGAAGGAGAGGGCCATGAAGATGGCGGAGCTGACGGGGTTCCTCTTGATGATCACCATGATGGCGGTGGCAATGGCGAGGAGCCCGAAAACGTAGAAGAGCATGTCGCTAACGAAAGTGTCCATGAATGTGAAAGCAGTTGATTTTCTGGTATTGCTAGTGTCGGTGAACGCAGGCTTTATTTATACTGGTTCCACTTGTTGATCAATCCCTTCCGCGTGCCGCCCAATTCGTAGAGCTTGGCCTTGTTGTGGATGGATTCCTCATGGCTCAGCGGGGTGAGCAGGTATTCCTTGGACATGAAGATGGCCTGTTCGGGGCAGGCTTCTTCGCACATCCCGCAGTAAATGCAACGGAGCATGTCGATTTCGAACTCCCTGGGCGCCTTTTCGATCTTAGCGTTGGGCGAGGTGGGGGCGATTTCACCAGGGGTGATGGTGATGGCGCGTGCAGGGCAGATGAACTCGCACAATTGGCAGGAGACGCAACGTTCGCGTCCGTCGTCGCCACGGACGAGAGCGGGCATGCCGCGGTAGTACTTGGGCAGGTGCTTGTCCCACTTGTGTTCGGGGAACTGCATGGTCACGCCAGTGCCGGAGCCACCGAGCATTTCTTTACCGTGCGATTTGCCGATCAGGGACAAGAAAATGTGTTTCAGCGTAATCATGAGACCGCCAAACACTGCCTTCAGGTAGAACCTGTCGGAGATGGAAAGCTTGGGGCGCTTGAGAATCTTGTAAGCCATGGTAGTGGATGAGGTGGAAGATTACGGGATGAAGTAGATGATGGCGGCGGTGATGAAGATGTTGACCAGAGCGGCTTCAAAGAAGACGAGCCAGCCGAGCTTCATGACCTGGTCGTAACGGAAGCGGGGGAGCGTCCAACGAACCCAGACGAAGAAGAAGACGAAGAAGAAAAGCTTCAACAGGAAGGTTACGAACTGGGCAATCACGGTGACCCAGTTGCCGACGTAGCTGGACCAGACGTTGTCCAGCCCGCAATGGCCGGCAAGGCTGCTGACCCAGGTGGGGATCAGGCTGTCGAGGCTGAAGCCGATGGACCAGCCACCGAGGAAGAGCGTGATGACCAGCGCAGAACCGATGACCATGGCTGCGTATTCACCCATGAAGAAGAGGGCGAATTTCATGGACGAGTATTCCGTATGGTAGCCGCCGACGAGGTCGGTTTCGCATTCCGACATATCGAAGGGTGTACGATTGGCTTCGGCGAAGACGGAGGTCAGGAAGATGATGAAGCTGATGCCGATGGGGAGCAACAGTATCCAGCGCTGCCAGGAGAGGCCTTCACCCCACAGCGGCAGGAGCATCCAGCCGTTGTCGGCCTGGTATTGCACCATGTCGTTCAGGTTCAGGTAGCCGTAGATCATCAACAGCGGGATGATGGACAAGCCCATGGAGACTTCATAGGAGACCATCTGGGCAGAGGTGCGGAGGGCACCCATGAGCGGGTACTTGGAGTTGGAGGACCAACCAGCCAGAACGAGGCCGTACACCGAGATGGCGGAGATGGCGAAGACCCACAGGGGACCAACTCCGAGGTTGGCGACGACCATGTTGATGTTGCCATAGGGCGTTTCCAGATCGCCAGAGAAGGGGATGACGGCGGCACACATCAGCGGGGCGGCCATCACGAGGGCAGGAGCTACCCAGAAGTAAACCTTGCGGACGAAGGGAGGCGTGAAGTCTTGCTTGAAGAAGAGCTTGGCTCCGTCAACAGCGGGTTGCAGGAGGCCGAACATCGATATGTCGCGGTCGAGGCGCAGGAACTTGAGCAACTCGGCGGCACGACCATCGTGCGGAAGCCCCAGCTTGTCCAGAAGGCAGGACAGGGGCACTTCCTTTTTGCTGCCGAAGCGGCGGAAGATGGAGAGCGGGATACCAACGCGGTTGGGGCCGACGCGGTCCTGAATGAAGGCGCAAACGCGGCGTTCGATCAGAACGGAGATGGGGACGAAAGCGATGGTGATAGCGAAGCAGATGGCCAGCTTGGCAATGGTTGTAATCAGGTAGAACCAGACGGGATTGCTCAGCAGTTCATCGAAGAAGCGGAGGATGGTTTCCATGTGCGTGTGTGAATGTTGGCAGGTGTGGTGGATTAACGGCCTCGGCTGGCTTTTTCCCGTTCGATGAGCGGGATGGTTACGCCGGTTTCAATGAGTTGTTTACCCAAGTCGCCGATGGAGCCCCAGGTAATGCCTTCAAAGGCAGGTACTTCCCGGGAGATGAGATCAAGGACGTTTTGGGCGCTTGTGAGTTTGGAGATGCTTTCGTCTGCACCGAAAGCGATGCAGAGGTCGCGCAGAATCTGCCAATCGTCGTGTGCCTGGCCGAGGGGCATGATGGCGCGGTTGAGACGCTGGATGCGGCCGGTGGTGTTGACCATGGTGCCGTACTTTTCAACGAAGGTCACGCTGGGCAGGACGATGTCCGCATTCTTGGCTGTGGCGCTGGCAGAGTGGGTGACGACGGCCAGGTAGTCGAGCATGGCGAGGTCTTCTTCCGTACACTCTGCATTGGCTTCCGTGAGGTCTTCACCAATGACGAGCAGGCCTTTGATCGTACCCTTGCGGATGCTTTCGACGATGGCGGGCAGCTTCTTGGCGGACTTGGAGAGCCCGAGGAGAAGGCCGGCACCCGTCGTGTTGGGGTTGCCATCGGCAGAGATGAGCATGTCGTCTCCCTTGCCCGTGCGAGGCACGATGGCGAGGGTGGTCGTGCTGATCAGATCCGTCAGTTTGCGAACGAGATAAAGTTCTTCGTTGGTCATGCGGCCAGAGGCGATGATGGCCATCTTGCCTGCGCCGACACGGCGGATGGATTCCGCTGTGGATGCAATGGCGGCTTCCCAGGTGGTGTGGCGGTGCGGGGCACCGGCATCCGTGCGGATGACGGGTTGGGGAATGCGCTGGTTGGAGTTGATGTACTTGTAGTTGAGGCGGTGCGAGTCCGGCATCCAGCAGGAATTGACATCGTCATTCTGCCTGGGGGTGATGCGGAAGACTTCGTTGCCTCGCGACCAGACGTTGATGTTGGTGCCGGTACCGCAGTTCACGTCGATGGTCGGCGTGGACTTCAGGAACCAGACGCGCATTTTGAAGCGGAAGTCCTTGGATGTCAATGCGCCCACGGGGCAGATGTCAACGGTGTTCAGAGAGTAATTGCTGTCGAGCTCCCTGCCGGGGTAGATGGTGATGGCGTTGTGCGTGCCACGCTGGGACATGCTGAGGACTTCGTCTCCGGCAACATCGCGCATGAAGCGGACGCAACGACCGCACAGGACGCAACGTTCCTGGTCGAGGTTGACGCGCGGTCCGATGTCGAGGTCCTTGCCTTTCTTCGTCTTCATTTCCGTGAAGCGGCTGACGGGCTGGCCGTAGTCGGCGGAAAATTCCTGAAGGCGGCATTCGCCAGCCTGGTCGCAGATCGGGCAATCAAGCGGGTGGCTGGTGAGGTAGAATTCGAGAACACCACGGCGAACTTCGCGAACAAGCGGGCTGTCCGTCTTGATCCCCATGTTTTCAGCGACTGTGTTGGCGCAGGAGATGATCGGGCGGGGCATCCACTGGATGCTTTGGTAGCCATCGGCGTTGAACTGGGGAGCCTGCCCAGGTGCGGGACGGGGCGGCATGCCCTGTTCGACGAGGCACATACGGCAGGAACCGGAAATGACCAGTTTGGTGTGGTAGCAGAAGCGGGGGACGTAAACGCCGACAGACTGGCAGGCATCAATGATGCGCATACCGCGGGGGAACATGTGCCAGATCCCATTGATCTGGACGTTCACTTTGCCCTGTTCAGCGGCGATGTCCTTGGGAAGTTTGTTGGTTTCTTCGCTCATGGTGCGTGAATGCAAAAGGTAGTAGTTGGGGCTTAGTCGCGAACGAGGTATTTGACTTGTTCCTTCGCTTCTGGGTTGTGAGGCAGGAGGGCGTTGATCGGCTTGGTCAGAGCGATGAATTCTTCGCGGAATTTGCTGACCATGGCCTGAACTGGCCAGGAGGCGGCTTCGCCAAAGGCGCAAACCGTCTTGCCTTCAATCTGGTCGGCTACCTGGACGAGAAGATCGACATCTTCAGCTGAGGCCTTACCAGCCAGCATGCGATTGGTGAGCTTGACCATCCAGGGGCATCCTTCGCGACAGGGGGTGCACTGTCCGCAGGATTCGTGGGCGTAGAATTTGTTGATGTTGTTCAGGATCCAGGGCATCGAACGCGTGTCGTCCATGACGATCACAGCACCGGAGCCAGCCATGGATCCACACTGGGAAATGCTGTCGAGATCCAGCGGAATGTCGTAGAAGGTGGCATCCTTGCCATTGAGCTTCACGGGTGAGTCGCACCGCATGACCTTGGAGGAGGAACCGCCGGGGATGACGGCCTTGAAGCTACGTCCGTCAAGCGGACCGCCGCAGAGGTCGTAGAGGAGTTCTCCGAAGGTGATTGAGCCGGAAACGATTTCGTAGTAACCGGGCTTCTTCACGTCGCCGGATACGCCGATGATGCGGGTGCCGGGGGAGCGCTGAGCTCCCATCTGGGAATAGGCTTCGCCGCCCATCTCAATGATGTGCTTGACGTGGCAGAGGGATTCGACGTTGTTGACGATGGTCGGGCATCCATAAAGGCCGATGGCAGCCGGGAAGAAGGGGGGCTTGATGCGCGGGTAAGGGCGCAGACCTTCGATGGAGTTGATGAGGGAGGTTTCTTCACCGCAGATGTACGCGCCGGCGCCGCGATGGACATGAATTTCCAGATCGTAGCCGGAACCGAGGATATTTTTGCCGAGCAAGTTGTTGGCGCGAGCCTCTTCCAGTGCCTTGTTGACGATTTCCGCAGCAATCGGGAATTCCTCACGCATGTAGATGTAGGCGAGGTGGGCGCCGACAGCGTAGCAGGCGATGATCATGCCTTCCACGAGCTGGTGGGGGTCCTGATGGACGACGAAACGATCCTTGAAGGTACCGGGTTCGGATTCGTCGCAGTTGCAGATGAGATAAACCGGCTTGGTGTTGTTCGGCGGGATGAAAGTCCACTTGACACCAGTCGGGAAACCTGCGCCGCCGCGACCGCGCAAACCGGACTTCTTCACTTCGTCTGTGATTGACTTGGGCTCCATGGAGAGAGCCTTTTTCAGCTGCTGGTAGCCACCATCGGCAAGGTATGTCTTGATCGATGTGTCCCAGTCGGCGCGGTCCACATTCTTGAAGATCATCCTGTGTTCCTTGGGGTGAGGCTCTTTGCCGGGAAGGTAAGTGATGCTCATGGGTCGGGAAGGCGAAATTGGTTGGGGTTGTTGCGCGGTTGAGGATCAGGCGTTCTGGTAGAGGGCGATCAACTCGTCCGCCTTGTCCGGGGTCATGTGGGAATGCAGTCTGTCGTTGACGAGGACATTGGGACCTTCGCCACAGTTGGCAAGGCATTCCACGAATTCGACGCTCCATTTTCCATCGGGGCTGATGGCGATGGGCGTTTCATGCGTCATGGCTTTCCTGTCGATGGAAAGCTTGGAGCAGAGGGCGTCCACGAGTTCTTCTCCGCCGGACATGCCACATGCCAGCGTCTTGCACACCCGAAGGTGGAACTTGCCGGGGCACATTTGGCGGAGGCCGGGATAGAATGTGACGATACCCAGAACGTGTGCCGGGGTAGATCCAATCCTGGCGGCAGTCCACGTCATGGCTTCACCGGAGATGTAGCCGAACTTTTTCTGGATCACGTGCAGGACGGGCAGGACGGCCGACTGGCTTTGACCTTCGGGATATTGGGCGATCAGGCGACCTGCTTCGGCGTCAAGTTCCGGGGAAGGGGTGAACGCAGGATAATACTGTTCACCGGGTGAGGGCTGGTGGGCGATGGTTGCCTCGATGGCGTTCTCTGTATGTTCGGACATGGAATGGAACGTGTTGGAGAGATGAAACTGGGTGGAAGTGGGGGGATAGTGAGGGAAATCAACGGTCGCATTCGCCTTGCACGAAGTCGAAGGAACCGAGGATGGCCGGGATGTCGGAGACGAGGTGCCCGGGAATCAACTTGGGAAGGATGGAAAGCGTGCAGAAGGAGGGAGAGCGCATGCGCAGACGGTTCGGGATGCCGCCGCCCTTCGAGTCGATCATGAAGCCAAGTTCGCCCTTCGGGTTTTCCGCTGCGAAGTACACCTGACCAGCGGGGGCATTGACGCCTTCCGTGGTGGACATGAACTGACGGATGAGTTCTTCCATGCCAGTGAGGACGCGGCGTTTGTCCGGGAGGGTGCCTTTCTGATCCACCATATTGATGGGGCCTTGGGGCATGGTCTTGAGCACCTGACGGATGATGCGGATAGACTGGCGGAGTTCTTCCAGACGGCAGAGGTAACGGTCGTAACAGTCGCCTACTTCACCGATGGGGACATCGAACTCGTAATTTTCGTACCCGAGGTAGGGGTTGAGCTTGCGGAGGTCGCGCTGGACACCGCTAGCGCGCAGGTGAATGCCGGTGAGGCCGTATCCGAGGGCATCTTCACGGGAAATTGTGCCGATGTCCTTCATGCGGTTCATGAAAATGTTGTTCTTGAGGAGAAGGTTATCCGCTTCGTCAAGAGTCTTGGAGCATTCGTCACAGAAACGCAGAATGTCTTTTTCCATGCCTTCGGGCATGTCGTGGATCTGACCACCGATGCGGGTGAAGGACGAGGTAAAGCGGGCTCCTGTAAGCTGTTCGTAGAAGTTGTGAATCTTTTCGCGTTCGTTGTACGTGTACAGGAAGACGGTCATGGCTCCTACGTCCATGGAACCGACGCCGACATCGAGAAGGTGGGAGCCGATGCGGGAAAGTTCCAGAGCGAGAACGCGTAAGGCTTGCCCACGTTCCGGGAGTTCCCAGTCGAGAAGTTTTTCGACGGCGCAGGCGAAGGCGATATTATTGGAGATGGGGGCCAGATAATCGAAGCGGTCGGTGTAGGGTACAAACTGATTATACTGAATGGTTTCGCCGATTTTTTCAATACCGCGGTGCAGGTGTCCGATGACGGGGTCGCAGGAGAGCACTTCTTCCCCGTCCAATTCCAGAACAAGGCGCAGAACGCCGTGGGTGGCAGGGTGGGAGGGACCCATGTTTAAGGTCACCGTTTCTCCTAAAGTATCAATGGTATCTGCAAGATAATCCGCGCCTGCCGTAGGATCGGGCATTACGAAAGTTGTGGTTCTCGTCTTCATGGGAATAGTCCGTGCCTGTCTGGGTACAGGAGTGCGAGATGATTATGCTCACTGAGACAGCGGGAGCAAGTCAAATATCCTTTTTTTAAGGGAAGAAGGGTGGGGCGAGTGCATATTGGGTTTTTCCCCCACACGGAATCTCTTCAAAACTTTCCGCATGGAGTTCTTCGGATCGATACTTCTTCGTGAAAATATCGTATTGTCTGCTTGACAAAGCGTCGTCCAGATTATAGGAGTATCTCCATGACGGCCATTGCGTAATATTGGGGTCTTTCCCGGTGATCCCAGCTGAACTGAATTGATAACCGGGTTTCCCTCACTCTCCTTCATCCGACATGGAGAAGGAATAACAAATTGTTTAATAACTGCATTCCTGTCTATTCAGACGAGGATTTGCTACCCAATATATACACAATGAACACACATTTAATGATTCGCGAGGAACGCGAATCTGAGCATCGTATCGTCGAAACACTGAATCGTAACGCCTTTTGGGATATTTACCACCCCGGTTGCATGGAACATCTGGTGATCCACCAGCTCAGGAAATCGCCCGAATTCATCCCGGAACTCAATCTCGTTGCTATCTGCGGCGATCAAATCATCGGACATATTGCCGCCTCCCGTGCCAAGGTTGTTGACCCGGCGGGGATTTCACACGAGCTTCTCTGCATCGCTCCCTTGAGCGTCCATCCCGATTGGCAGAAGCAGGGGATAGGCGGGGAACTGATCCGTGCCATCAATGCCAGAGGCTTGCAGATGGGATTCAAGGCGGTTGTACTGTTCGGGTTCCCATCCTACTATAACCGCCATGGATTCCTTCCGACGCGGGGATGGGGGATTACCCAGCCCGGCGGAGAAACCATGGATGAAATGATGCTTCTGGAACTGTATCCGGAAGCACTCAAGGGTATCCATGGGGAATTCTTTGCCTCGCCCAGCTTCGATATTACTCAGGAAGCTGCCGACGAGTTCGACAAGCAATTCCCTCCCCGGGAAAAACATGTGACGGATACGCAACTGAAGCATTGATCCCAGGGAGTATGACTTCCTTTCACACCGTTTCCCGGATTATGTTCGGGGAACGGTGTTTTCATGGACGGATATTCCCGTCTTTTCCTTCAGTCTTTTATCCTCTGCATCAAGACTTTTTTATTGTATTGGAGATCGTTCAGAATCGTCTGGTAAAGTGGATCCTTCTGTACCTCTTCGGGGCTGAATGTATGAGTGGACGTCAGTCTCGTGCAGGGACCGAACAGATTCTGAATGGTGAAATCATTGGTGTCGAGAGAGGTGAGGTTGCTGGATAGTGAACCGAAGCTTTTGGCATCCAGTGTGTTCAGATTGACATAGACGCTCGACATTTGGTTGGTGATGAAAACTCCGCCAAGATCATTTTCCTTCTGGGGGAGCAAGTAGAAACATTTGATGGTAGCGCCTCCTCCAGGGTTACAAATAGCGTCGTAATGGTAATGCTTCTTGCCATCTGGTGCGGTGATGATGAGCAGGGTTGAACTTTCCCCTAAAAAGCTATGGGTACTGATTGTATCCAAAGCCAGTTTTGCGGGGATATTCGGCGGGAGAGTGATGAATCTCGCATTATTTTCATCATGTTTACTGGAGGGAAGCTCCAAGCCCGCTATTGTTAAAGCAATCACGAATAAGGGAAGAATTATGATGAGTATAAATGCAAAGCATAGAGTCGTGGCAAGACTTCCCCGGATTTGAGAGCGCAGAAAAATTGGGGTGAAGATTTCGGAGAGACCCTGTTTCCTGGCGATTCCTTTGATGAAAGCCCTGATGATGAACCACATCACCATGCCCCACACAAAAAAGAAGATCACGTCCAGTAGAACCTTGACGATTGGAGCAAGTATCACGCTGACACTCGTATCCATGTCAGAAAGGATATCGGGAATTTCGTACAGATAGATTCCAGTCAGTTTGAAAATTAATCCGGGCACCCATAGAATAACGTAGGAAACAATGAGGGCAATCGGTGTCATCACGGCACCTATGTAACAGGGATTAGTGGAAAATTTGCTGGGTTTGTTTCCTGGCTGAACCCGGTGGATGATCCAAAAGGGAAGAAGCAGGCACAGAATGAACATGAACCACAGAGCCCACTTTAACAGTAAACTTGCGAGAAGAGGATAGAACATCGTATGAATTTGCTGTCAGGTACTTTTGATGGGAAAACACCGTGGTTGTCGGGAGGGAACTACGGGTTAGATACCGAGGCCGATGTCATCCCTATCCGAATCGGCCTTTTCGTCGTAGCGGATGCCGAGGAGGCAGATGTCGTCTGACAGGCTGGAACATCCGGTGAATTTGGCTGCGCACTTGAGGGTGCTCAGCACGAAATCGCGGATGGACTGGGGATCGCGTTTTTCGAGGTAGGAGATGACGTTTTCGGCTCCGAGTTCATCGCCCTTGTCGTTGCTGGCTTCAGTGAGGCCGTCGGTGTAGAGAAGGAGGCGGCATTCGGGCTCCAGAGGCAGCTCGATGCTTCTGTAGGTGGTGCCATCCATTAGTCCGAGGGCCAGGCCGCGGGGAAGGGTGAGTTTGCCGGCGTGGCCGTCTTTGTGCATGAGGATGGGTGCCGGGTGACCTGCAGAGGCCAGCGAGATGGTTTTCATCTGCAAGTCGATATAGACATAGACGGCAGATGCAAACATGGTGATGTTCGCGTGAGCCAGAATCTTGAAAAGCTGGTGGTTGAGCGCTTCCAGTATCTGCTCTGGATGGATGGCCAGGTGGATCAGTTGCTCGATGATGCCGCGCAACATTGAGGCTATGAGAGCGGCGCGGATACCGTGCCCCATCACGTCGCAGACGATGGCTCCGACGCCAGTCTCGCCGACGGGGAAAACGTCGAACCAGTCTCCGGCAACTCCCTCCGAGGGAGCGAAGATATGGTGGAAGGAGACTTTGCGGAGGATGTCCGATGCCTGATAGCTACGGGCAGGGATTTCGTAGGGGAGAAGGGCGAGCTGGATTTCGCGAGCCAGATCGATTTCTTTTTCCAGGGCATCGTTGCGTTCCTTAAGGATCTGGGCTGTTTTTTGAATGGCTTGCTCAGCTTGGACGAGTTTAGTGACGTCACTTGAGATGCCAACAAGCCCTTTCAACTGGCCAGAGCTGCCGTACCAGGGGAATTTGCTGACCATGCCCCAGGTGTCTTCTCCTTCCTGCCAGGTTTCGTGGTGCACCTTCCCGGTGACGGGGTGTCCGGTTTCCATGATCTCCAGTTCTTCGCGGCGGGAGATGTCACTCATGGCCTTGTCGAAGAAGTCGTAGTCAGTCTTGCCGATTACATCGGACGGGGTGGGGACTTTGAGTTTTTTTGCCGTGGCTTCATTGGCCATGATGAAGCGGGAATCCCTGTTTTTGACGTAAATATTGTTGGGGATGTGGTCGATCAGGGCACGGAAGAGCTCGCGTTCCTCCTGGGCTCGGAGCTCGGAGGTTTTGCGCCGGGTGATATCGACGAAGACGCCGACGAGTTCGGTGGGTTTCCTGTGTTTGTCGTACCTTGCCTTGCCGTTGACGCGTATCCACATCCAGCCGTTGGAGTGCTTGTTGCAGATGCGAATTTCGATGCGCATGGGCATTCCGGGATTGAGGCTCTCCAGGTAGCGACGGACTTCGAGGTCGAAGAACGGGCGATCTTCTTCGTAAACGATTTGTTCGGACTCAGTGAAGATGTTGGGTGCCAGTTTGTCGCGGTTGTATCCTAACATCTTGAGGCATCGGCCCGTGTAATGGATGGTGTTCTGCTCGATATTCCAGATGAAGAATCCTTCTTCCGCCGCTTCGAGAGCGAGGTTGACCTGGTCCCAGGTAAAAACCTCTTGTCCGTGATGATGATGGGCGGGTAGATCCATAGCGGCTATAGGTACATTTATAAAACATCATATCGGTGCATCATGCAAGGGGTAATCATCGACGGATTGATTTTTTTTAACGTATCGGCTACATTGGCTTCGCCATGAGTGAAAACAGCCCTGTAAATGTACTCTTCCGTTGTGTCCGTTGCGGGGCTTGCTGCCGCTGGGAGGGGAATGTTTGCGTGGAGCCCGAAGAGATTGCCGCGATTGCCGAATTTCTGGGTATGGACGAAGATTCCTTCATCGACCAGTATTGCCAGTTGCGTGAAAACCGGCAGGGACTTTCATTGATCGACGGCCCGGATGGTGCCTGTATCATGCTTGTGGACAATGGTTGCCGGATCAATCCGGTGAAGCCCGAACAATGTCGCCAGTTCCCCAATGGATGGAATTTCCCTGGCTGGCGTGACAAGTGCCAAGCCGTTCCGGTGGATGAATCTTCGACGCATACTGAATTATGAACCTGGGCTACATGGATGCTCTGCATGCCTTTTTACAGGCTTGGAAGGAGCCGATTACACTGATTCTCTTCATCAATACCTACCTCTGGGTGGGCATTGGGCACGGTCGTTCCCTGAGATTAGACAGGACGGGCTTTGCGCTGATTGGTGCCATTTCGATGATGGTGTTTGGCTGCATCACCTTTCCGGAGGCTATTAAAAGCATTGATTTCCATACGCTTGCCCTCGTATTTTCCCTGATGGTGGTTTCGGCTCAGCTTCATTATTCGGGCTTTTATACGATGCTGGGAGCCAAGCTGTCGTCGTATATGGACAGGCCTGTTTTGTCGATGTTCATCCTGATGATCGGGGGAGCGGTTTTCTCGTCCTTCTTCAACAATACGATTATTGCCCTGGCCGTAGCGCCCGTGCTGGTATCGGTGGCGTTGGCACACAAGCTGAACCCGACTCCCTTTCTGATTGCTCTGTGCATGTGTAACAACGGGAGTATGACGATTATCGGGAATCCGCAGAACGTGTTCATCGGCGAGTTTGCCAAACTCTCCTTCCTGGAATATACGAAGTTTGCCTTTGTTCCTGTGATGGCGAGTGCTCTCGCCTGTTTTGGGATCTGCTGGCTTCTGGGGCGCAAGCACTTCCACCTGCCGGAGGATAGCCAGGCGGCTTTGCCGGAGTCTCAGCACCCGTTCAGTATGCGGGGTTCAATCAAGGGATTGTCTGCCATGTTGTTTCTGATTTTGTCCTTTGTGTTGACGGACTGGGATCACGGGATTGTCGCGTTGTTTGTCGCGGGGATCATGCTGTGTAGTCATACGTGGTCGAGCCGCATCATTTTGGGGCGCGTGGACTGGCAGACGATTCTGCTCTTCATGGGCCTGTTTGTTATTATTGGAGCCTTCAATATTAATGGTCTCGGACGTGAAATGGTCGAGCTTCTTCAGCAATGGGGCGTGAATCTGGATGATCCCATCACGATGATTCTGGCTGCGACCGGCCTGAGCAATATGATCAACAATACAGCGGCGGTAATGTTGCTGAGTCAGGTGACGGATTTGGCGGCCAATCCGCAGGTTGCCTATGCATTGGCATTATCCAACTCGCTGACGGGCAATCTCATTCTCGTTGGAAGTCTGTCGAACCTGATCATGATCCAGACGGCAGAACAGGCCGGATTGAAAATTTCCATGCGGAAATTCTTTGTGTATGGTCTGCCATGTACGGTGGCATCCCTACTGATTCTGGCAGGGTGGTTCTATCTGATGGCCTGATATTTGTTTGTTCAGGCAAGGAGGAAGCGTTCTAAATCGCTGGCAAAACCAGGATAGGACGTGGCGATGCAGCCGGTGTTTTCCAAGGTCGTGGTGCCTTCTGCCGAGAAACCGGCGATGAGTGAACTCATGGCGATGCGGTGGTCTCCATAGCTGTCCATGCAGCATCCGGTGAGACTGGCATTGCCGTGTACGACCATACCGTCATCGTATTCGTCCACAGTGGCTCCCATGGCGCGGAGGTTGGCGGCGGTGGTAGCGATGCGGTCGGTCTCCTTGACGCGAAGTTCGTGGGCATTGCGGATGACGGTGTCTCCATCGGCGAGAGCGGCGGCAACGGCAAGGATGGGGATTTCGTCAATGAGGTTGGGGATTTCCTCTTTGAGAAGCTCGGTGCCGTGGAGGCGTCCCGTGCCGCGGATGGTGATGTCTCCGTAGGGTTCTCCTTCTTCCGGCGTGGACGTTGGAGTGATGGTGATGTCGGCACCCATGCGCAGGAGGGCATGCAGAATGGCATCGCGCGTGGGATTGAGGCCCACATTGCGCAGAGTCAGCTCGGACCCCGGGCGAGTAGCAGCCGCAACGATCCAGAAGGCGGCGGACGAAATGTCGGCAGGGACGGTCAGGTCTCGAGCCTTGGGCGCAGCCGGGCCTTGCGTGGAGACGGTCAAGCCATCGACGGAACAGGGGATGCCGAAGTGGTGGAAGAGGCGTTCGGTGTGGTCGCGAGTTTGGGCGGGCTGATGAACGGTCGTTGTTCCATCGGCGAACATGCCTGCCAGAAGAATAGCACTCTTTACCTGGGCACTGGCCATGGGCAGGGTGTAGTCAATCGGGCGAACCTGCCCGGCATGGATGTAAAGCGGGGCACAACCTTCCCGGGTGCCGCGTGCTTCGATTTTGGCACCCATGAGAGCCAGCGGTGTCATGATACGACCCATCGGACGGGAACAAAGGGAGGCATCGCCGAACATTTCGGAATCAAAGGGGCAGGCGGCGAGCATGCCGGCCATCAGGCGCATGCCGGTGCCGGAGTTGCCGCAGTCGATGGCATGTGCCGGGGCAACGGGCTTCATCCCGACTCCCGTGATGCGGAAGCGCGTCGGGCCATATCCTTCCCGGGCTTCGAGAACTTCGACTCGGGCGCCGAGTTGCTCCATGGCTCGCAGCGTATTGAGGCAATCTTCGCTGCACAGGAAGTTGCTGACTTCAGTCGTGCCCTCAGCCAGGCCGCCGAGGATGGCGGCGCGGTGGGAAATGCTCTTATCGCCGGGAACGAGGAGTTCTCCGTGCAGGGCGGCTGTGCGGTGAGATTGCAGATTCATGGGATGTGGGGATTATACAGGCAGGACGGAAGGCAAATCAAGATTTCATGTCGAGCTCTTGCGGCAGAGCTTCAGTGAGCTCGGCAGGAGCCGGGAGTTCGTCCATGTTGGAGGGAGCATTGGCAACACCTTCCAGAAAGATGATGTCGGAGCTGAAAAAGTCTTTGGCCGCGCGTCCGACACGCAGTGTATCGCGATAGGACACGGTGCCCATCAGAGCGGAACCAGCAACGGGCAGGAAGCGGGTGATGCCGCGCCCGAGCAATTTTTGACTGATGGAAATGCCGAGCTTCTGGAGTATTTTCTGCATGAATTGAGTAGAGGCTCTCTGGACGAGGTATTTTTGCCCAGCCTTGATGACGAGGGCGGACAATGTGACGGAAAGCCCCTGTTTGAACAGGCAGTAGGCCATGGATTCGCTCGTCAGACTGGAACTTTTGCCATACACGGAAGCGATGTCTGCAACCATTTGGCGTTGGATGTTCCAGATGCCAGCCAGTTCAGGGATGATGGAGAGCCAGCCGAGCGGGCCGGGGGGGATGGAGAGCACGGCGGAAGTGGCGGCTGCTTTGACACAGGCAGATTTGATGATCGACGTGGCTCGTTCGTCCGGCGTCGAAGAGTGTTGTTCTCTGGAGCCGGGGATACTGGATAATATTTCCAGAAGCTTGGCTGTGATGGCGGAGACTTGCTCCGGTGGTACGTGATTGCCGGTGGGGGGATTTTTTGTACCAGGCATGGTATTGAGGAAAGGGGGATCAGGATTCGGAACTGTCCTGCTCGACAATCTGGCGAGCGAAGCCGATGGGTGCTGCTCCCCATTCGACGATGTCGCCAGGCTGCAGGAATTGGGGTGTTTCCATGCCGACGGCTACTCCGGAGGGTGTGCCGGTGGAGATGATGTCTCCGGGCATTAAGGTCATGAATTGGGATACGTAGGCCACGAGATCGACCAAGGGCATGATGAGCTGGTTGGTGTTGCCATTCTGGCGCATCTTACCGTTGACTTTGAGTGAGATGGGTAATTCATTCGCATTGTCGAGCTCATTCGGAGTAACGAAGCAAGGGCCGAGGGGAGCGAAGGAATCGTAGCTTTTCCCTTTGGTCCACTGTCCTCCGCGGTTGATCTGGTAGTCGCGTTCCGAGTAGTCGCACATCATGGTGAATCCGGCGATGGATAGTGCCGCCTGAATGGGATCCGCGTTCTTGAGACGACTGCCGATGACGACAGCCAGCTCGACTTCGTAATCGAGGCGGGTACACCCTGGCGGTCGCAGAACCGGAGAGTGGGCACCTGTGATCGCCGTCGTAGCCTTGAGGAAAATGGAGGGTTCCGTCGGGGTGCTGCCATCAAATTCCCGGGCGTGGTCGGCATAGCTCTTGCCGAGGCAGACGATTTTGCCTGGAGTGGGGACGGATGGAGCCAGAGCGTACAGGCTTTCGTCGATGAGATGGGCTTCGGCGGCATGTGCGTCGATCCATTGGCGCAGGGCTTTCCTCTGCTCGTCAGTGCCCGTAAGATATTCGGCATCAAGATGGGCTTTGCCACACGAGGAAAAGTCGGCATAGCCCTGTCGAGAAGGAAGCCATACCGCAGTGATGGTATCCAGATAGGGTGAAGCGACAGGGTAAAGGCGTTTCCATTTCATGGGAGAAGAATGGTCGAAACTGTGGTGAAATGTCGAGGGGAATATTTAGCCCCTGTTCCGTTGCATAAACAATTGGAACAGAGGCATCACTCTACTAGCACTAATCGGGGTAATCGTGATAAGGGGGCTTATCTCACATTGAGTTCAATGTTGAGGTTGCTGAGGCGTTTCTGGATTTCCGGGGGAACGCTCGCTTTTTCTTCAGGCGTGTTGTACGGGCCTTCAAACTGGACTTTGCCATTTGGATCCGTCACATAGATTTTGGTGCCATCCTTGGAATTTGTCGCAATGCGGATAGTACCCTGAGCATCGGAGAAGCTGGCTGTCGATGTGCTGAAAACGTCGCTTCGGCTGGTGCTTCCCTGAGGTGTGGGGATGGCCTGGGGTTGCGGCATGCCCATGCGCTGGTTCATGAGGGAGCGAATGTGGTCAATCCTCTCAAAGGGATCGTCCGCGATGCCATTCATGAGGCCGTCCATTATATCGAAAGCCTTGCTGATGTCATCAATAGCTGCGCTACCACGCGGGAGCGTTCTGCGCCCTGCACCGATAGCCTGGTCGATCTTTTTCTGCATCAAACCCTCGGATGCAGCTGTGGCCCCCTGTGGGACATCCCCGTAGAGGGATTCTTCCAGAGTAAGAGTGCAGTCCTGTTCTTTGCCTCCGCGCAAATACTGAACCTTAACCTGGTCTCCCGGGTTTTTCCCGTTGACCGCTTCCTTCAGCGAAGCGATGCCCGAAATGGGAATATCGCCAATGCGCAGAATAATATCGAGATCGCGTAGCCCCGCCTTTTGAGCCGGGCCATTGGGTTCCATACTTTCTACGACGATGCCCGGGTACCCGCTCATGGCGAGTTGGGCACGGACGAGTTGGGGCACTTCGCCAGGGATAATGCCGAGTCTGACCTGCCCCGTCTTTTTCGGGGAAGCCATTTGTTGAGTTGGGGGCGTATCTTGCCTGGGAAGAATCCGGGTAGGGGCGGGGGAAGAATCCGGGGCGACCTGGACTCCCTGGTCAGGCGATGCGGGACGGTCAATAGCGGAAGCGGTTGCTACGCAGAGCCCGCATCCTGCGGCAAGCAATATCAGTTGGTAGGAATTCATATCGTCAATCAATCAGGATTAGTATGTTTCAACGGGAACAACGACGGTACGGGATGACGGAACGGATACGGAAACCCGCTTGCCATTTTTATCGCGAAACTCGATCGTGTCTTCGAAATCAACGCGGTACTGGCGTTCGGCGATCCCTTTTTCTTTATTCCAGTTTACTCCTTCTGGGACAACACGAACGGCCTCCCTGTTCAAATCTCCCATGGCAGCCATGGAATTTTCTTCTGCAGAATTGTGCAAGAAAGCCAGGACGCCTGCCGTCAGAGCCACAAGAGCAGCCGTGGCAAACACCATGCGTTTACGGAACGAGAAACCAGGCTTCGTCATCGTGCCGGGGCGGCTTGCCGTTGGAGCAACGGGCAGGATGGCATTGGCGTCCTGCTCGGCAGCTTCCTCCATGGCCAAAGTCCATTTCATCGCCGTAATTTCCCCCGGGGAGGCAGGCTTGATCTGGCGGATGCGGTCTTCGGAGGCCTCTTGGGAGGCTCGTTCCATCAGGAGAGCCCATGAGTGGATTTTGTCCTGCGAGAGCAGGCTGGGCTGCAGTTCCTTGAGAGCAGCGACCAATTCTTCCTCTTCCAGAGCAGAGAGGCCGTTTCCGGGGGAAGATGTAGGGGATAAGGGGGTAGTCATCTTGATGCAGGAAATCGGTTAGTATTGATAATCATCTTTTTGTACTGAAATCGCTTTGCGGAGCTGTTCCAGTCCATATCGGTATCGTGAGGCGACCGTGTTCAGTGAAATCCCGAGAGTATCGGCTATCTGCTGAAAAGTTTGTTCACCCCATATTTTGAGGATGATGACCTCGGAAAACTTGGCGGGCAGCTTTTTCAACTGCAGCTCAAGCAGGTCTCGGAGTTCATCTTCTCCTGATTCGCTGTCGAGCCAGGGGGCAGCGGATGGGGAAAGCTCATCATCTGCGCTGGATTGCTCGCGGCGGGTACGGCGGTCGTCCCGGCGGCTGAAGTCAATGGCAATTCTGCGAATTGAGGCATAGACGTAAGGAAGCCATGCATCCCGGCCTCCAATAAATTCGCCAGAAGCCTCTTTCCGTGCCAGCCTGACGAGAGCCTCCTGCACGATGTCTTCCGCATCCTCCGGGGAACGTGCCTGCTGGCGGGCAAAAAGGAAGATACGCGAGGCATGTTCCTTGAGCCACGCTTCCCAGCTACGGGCATCGCCGCTTGCATATTGATCTTCCTGTGGGAGGGTGTTGTTCATCATCAGTTCTTATATGCCTAGCGTAACACCTCGCAACTTTTGTGTAAAAATTTTTCGAGAATCACAAAATCACGGTACCAAGGAGCAACAAACACCCTAGATTATCCCCCCAAAAAAAGAGCCAGTCAGATGGGGGACAATGTCTCATCGCAACCGTTAACATAGAATTCCTGGATGGAGCTCTGGATGGTTGTTTTCGTCTTTTCCTGGGTGGCTCGCAAGGTGTGAGCGTCGCAGGGGTTACCCGGCAGTCCCGGTGCCGCCACTATCCAACTACCTGCTGTGCTTACCGCTATGCTCACTTTGTGACCAAACTGGTTACGAGCTAAAAATATCATCCATTGATTATTTTTTTGCGGCTATGAAATTTAAATTAAATGGTTATTTAAATTTATTTATTATTTTGTCGATTTTTACTTTTATTCTTTTTTTGTTTTTAATGATGTACTCATATTCTTCAAGCCTCAAATTTTTCTCGCTATCACTGAATCGCATTGAAAATTCTTTAAAAAAAGGAAGGTTTGCCTTATCAGTATCACCAACTTGTGTGTAGTAAATTGATAAAATAATGAGACGTGTTGTTCTGTTTTTTGTTCTCCACCAAATAAGTTCAAATAATTGTATTTCCTGCATATTCCAGAGTTTAATGCAATTTTCAGAACTGGTGTGATTTAAATTTTTTGAATCGTTAGATTCGGAATTATTAACCAATGCGTTCCACCAGTATGTTGAAGCGGGATGTTCTGTTTTTGACGAAGGGGAATTAAGTAAATAATCCATTTCTTCATTTATTGATTTTTCCAAATAATCATTTTTTATTTCGCTATTTTCGGGTAACTGTATTTCGGGTTTTCCGGTTAGAGTGGATCCGGTAAATGCAATTACAGAAATTAATAATAATATATTTTTCATGAATATAGATTTCATTGTTAATTGGTTTATTTTATAATTTTTCGGATGGGATGATAGTGATTTGAGGTGTATGGCTAATCATCTTTACATATTGATGCTTCGTCTCTTTCTTCATAACGCTTTGTCTGATGTAACGCTATTTCATGAGTAGACAAAGTGCGATAAAAAAAACTGCCTTCCGGGGTGAGCGGGAGGCAGTTTGTGGAAAGGGGGGGGATGGGTAGGGGCTGGTTAGCCGATCCATTTCCATTCCAGGGCAATCTTGACGGAGGGATCGAGGGCTTGTTTGACCGGGCAGGTCAGGGCGGATTGTTCCAGGGATTGGCGGGAGGGATGGTTTTCGGCGAGGGGCATGGTGACCAGGAGGTTGTATCCTGTGATTTTGAGGCCTTCCGTGACGGGTTGGGCTTCGATGGTCATGCCTTTGACGTCGATGTCTTTGCGACCAGCGAGGTAGGAGATGAGGCTCATCATGCAGGAGGCAATTGTGGCACCGAGCAGTTCTGCGGGGGCGGGGTTGTCTTCCAGACCTCCGAGGTCTTTGTGGAGGTCGGTGGCGAATTGTTTGCCGGATGCTGTGTGGGTGGTCAGGCAACGGCCTTGGCCTTCGTAAACGGTTTTGGTGTTGTAACTCATGACGGTTTTTTTGTTAGGAATGCCCCGGTTGGGGTGTGCTTAGGGGTTGGAGTTCTGAACAGATGATTTCGTTGAAATAAAAATTGGAATTATTTTACTTCCTGATTGCCGAGAGGTCTGTTTTTTGTGACGACGGGGGATGCCGTATCGACATGGATCCACGCTGGCGTGCCTGTAAAGGTGGTGACGTAGTACCATGAACCACGCTGAGCCTGAAGGATCAGGGGGGTGGACGGCGGCAGGGTCATCAGGGTCGGGCTACTGGCGTCCGCCGCATGGCGTGCCGGGGTGGACTGGGTGACGATGAGGAGCTTGGCGGGGTTGATGGTGTTGGGGGCTTGGGGGTATAGCACTCTGTTGGTGATGGCGGCTGCCAAGGTAATGGCTCCCAGCACGATGAGGAAGGTGAGGAGGATGACGTAGCGGCGGTAGAGCAGGAGCAGGGTGAGTGCCGTGAGCAGGATAGCGCTGGAGACGATGATGGTCGGCGGCAGGGCGTGGTAGTTGACGAGGCTCAACCATTCTGACGTCTGGTCTTTGATGGGGAGGACGGCTCCTTCTTTGCGCTGGATGAACTCGAGGTTTTTGCGGGCTTCGGTGAAGTCCGGGCAGATGTTGAGTGCTCGCTGGTAGGCGAGGGCGGCTTCACCGGGCTTGTTGAGGCGATAGAGGCTGTTGCCCTGGCCGTAGTAGTCGAGGGCGCGTTGGCCTGGATAGACGTCCGGTTCTGTGACGGCGTGTGCGTAGGATTTGGCGGCTTCGGTGTATTCTCCTCGTTCATACAGGAGGTTGGGCGCGGCTTTGGTATGGATGGGCGGCGCGGCTTGGGCGCTCTGGATGCCGAAGGGGAGGAGCAGGCAGGTGAGCAGGAGGATGAGGGGCAGTTTGGAGAGGATCTCTTTGACGTGCTTCATCATGGATTTGCGCTCGCTGTCGGGGATTTTATCGTCGGTGCCCTGGGGGAGGAAGGCGAGTTCGTCACGCGTGGCGAGGATCTTGCGCAGTTGGTCGTCCTGTTTGGATTCCGGGATGTGCGTTTCAATGAAGGAGCCGATGGAGCGGAGGAAGACCGGGGTGGATTCCTTGGTGGGGATGGCTTTGAAGGCTGCCATGCGGGCGCGGGATTCTTCCGTCTGGAGGCGTTTCTTGCGCAGGAACTGTGCTCCGGCATAGGCGAGGATGAGCAGAACCGGCAGGTAGGCCAGAAGGTACCAGGAGGAGGAACCGGGAGTGGAGAGCGTGGTGGACATGCTCAGTGGGACGAGTCCGTATATATCGGTCATCTTGGCTACGGGGACGTCGCCAGCAGGGGGAGGAGTGGCGGGGGCGACCATGGTGGCTGGCACGAGGTCCGGGGCAGATGCTTTCCAGGGGAGCGGGATGGCGGAGGTGGAGATGAGTTCGTATTGTTGTGTCGATGGGTCGAAATAGACGAGCTCGAAGGGAGGGACGGCATCGGTTTCCGCCGTTGGGCGGAGCAGTTGCTGGAAGGTGACGGAGCCACTGAGACTGCGGGATTCGTCGTTGCCTATTTTGTTGGCTGGGTAGAGTTTCCACCGCGAGGGATCTTTGGGTTCCGGGGCACTGAGTGTATTGATGTTGCCGGTGCCGGAAATGGTGATCTGGACGGAGATGGGTTCATTGGCGCTGAGGTCGCGGGCATCAGTCGTTGCCTTGATGGAGAACTGGCCAACGGCGTTCTTGAAGCCGTAGGGGGCACCGGGAGGCAGGGGACGAGCCTCTAAGGTGAGTTCCGGGATTGGCATCGGGATGGAGATCATGTTACGCGTGAACTGGGCGAGGATCGGGTCAGCCGAGCTGTCCAGGGCAAACATGGTTTCTGTACCGCCAATGCTGACTTTGCCGCTACGCAGGGGGGTGAGGGCGCTGTGGAAGGTGCAGACTTTCCAGTCGTAGCCGCTAATGAGGGCTGAACCGAATTGGAAGATATTGAGGTTGGTCGGTTGGGGTTCGAAGCGCCATGTGGCGAGGCCGTCTGCCTTGATGGATGGGAGTTGGAATTCTACGATGTCCGGGGGGACGTAGAATTTGAGTTCCGCCATGGTGGGTTGGTTGACGTAGGGGGTGGGGTCATCCGTGTGCCAGAGGGTGCCGTATTGATGGCGACCTCCCGATTGGGGTATGGGGTTCCACTTGATAGCGTCGAAGGGATAAACTTTGAGTGTCTGGGGGGGAGTCTTGTAAATTTCTCCGTTGTTGCCCTTCAGTTCGATGGAGGGGATGGTGACGATACCCGGTTTGTCGGTGACGACTTCGAAGGCGAGATAGTAGAAGGCTCGCTGCGAAGGGGAACCATTCCATATCATGTAGTCGCGGCGGGCAAATCGGACGCTGGCTCCTTCAACTCTGCCTATGGGCAAGGGCTGTACCATCTCCCCGTTCGTCATGATGACGAGCATGAGCGTTTTTTCTCCGGGGACAACGGCCTGGGATGACCATTGTGTTACCACCTGGCTCCAGCCGGCTACGGCCAGTCCCAGCATGAGGATGATGATGGATAATAGTTTGTTCATGAATGCTCGTATGGTGATGAATTAATAGTCCTTGTCCGGGACAAGTACGTAGGGGGATTGAGGTATGGGAGAACCTTTTTCTTGATCTCGGCGTTCAAACAGGATGCGGGCGGCTTCCTTTTTGTCCTGCTCTTCCTTGGATTCCTGAACCTGGGCTTGTTGGGCTTGCTGGTTCTGTTGTTCGGCGGATTGTTGTTGTCCGGAGATGCTTTCCTTATCCTTGTCTTTCTTCAAGTCAACAGGTTGGGGAGCTTGATCCTGAGGGTTCTTCTGATCTTGTGGCTGGTTCTGATTTTCCTTGTTTTGATCCTTGTTTTGATCCTTGTTTTGATCCTTGTTTTGATCCTTGTTTTGATCCTTGT
>CAYVAI010000018.1:0-72490 GCA_964448375.1 uncultured Akkermansia sp.
GTGGCGGTGGCGGTGGCGGTGGCGGTGGCGGTGGCGGTGGCGGTGGCGGTGGCGGTGGCGGCGGCGGTGGGGGTGGTCCTATCCCCATTCCGGGCGGCCCCCCCATACTTCCTCCCTTCTTGCCTCTTTTCTGGCCTCCGGTCGTTTACGCATCCTTACCTGGAAGCAACACCGGGAAATCCCCCGATCCCATCATCGGAGTTTCCGGCCCCGGCGACCAGGCGGAAGATGCGCCCAATACCTCAGATGAGGATGAACAAAACACATGTATTGCCGTCCCCTTGTTGTCTGACACGACTACTGGCGGTGACAGCGTTGATCTCGCCATCAGCTTCGGTCATTTCCCGATGCTCTCTGGCATGTCTTCCGGTCGATTGCTTCTGTACAGCAATGGCGCTTATTCGGCATTGGCAAATGGTTCCCTGCTCTGTTTCGACCACATCTCGCAGCGCCGCATTGGTGCCGTCATCCCATCGACGAGCATAAGCCCTGCTGGTTCCAGCAAAGTCGCCTTGATCACACAAACCGGACGTATCCGTTACTATGACTTTACGAACGGTCCCATTGGCGTTCCCTTTGGCGGTACGGAAATCCATCCGGAACGGCTTCGCATGCTCAACTCGGACGGTACCGTTTGTTATGGGCGCATAGAAGATGCCACCTTCTTTGAAGAAACCTTCACGGACGGCTCCATCGTTATCTACCGCGCCGACGATGGCACTCCCTATACATTCCGTACAAGCAAGGGATTGGTCATTCATCACAATCAACTCGGGAGCGAACTCCGTATCGTCCGCCATACCCCGGAAGGTCAATTCGCGTTTTACGACAACAAACTGGATGAAATCGTCCATGCCAACAATATTCAAAACGATCGCATCAGGCAAGTCTGGTGCCGGACGGACGGATTGCTGGACTGTCCCGATGCCCAAACCATCAAGTGGTACGCTCCAGCCGATACATTTGCCGAAGTGGATAGCAACGGACTCTTCCGCATTCGAGAGGGGGCTCTTCCCATGAAAACATGGAAGCTCTCGTCCATCGTGGAAGAATCATCCAATACCACCGGTTCGCCCGAAAAGTTATCCCAATTCAAGCTACGAGCCTACGGGAACAATTCTAATGAAACCAGCCAGTGGGCAGCCTACGGGAATGATGGCACCTATTTCGTCAAGGGTACAGGCGCACAGGCAGCATGCTCCGTCAAAATCAGGCGTCCCTTGGCCGTCAATGCTCAGCCTGTCACGCGCCCCAATGGTTACGTTCTCAAGGCTGAAAACAAGCCTGTTGCCGCTCTGGAAGAAATCAAATATATCTTCAAGGGGGAACGCTCCCTGCAGGGTATCGATCTCTCCACTGCAGACTTCGTAGAATCCGCCACCCGCAACGAATACAGAAGCTACCCCTTTGGTGATGTCCTCGTCCAACAAACGCGCTACTACGGCAGCGACCACGAAGAAACATCGACATATACCTACGAAACCAATAGCGCATCTTCCAACTACGGAAGAATGATCCGGCAAACAATGCCCGAAGGCAATTGGATCGAATACGATTACGACGATGAAGGCCGGGTCATCCGAGAACGAACCCTCTGGGACGATGCCGTCTCCATCCGTGAAACACGCACAACCTATGTCGATGAATGGTACAATGACCACCGAACGTCTCGCGTTGAAGAGTGGATTATTGATCCTCAAGGCTATGAAGTATTATTCAAGCAACTCGTTTGTGAAATGGAAGAATCCCTGGATTATCTCCGTGAAACTATTACACAAACAGCCATTGGCGCCGAGCATCCCAGAATTACAATTACGGAAGTAAATGGGTCGAAAGCTGAATGCCCGTATGCCAGAGGAAGAGTCAAACGAGTCGTTTCACCCGATGGTTCCGAAACCGTTTATGATTATTCATCTACTACGGAACTCGGAGCCATGTGGATGAAGACTACCACAAAAACAGCCAATGGACTTACCATACCGGGGAAATCAACCCGTACCGTGACGCTCATCAATGCACGCGGCAATGAATTTTCCATTCGGGAACAAATACACGATGGGACTGACTTTATAACGGTTTCTGAAAGAAATATCATTACAGAGGAAACAGATAGGCCTGTTTCTGTGGAAAAATCCGATGGAACCCAGTCTTCAACTGAATGGAATTGCTCTGGCCCTCTCCATGAAATCCATGATGACGGTACGCAGTCGTGGTATGAATACGACTCCCTCAAACGGTTGATCCGTGAGACGCACGAAGCTCCCGCACCTCTTCCGGAAATACTGGAACATATTGCCCTGACGAGGCAGCCGAACACCATTATTACGCACGAGTACGATAGGCTTAATCGAGAAACTGCTACAGTAATAGCGATAGGAAACTGTTCGGCCCGAACAGAAAGGGCTTTCAACAATCAGGGAGACTTGATCTCTTCTACGGATGAGGTTGGACTTGTTACCCGTTATGAGCGCTCTAACGACAGGTTGGAAACGACAACATTTTTCCCTGGCGGCAACATCTCAATCACCAAAAGGAATATCGCAGGATTTGTCGTTGAAGAATCGGAGACAGGTACACGCCCCCATTTTTATCAGCGGCGAATAACACAAGACGGGATCATGCAAACATCACGCCTGGACTCACCCGCCGGCCCCATTGTTCGGGAAGAACTCCTGGATGGATTCAATCGCACGATTCGTACAGGTATTCCTGCCGGAGATCTGCCAAACGAACTCGTTTATGAATATATTCAATACGATAAACACGATCATACAATCGCCCGAATGCAGGAAGGAATGCCTTCTATATTAACGCAATATGATTCTTTTGGGAATATCTCAAAAACAATCACAAAACGTTCCCAATCCAGCAATATTGATCCGTCCGCAGATCTCGTCACGGAATACGAAACCACATACGCACGATTACCTGAAATTCCAATAGACATCCCCGAAATCTCCGGCCAGCGGATATTCGAAAGAACTCGCACAACGAATCTGTTGCCGGGAGGAAATCGGATCACAAATGAATCATATAATCAAATTAGCAGCAAGGATACTCTGGCTGTGTCATTGGCAAAAAATAAATATGGCCGATGGGAGGTGAACACCACTAGCTACCAACAGGGAAACACCATTACAACAAATTGGCAGGAAGAGATATCCAACGCATCCCGCCAGTATAGTGTCGGCAGTGATGTTGTCTTGTCCATATATCCGGATGGCCAGATGGCCAGCAGAATACAGCAATACAGCAATAATATGTCATGCATTTCTCAAACGGATGCACGCGGCAATACATTTGTGAGTTATTATGATCCCGCCGGGCGATTGCTCTCCAGGCAGGATGCGGAAGGACGTACGACATCCTATGAATATGACCAGACTTCCGGGCGACTGGCCTGTGTAACGGATGCCATGAACGGTACAATCCATTACCAGTATAACGCGGCAGGACAAATAACGGAACAATATGGTACTGCAGTTCAGCCCATCCGCAAGGAATACGACATGAGCGGTCAGTTGATTGCTCTGACAACATGGAGAGCCCCGGGGGAAATCCTCTCGGAAATCCCATCCACAGACGGAGACACAACGCGCTGGGAGTACAACCCAACCACAGGGTTGAAAACAAAGAAAACGTATGCTGACGGGACTTCGGAAACAACGATTTATGACCGATTTCGGCGCACGAGTCGTATCATCCGGGCAGATGGCTCCCTGGAAAACTATACCTACCTGCCCATGACGGGGGAACTGGCGGAAATATCCTACAGTGACCAATCGCCCTCCATTTGTCACACGTACGATTCTTCCGGCAGAGCACTCTCCGTAACAGATGCTACAGGCACATGTACTTATATCTATAACCATCTGGGGGATATCTCTGGCGAACAGTTCGAGGGTACCCTGGCGTATGTTCTGGATTACAAACAGGATTCTTACGGTAGAGATGCAGGCTATAGGCTGACTGTCCGGGGAGAAATCGTTCAGGATACAGCCCAAACCTACGATGAATACGGCCGCCTGGCGACGGCGACACCGGAAGAAGGCAAAACCTTTACCTACCGCTATGGAGCAGGCAACCTTCTCGCAGAAATGAGCTGGCCCAATGGAATGGTGAAGGAATTCCAATACGAAGACAACAGAACTCTTGTTACCGCCCTCCTATACAAAAGTGCGAACGATCATGAAGTTCTTTCTCATCGGTACGCCTACGATGCTCTCGGAAGATCCTCCTTGATCACGGATCATACGCCCGCGGGAGAGGAACGAAGGGTAGTCCCGTCCTATAATACGCGTAGCGAACTCATTGCCGCTACTCATGATGGAAGGGAGGATTATCTTTACTCATACGATAACATAGGAAACCGCGTCCAATCCCGGGAATTGACTGAAAGCCGGAACTATGCCAGCAACAGGCTCAATCAATACACAAGTATCCAGGCTCATAACACCAGCAATCAATTCATCACTGAGTTTGATGTCCGCGGCAACCAAACGCGCATCCGCACCAGTACCGGAATCTGGAGTGTCACCTACGATAGGGACAACTGTCCCGTTTTGTTTGTAAACGGCGACCATTCTGTTGCCTGCTCTTATGATTTTATGGGGAGAATGATAAAGCGTAAGGAATACCATGGAAATGTATTGACTTCAGACAAATATTTCATCTACAAAGATCATGTGCAAATAGCCGCCTATAAGCTGGATATAGAACAACAATCCGCAGATTGTTTCGTTCTTGTCAAATCCTACTATTGGGATCCGGCACAAGAGGCAGACACACGCATCCTCGCGATGAAAGACGCCTCGGACGCCTCCATGCTTTACTCCGCTTGCGATGCGATGAAAAACACAACGGCTCTCTACGATGATTCCGGCAACTGCCGGGCTCGTTACACCTACTCTCCTTACGGTGAAAAGGTAACACAGAACGGTGACAAATGCCGTGTCAATCCCTTTGGTTTCTCATCGGAATACGACGATGCCACACTAGGCCTCTATTATTACAACTACCGTTACTTCAACGTACACGATGGCAGATGGATCAATAGAGACCCCGGATTTGATCCTAATGAGTATAATGATTATGTTTCATTTAGAAATAATCCCCATTTATTTATTGATAAGCTCGGATTAGCTTCCGCTCCTCCTGATATTGATTTCAAAACAGCAGTTTCTATTTTGAAACGCGAGGCATCAAAATCATTAATTGAATATATGCATGAATATTTAAATACTTCCAATCATACAGTTTCTCACAGCGACTCAAGTAAGATAAATATAATAAATCGGGAATTTGGAGGTGTTGTATACAAATTAGATAAAAAAAATCATTTGTCTGAATTATATGAAGTTAAAATACATAAAGGTGGTTTACTTAGCTATACTAGGCAAGATCCACCAATCCCGCCAAAAGGGAAGTGTGAAATTATGATATGGCACTCTCATGTTATGCGTGTACGATTAAATTTCAATGAATCAAATAAAACAAACTATACATTTACAATGGAAGGAGATTTTGGCATTAATGGAATTTCAAGTAACGATAGAAAATCCGCTTTAGCTAAAGATAAAATATTTTTATTTTCAAACCCTGGAAAAGTCCCCATTGCAACAATACAACGGAAAACAAAACCAACCACATACCCCATTGATTTTTCTTATAAATCAACTACAGATTATTTTGGAATGGAAAAAAAATTAAACAAAAAACTAATAGAATCAATAAAGAAAAACATCACTTCTAAGGATTTTGAAATGCTAATAGTAGGAAGATTAAATGATTCCCCTAAGAATCGAGTTCTTTCTGTAAGAGATGAAAACTGGATTAGGTTAGCTTCTATAACTGCTTAATCATATCATAAAACCTCTTATTCCACCTGAGATAAATCCCAGGTGGAATAAAAATTAATATATCATGATCGTAAAATTCTACACTTTATCCGCCATCGTTTTCACATGGTGTTCGACATTACATGGAATGCAGGATCTTCCTGAGGAGGTGGATGATCCCATAGGCAAAGGACAGCTCAATGAGCTCCAAGCTCTTACACCTGCCATTTTCATGATCGCAGACGATATCACAAAGAATGTGATCAATCCGCAAATCAGGACTCTTCATCCAGACTGTACGGGACATGAATTCATCTGGTCGGAAAAAAACATCCAGTACGATATGGTCGGGAAATTTCCCTCTGCACGTTTTTGGGCGATGACTCCAACGCAGATATCATGGCTTCACTTACCAACATTCGAAAAATCCCCAGCTCAGGGAGATTCCTGGCAGATCTTGAACCAGCCTATCGACCCGGAATTGTATCACGGTTTTGTGAAACTCTATCAACATCTGGAACAAAACTTTTTAGTCAACAATATCGAGTATAGTCCCGACGGTTACTGTGAAATTTATGAAAGGAATTTATATGGCAACGGACATAATTCCAGCATCATCAGCGGCACTCCCAACAAGAGGCTGGGAGTGCCTTATTCAGGTTTTATGTCCCATCAAAACCCTATTCTCTCCTACAATATGTTGGGGAAAACACTTTATGGCACGGTGGAATACGGCAAGCTGGATGTGTATAAACAAATCTGGTTCCTCGTCCAGTGTCAGGAGTTAATGCGGAACAAGGACTTCATCCCCCTGCCCTTCCCTCCAAAGAACAACAATGTCAGTTCACCTCACACACCTACACAACATCTCATGTTTGGCATGGAGGCGGATAAGCTCTGGAACCTTTTGCTGCCGAACTCTTTACCTTCACCCGTGGGTGAGGTTCTCTACCGCAACATGGAAGCTATCATTGCCGTGCAGTGGAACAAACATTTCATCAACTTTGCCAGGTTCAGGTGTACTGCAACAACCAGACTGGATGAACTCCCTATCCCGGCAGATTATGTGCACGAATTGGAAAAGAGGAAATTGAAAATCCCGACTCTGGCTGAGTACCACTTCATGCTTCTGGATATGATCGGTATCAGCCGAGGAAGCCTTCCCATGGACGATATGTGGGCCTGTTTCCTGGACTATTACCCGGCACTCCCCACGAGAAAACCCAAGGAGCATTTTCAGAACATGGAAAAAGCTGTTTTTATACGTTTCCCTCAGAAAGGGCAATCCAACTGGGAGCATTGTTTACTAAGTACTCCCATAGTGAATATCATCATGGAGTTTGAGTTCCAGGACGCTATACCGGATTATGTCAAGAAAGACCTCATGAAGGTAATCGATGAATATAAGAAAAACAATTCTATAGATATTTTTTTGAAGCAATTGAAAGAAGAGGAGAGACAAGCATCAAAAGAAGATTGACTATACAATCATGATCATAAAATTCTACACTTTATCCGCCATCGTTTTCACATGGTGTTCACCATTACATGGAATGCAGAATCTTCCTGAGGAGGCAGATGATCCCATGAGCGAAGGACTGCTCACTGAGCTCCAAGCTCGTACTCCTGCCATTTTCATGATCGCAGACGACATCACGAAGAATGTGATCAATCCTCAAATCAGGGCTCTTCATCCAGCCTGTACGGGACATGAATTCATCTGGTCGGAAAAAAACATCCAGTACGATATGGTCGGGAAATTTCCCTCTGCACGTTTTTGGGCGATGACTCCAACGCAGATATCATGGCTTCACTTACCAACATTCGAAAAATCCCCAGCTCAGGGAGATTCCTGGCAGATCTTGAACCAGCCTATCGACCCGGAATTGTATCACGGTTTTGTGAAACTCTATCAACATCTGGAACAAAACTTTTTAGTCAACAATATCGAGTATAGTCCCGACGGTTACTGTGAAATTTATGAAAGGAATTTATATGGCAACGGACATAATTCCAGCATCATCAGCGGCACTCCCAACAAGAGGCTGGGAGTGCCTTATTCAGGTTTTATGTCCCATCAAAACCCTATTCTCTCCTACAATATGTTGGGGAAAACACTTTATGGCACGGTGGAATACGGCAAGCTGGATGTGTATAAACAAATCTGGTTCCTCGTCCAGTGTCAGGAGTTAATGCGGAACAAGGACTTCATCCCCCTGCCCTTCCCTCCAAAGGACAACTATGACGATTTTCTGCCTCACACACCTACACAACACCTCATGTTTGGCATGGAAGCAGATAAGCTCTGGAACCTTTTGCTGCCGAACTCTTTACCTTCACCCGCGGGGGAGGTACTCTACCGCAGCAGGGGAGCTATCATTGCCATGCAGTGGAACAAACATTTCATCAACTTTGCCAGGTTTAACTGCACTGCAACAACCAGGCTGGATGAACTCCCTATCCCGGCAGATTATGTACACGAGTTGGAAAAGAGGAAATTGAAAGTCCCGACTCTGCCCGAGTACCATTTCATGCTTTTGGATATGATCGGTATCAGCCGGGGAAGCTTTCCCATGGACGACATGCTTGGCTGTATCCTGGACTATTACCCGGCGCTCCCTACAAGACAGCCTAAAGATCATTTCCAGAACATGAGAGATACTGTTTTTATACGTTTCCCCCAGAAAAGAAAATCCAGTTGGGAAGAATGTTTACTAAGTACTCCCATGGATAATATACTCAAAGAAATTGATTTCAAAGGAGATATACCAGATTTTATCAAGAGAGACCTCATAGAGCTAATCGATGAATATAAGAAAACTAATTATATAGATACTTATTTGAAGCAATTAGAAGAAGATGAGAGGCAAGCATCAGAAGAAGATTGAGTATGTCTTTGTTACTTTAATTTCCATATTATCATCTTCTTTCCTATTTTTTATTTATTCACATAAAAACAATATTTCCATTGCCGGAACAAAAATAGCTTTTATTGTGGCGACGCTTTCTAGAAACGATAGCGCAACTCGACCGTACCCACGCAATGCATACCCTTCTGGGTCGTGTATTCCTTCGTGGTCCACTGATATCCGAAAAAGCCCTCAAAGGACTTGTAGCGAATCCCCATACCCAGCGAAGCATTGCCCACAACCGGATATTTGGTGACATACTTTGGAAAGTCGTGAAAGACGGGACCATCGAGGAAAGCGTTGTAGGCCACGCCCTGGACCCCCAGGGAGGCGGTACCGAACACGCTCCAGTCGGAAATCGACTGATCATTCCGAACGAAGGGAGAAGTCTGGTAACTGGCTCCATTCAGGGAATACTCCGTCGCGGAATCGTTGGGCAGATTGTAACCAAAGCGATAAGCAGCGCCACCGCCACCACGGACAAAGACAGTACCTGCATCCACATTCCAGTAAGCGTAGCCATCCGTCCCAAAGCCGGAGGCTTCTCTGTATTCCAAACCGGGAATGCGATAGTAACGCTTGAAGTAGAACTCAACAACGAGTTCGGAGGGTATCTGGTGTTCCCAGCCGGGCCATTGATCCATCTCCCAGAAATGGTGAATCGTGTACTGTGCGTCGTCAGCCAGAGACGCCTTACCAGTCACACCAAGTTGGAATTCAAGCGAGTTGGCACGATCCTCATTTTTGACCATATTGCCAAAACCGAGAGCAAGATACCCGCCATAGGGATGTTCATTGTACAAGGGACGGGAGGATTTGTTCTCGGGGGTGTACATGAGCTGGGTCAGCGTCATGGCCCACTGGCTTCTCAACGAAGACGTCCTCTCCATGCCAAAGGCCTGCCAGTCCCAGAAACTGCCCCCCGTCACCAGCGTCGTTTCCGACAAATAGGCGAAACGAATGCCATTCGTATAATTGCAATCACTGCCCACAAACAAATCGTTATCCAATTGGAGGCTGAATGAGGCTCGTTCCTGAGGCGCAACTGCCGGGAACCCAAGGCCAGTCTGCCCAAGCGTCACTACGGATGGGGCCGAACCAGCTTGTGCCTGGGCCATCCATATACAACCGGCAGCCAGGACACTCGTCAATAATGTCAAGCGCATGGCTATACGGACTGACACGTATGACAAGGCCTTGCAAGGCTCAAAATACCCATTTCCGAGGAAAACGTGTCATTCATGATTTGGAAAATTCCCTTTTCCTTCCAGTCGAAATACCTTGGGTTTTTCCTGCAATCATCCTATTCCACCCAAGCCATGCTCATCGACACCCACTGCCACCTGGCATCCCGGCAATTTGCATCTGACTCCCGCCATGACTTGATCCAAAGGGCTGCCGGAAGCGGAATCACCCACATGGTCACGCTCGGTTCTTGCCAGAAGGATTGGGAAGGGAGTGTCTCATGGGCCAAAGAATTTCCGGATGCCATCTCCGCCTGCCTTGGACTACATCCCATGGATGTCATGGAAACTACCCCCAACTGGAAGCAGGAGCTGGAGTCTCTCCTTGCTGACATCACCCCCGCAGCTATCGGAGAAACAGGCCTCGACTACTTCTACCCCGCCCCCAAAGACAGCGACGAAGCCACATATAAAGCTCTGCAACACGAATCACTGGAATACCACTTTGAACTGGCAGCTCAGCTCGGCATCAATATCGTCCTCCACACGCGGGATCGCGAAGGGGACGCCTCATTCCACGACGCCCTTGCCATTGCCAGGCGATATGCCGGGCGAGTGCGACCCGTCTTCCACTGCTTCATCGGCACCACCGATCATGCACGCCGGATATTCGATGAACTGGACGGCCTGATTTCCTTTACGGGAGTCGTCACCTTCAAGAATGCCGGACATCTCCCGGACGTGGCGGCCTGGTGCCCGGCAACACGCTTCATGCTGGAGACGGATTCACCCTATCTCAGCCCCGTTCCACTACGTGGCAAAAGAAATGAACCAGCCCATCTCTCCAAAACAGCTGAATTTATTGCCTGGATCAGACATATTTCCCTGCAACAACTCGCTGAAACAACAACAAATACGGCTCGCGAGTTCTTCGACATAACTGGATTGAAAAAAAAGTCATAAAAACGCGTTCGCGCCTTGAATTGCCCCCCATCAATCTGATATGCAACTTGTCAGCATGAAAGCGCAGTTCATATTTCCGGCATTTTGCGCGGCTATTGCCGTGACATTCTCCTCTTGTACCCACCAAAACAGCGGCAATCCCGACGAACCCGAATTGGCAGATCCCATCGCCAGCGGCACCATTCCTCCGTGGATCGCTGAAAATGCCGATTCCTACGAAACAGGCGTTTATGACAGTGGTTCCAAGACTCCCAGCAACTACGCCTACAATCCTCCGGCCAAGCCCAAGGTAAGCGGCAGTTCTTCCAGCTCATCCAGCGCCAGAAAGTCCACGGCCAGGACGAGCACGAAGCCCAGCTCCAGCAAATCTACCAAGTCCACCAGGAAGTCCTCCTCCACAACCTACACGGTCAAGAAGGGCGATACCTTGGGAGCCATTGCCAAGCGCAACGGTACCACCGTTAGTGCCATCAAGAAAGCAAACGGACTCAAGTCCGACTTGATCGGCATCAATCAGAAGTTGTCCATCCCCCGCAAGTAATTGCCGAGGGATTCCCACACCATGACAACTACATTCTACCGTCTGTTGCCAATTCTCGGGTTTTCACTGTTGGCTTCCTGTTCTTCTCTACATGAGGAAGAACAGGTTGCCGAAGTGGCTCCTCGGCAACTCCACAAGCAGGATCCGGCCTACGTCAATCCATTCCCCAAATCGAGCTATGCTCATTTTGTGGCAAGCAAGGATTACCCGGTCACATTCGGCACCTATCTCGACAAAACGCTTCTGAATACATCGGGCAACCAGCAAAAGAAGATTCACATCTGCCTTAAGGAACAGCGCGGCAGACTCTATGTCGGGAATAAAGTTGCCATCGACTTCCCAACATCCACTGGCGTCAGCGACTACCCGACCAAGCCGGGCAGTTACAAGGTGATCTCCAAGGAAGTCGACCACACATCCAACTTGTACGGTAAAATGTACGATGCAGAAGGCAAGTGCATCGACTCCAACGCCAATGCGACTGACGCAGTGCCGGAAGGCGGTAAATTCGTCGGTTCTCCGATGCCTTACTGGCAACGCCTGACGGGTGCCGGCCTTGGCCTCCATGTGGGCAATGTCCGCAGGCGTCCCGTTTCGCACGGATGTATCCGTCTGCAACCCGAAACAGCCAAAACGCTGTACAAGGAGACCAAAATCGGCACTCCCGTCTTCATCCAGCAGGATGTCGAAAAGGATGCCCTTGATTATAAGGCTCCCATTGCCCAAAACATCAAGCAGCTCACTGCTGAATAGGCAATTACACATCAACTCCAGAAAAGGCCTCGGGGACACTTCTTCCCGAGGCCTTTTTACGTCCTGTACCTCATCCAAATTCGGACAATTCACTCCTGCGGACATGGACGATAATTCCCGCATTTTTAAAGTTGTAACGACCTGTAAATCCGTTACCATGCCGTTTCATCTCTGGGAAGTCCGTCGCACGGACAGGAAATAGATGGGGAATCCGGTGTAAATCCGGAGCGGTACCGCCACTGTATGTGGGTTCCATGCCAAGGAATTCATGAAGCCAGATCGCCAGCCTGAGACTTATTACTAACTGCCGGCGGGTTTTCCGGCTGTCTAGACCAAACCATGAATTACATTACAGCGCTTCACTTGTTTGAAGCCCATCATGACGGGTTGCCTTCCCTGAACGGCAACGACGCATCTTCGTACCCTTGCGGAAACGAACTGGCCTGTACCCTCGGGATGCCCAAGCCTTCCCGCGGCAGAGCCAGAAACATCCTCTGCGGACTCGCCTTGTCCCTTGCCGCTTCCGGCATGGTCATGGCAGCCCATGCAGAAGACCTCACCTCCCCGAAAGTGGTTGATGGAGCAGGAAGCTATTCCTCTCCCATAACCGCTTACGGATATACTCAGCCCATCGGCTCCATCAACACGATCATTTCGGCAACATCATCCGCACATTATGCCTATGGGATCAGCGCCACCAGTGCCATCAGCATTGATACCATCACATCCGGTGCGTCAATCAGTGCTTCGACATCCGGGAACTATGCTTATGCCATCGCGACAACCACGGGCGGCATCTCCATCCGGGATTCGATAGCCGGTGCCATCACCGCAAGCGTCAACATCGAAACTGCTGGAGCATCCGCTTACGGCTACGGAATTTACGCCAAATCCGGAGACATCGCCTTGGGAGGAATCCAGGCTGGAGGACAAATCATCGTCGCCACTCCCAAGTCAGAAAAAGCGGGCCGCCTCTACGGAATCTCGACCGAAAACGGGAGTATTAGCATAACCGGAGCCATCGATGGCAACATCAAGGTTCTGGGGCATGGTACAACAGTTTACGGACTCTGGGCCAAAACGGGAGACATTACACTCGAGTCCATTGGAAGCACGGGCAACATTGACGTCACGGGCAATTTTTCCTCGTACGGCATGTATGCCAAAACAGGGCTCACTATCAGGAATGCCATTGCCGGCGATATTTCCGTCACATCGGAAACCGGCAATGTCGCCTATGCCCTCACGGCTTATAGCAACGATGCCACCATCCGTAGTAACCTGGTCATCGGCTCCATTGGCTCGACATCACACATCACTGCCAAAACAGGGGGATTCGAAGCCTGTGCCTTGAGCGCTCCCTATGGTGTCCTGGTGTTGGGCGATATCACCGTTGGAGAAATGCCTGGCATCATCACCGTCAACAAACTGGGCAACATGGACGGCCACATCTCCGTGCAGTCCCAAAGCACGGATACATCCAAGCGCTTTTCCGCCGTCGGTCTTGCTTCCCAGTGGGGCATCATCACCGGAGATTTCGGGGAAGGCTCCAGCCTGACTGTTGAAAGTGCCGGAGCAGATGCCTTTGCCTTCTTCACGGGCAAGGATGGAGGCTCCATGGCTGTCAATACCAGCGCAACATTGGAAATTGGAGGCATCCATGGCGACATTTCCGTATCGGCAGCTTCTGGAATTGCCGGAGCCGTGTACTCCGAAGGCAGAGTAACCATGGGAGAGCTCGGAACCAAGGGTTCCATCACAGCAAGTTCTACTGGTAATGCCGCCGCCTATGCCATCTATTCTCATGGTGGTCTTACGACAGGAAAACTGGACGGAACGGTTCGGGCCACAACAGCCGGGAATTACTCCTTTGCCATCATGGGACTCGGAGTCACGACGGAAATTGGCGAACACGCTCAGGTTTCGGCAACAGGAGCATCAGGTTCCGATAAGGTTTACGCCCTGTTCAGTGGATGTTACCAACAAAGCTACGCATCGTCGGGCACTGTAACAGACGCCGCCAGCAGACAACTGACAATCTATAACCTGGCTGATACACTGACTCTCCATGCCGGGGCACAAATCGACGGCATTGTTGAACTGGGTGGCTCTGGCGATGGACAGGATGTCATCAATCTCCTGAGCGGCACTGCCGATTCCAAGGGAGTTTTCGACTACGATATCCGCACAACCATCAACATGGATGACAACCGGGGAGATAAGGTTTCCTTCGTTCGGATGGCTATCGGAACAGACAAAGCCTCGGCCCACTGGAACATCACCGGGCAAAATGCTCTGGTCAATGAATTGAACATCGGCGTCGGCTCCTCTCTGAGCTCTACCGATCTGTCATTCCTGCGCGAAGGCGCGAGCATCATCAACCAGGGAACCATCAGCAGTACAGGAACGATCCATGTGGGAGCCGAACAAACGCTAATCACAGGGACCCTGACGCTCAATGGCAACACCCTGACTCCTGTTTCCACCGGGCTAAGCAACGGCATCACCGTAACAGCCAGTGACGGAGCCAAGCTGGGCACCACCATTGCGAATGCGGGGTCCACCACATGGTACATCAATGCCGAACAAATTTTCGATGGACAGAAAGCCTTGTTCAGCCAGTTGATCAGTGGATTCAATGCCGACGATTACACACTCTCCTACCTGCTTTCCGGCAAGATCCTTGTTGGTGCCGACAAGCCGGTGGAAATCCCCGACGGATCCAACGTCCAGATTGGGGAAGGCTCTACAATCATCGTCGATTCGATCAAGGAAGATGCTTCCTTGACGCTTTCGGGCGGAACGGCGAATTTGTCTCAGTCAACCATGACGATCGTTACTTCCAGCCAGATAAATGGCGCAAGCGGCAAGCTCATCATGAGCGGAGAACAGGAGATGGTCTGGAATGCCGCCGTCACTGCCGGGTACAGCATCTCCGGCACCGATAGCTCTACTCCTGCCGGTAAATTGACAGTCAAGGCCGGCAACGGCACAGTCAAGGCAACAGGGAGCTACATCGTCAAGGAAGCCGTCATCGATCAATCGACACTGGAACTGGCAGGTAAAGATGCCGTGCTGGGTACCCAGGGCGGCACCGTAAACGTCGGTGCCGAATCCCCTGCCGAACTCGTCCTGCGCGATGCTACAGTGCAAGGTGAATTGACCGTCCATGAAGACAGCCAGCTGAAAGGAAGCGGCACGTTTACTGACAGTGTGACCCTGGTGCAAGCTGGACTCTATGTTGGCAACAGCCCCGGCTACCAGAATTACCGGAACGGACTTTCCATTGACGGAGGCTCCGTAAGCTTCTGCATCGATGGAACGACGCGTGCGACGGCAGACAATAAGGGAAGCGGTACCTATTCCGCCATGGATATCCAGGGCAGTCTGGTATGGAATGCTCCAGAAGTTGTTCTGGAACTGGGTAGTAATTTGCTAACAGCTGCCAATACGTCCATCCGCCTCAATCTGGTCGATGCCTCGGAAGCCTCCTCCATTACAGGAACAGATGCCGCCGTTTCTTCTAAGCTTGCAGGAGCAACGGACATCCTGAAGGAATACGCCCTCTCCTGGATCGACGACCAGTTAATTATGACGG
The DNA here is from genome assembly GCA_964448375.1 of uncultured Akkermansia sp. Lineage (GTDB taxonomy): Bacteria > Verrucomicrobiota > Verrucomicrobiia > Verrucomicrobiales > Akkermansiaceae > Akkermansia. Next base: position 15,786 of record CAYVAI010000018.1, read on the forward strand.
GAACCATCGACCGGGAAGCTGCTGAAAGCATCAAGCTGGCCGAAGCGAGCACACTGGTCAATACCTTGTGGAGCAGTACTCGTAGCGTCACCAACTTCTCACATACTGCCGCTTCGCAGGCCAGTATTTCCCATCAGGGGAGTGGGAATGTCTGGGTGGCTGGTCTGGGAGACTTCACCAGCATGTCTAAAAATGGCAGCGGATTTGACTATACTGGAGGAGGTTATGCCGTTGGTGGAGATTACTCCTTCACCAAGACATGGACAGCTGGTCTGGCTATCGGCCAGGCATACGGTTCCAACAAGGCCGATAACGGTCTTGGCAAGATCGACCAGGACGCCATGATGCTTGCCTTCTACGGACGCTATAGCAAGGAAGTCAGCTCCCGAAATACATGGGGGATTCAGGCATCCTTCGCGCATGGAACCGTCGAAAACAAGGCAGACTCCACAGTCCTTGGTTCCCCGGCTCATGCCGAATGGGACGACAATGTTTTCCAGTTCGCCCTCCAGGCTACATGGGAAATCAAGCTCAATGACAAACACAGCCTGACTCCGTTCGCCGGAGTTGACTTTGTCCACGGTGCGCAGGACGACTTTATCCAGAACTATGGCAAGGGTCACGTCAGCTACAAAGATGGAGCCATGCAAAACTGGAGCATCCCAGTCGGACTCACATGGAATGGTCGTTACGGCCTCTCCAACGGACAGAGCCTTTTGCCCTTTGCAACAGTCGCCTATGTTGGTGACGTATCCCGTAACAATCCTTCCGTCAAGCTGGATTCCTATGGAGATACGATCAAAGCCCGCGGCATCCAACCCGGACGCAATGCCCTCAAGGCAGGAGCAGGTACTATCTGGGTACTTACTCAATCGTGGAATATGGGCCTGGCCTATGATCTGGAATATCGTTCCGGAATGATAAACCAGGGTTGCAACGTCTCCGCCCGCTATACATTCTGATACGGCTCACGCCTGGTATCAGCCAATACTTAACCGGGGCTGTCTCGTCGTTTGGCGGGGCAGCCTCTTCTGTTTCTATGAGGCTGAATATCCTTCCTCCCGCTTGATTCTATTTGATCCCGAGCATGTATTCTTCATGTATTTATTCATTTTAAAATGTTTATAGTTAAACAATTTTACAGTTGTTGTCAAACGATCGATAAACATTGTAATTATCATTCGTTGTCAGCCAAAACGGCTTTCAACATAAAACAATAGAAAAAGGAAAAACATATGAGTACAACTCAAAATCTGGGTTCCTCGTCCGCAGAATGTATCTACGAATACGTCGAACCCCCATCAACAAACGGGCCTGACGGCAGGCCGATATACCCGCCCTTCCTTCTTGGAGATGACGAACTGGGCTTGTTCCCGGGCTTCGTTACACTAAGCGATGCCGGGACTGGAAACTGCTATATGAGATCCAACAAGCACATGTTTTTATTGAAAGGAGATTTCAGCTGGGTTCGCCCGGATAATCCCCAATCCCGTTTTCTTGGAAAAGAACATACCGTTGGAATCAAATGCTGCGATGGCCAAGTTAAAGACAGAACATGTTTTTGGACGGTTACCGTAGGTAATGATGAAGACATCGTTACTAATCCCAATACCCCCTACAAAGCCACCATCACAATCACGCAAGTCAAGAGGAAGGCCGAGTCATCCAGTATGGTGCCGGAGTCCAGTTCCTCTGATGACAGCTACGGAGCCGACTCATGGAGCGATTCATCGTCCAGCGAATCGTCGTCAAGTTATTCCGAATCGAGCCTGGAACCCTCCAGTTCTTCTGCTCCAAGCCTGTCAGACAGCTCTTTGTCGGATAGTTCCTTGTCGGACAGCTCCCTCAGTTCCTGGTAAAATACAATCAGGAGCAGCCATTTAATATACTGTTTACCTGCCTTGCCCGTTTTCGTCACATCCACCCTGGTGCCTGTGACGGGAGCGGGCAAGTTTCGCAAGGAGCCTTGCCGCAGAAATCAGCATCGAGCTGAAGCAGAGCCTGCTGCATCCAGGCTTTACGAAGCCATTGCTGGACATCATCCCGCCTGCCCAGCAAACGAAAAGCGGCCTTCTCCACACGGGAACTCGTTTGCCCGGCGGGCAATTGCAGATAGATATCCCAGGCATCGGATGCCTCATCCATGGACAACACATGGTTGATGACGAAGTCCAAAACACGGTCCTTGCCAATGAGAGAAAGAGGAGAAGAACAGCGTTTGGAAGGCAGCGTCGTATGGAAACTCCAATAGGGATGCTGAATCTCCGTCAAAAACTCCTGTAAACTTCTGATTCTCTTCATGGAGCACAGGGAACGGAGTTCCCCAAGCCGGGAGGCTAACACAGCCAGTGCTGCTAAACGTCGCTGAGGGTGATTAGCGGGTCGAATGGGAGAAAGCACCCACTTCACGGCACGTTCAGGAGCAAGTTCCAGGCGTTCCCGGTTCGTCCACCAGCAATCCCACAGTTCTTTGTGGTAGATCCTCGCTTCGCTGGAACATGATTCCGGCAGTACTGGTACAAGGAAGCCGGCTGTTCCGAAAAGGAGAGCCTCAGGGTTGCCCTTGATTTCCTTCAAGGGAGCGCGACGCACCAAATGTTTCATAGCCGTCTTGTTGGCATGGTAACCAAGTGTTTCAGCTAAAATTTCAAAGAGAGCCTGTTCTTCTCCGACCGCCTCGACGAGAGCCAGCCATATTTTCCGTTTGCGAGCCATGCGATGGGCCGCAGCAGCACGCAGGACACTCTTCACCTGATCGTCCGACATCGTCTGGAACAAGGGCGCACATGCACCACAAGGTGGTACAAAAACCTCCGCAGCAGGCAACGCGGCGGCATCGACCAAATTTTGCTGCGGAATCACTGCCATAGGAACATGCCGGTGCCGAGAATTGCGCGTGAACCAGGCGCCTGCAGGAGGGATACACACCAGATGAAGGATAACCTGGTCGAATGCCGGGTTGGAACCGTGACGGTGCACCTCCCAGTCTTCGGGGGAGGCATCCAGTTCCACATCCCCCTGCACGACTTCGCCATCAAAGGCAATCCGTGCATTCAGAAAGTCTGGGCCTGCCTTGCGATTCCATGTACCCGGGTCGAGGACAAGTACCTTACGCCCCAGATTATCCGTCAATTCGCGTCCCAAAAGGCCTTCCAGCCAAAGGATTTGAATCTGGATTTCCGGAGGGAGTTTCGTCTTGTCCCATTGGCATTCCTGAACACAATTTGTCTGAGTCCATGCCGCGTAGGATGCGGCAAGCCCCTCGCCCCCGGAATATCCGGGGTATGATCCGGGTGTGCCCATGAAACAACAAATGGGTAGAGATTCAGGATTCGTCGGAGTGCTTGTCGAGTTCCTTGCGGAGGCACTCTGTCACCATCTTAAACTTGGCGGCGTTTTCTTCGCTCAATTCGCTCAAGGTCAAGTGAGAGTCGAGGACGTGCCTCGTTTGATCTTCCCCGCGGAGAGGAGAAGCGCCGAGGATGGCAGGCTGAAGATGGGAGCGTATCTGATCCAGATGGCCGCGCCAAGGGGCCGATGGCGGTTCGATATCAAGCAGGGCATCCAGTCCAAGACCTTCAAGCGCAGCACGAGCGCGGTCCGTGGGCGAAGCAATTTGCACACTGCCGCCCAGGGGCATCAGGCGACGAGCAATGCCAGCCAGCGTCCCCATAAATGTTGAGTCAATACCATTGCAGACTTCGAGATCAATGATCACGAATCTGCCACCGTCATTAATGAAGGGTTCGGCAATGTCCTTGACAAGCGGGCTATTGGCAAAGGATCCACGGCCTGAACAACGAATCCAGAGGAAGTCATCAATATGGCTAAAGAGTATAGAGGAATCTGTATTCACGATTATCAAATTCTTGGGAAACTTAGCTCTTACCCTAGCTCTTTTCCATAGTCAAGGAGAGACTTGCTTTCTACCCGGTTTGCAGACAAAAAAGTGATTTTCACCCCCATTTGCAATCCATAACTCCACGTTTCACCCCGTTTGGTGAAGAAAAGCATATCGAAAATTCCCAGTTCCAAGATATTCCTTGAAACCCAAGATGCTTTTCATCATAAGAACTAGTTATGAAGACATGTTTCTGTGGCCTCTTTTGTTGCCTGCTCACCCTCTTCACCAAGGTCGCGGATGCACAACCCACAATCACCTCATCCTCGTATAGCGGAGAAATGGATTCAAGGTTCCCGCTCGTCGTTACTTTTGATGAAACTGTCATTGGCAGACAGCATGTTGACACGGATGTTTCGCCGGATTTTTTGCGCGTCGATCCAGCGTTACCATTCACTGCCAAATGGTCGTCTCCCAACACCATCTCCGTGAATTTTGAGGAAGATGTACCCTACCGCGCTTTGTACACTTGGAAAGTAGCTCCCGGTTCCCAGTATCTCTCCGGCGTTCCCATCCCGGAAACGATCGGACAAACGCATGGAAGCCTGTTCAAGAGATTTGACCTGACATCAACAAAGAACAGAGGCACCTTGCCCATCGTTTACGTTTTTTCCTACGACCCAATTTCCCCGGAAGATTTCGAGCCACCGGGATTCAAGGACAACGAATCAGGCAAAGTCATTCCAGCTCGGCCGCTGACCTTCACCATGGCTCATGCCGATGAGCTCATCAAGCAGGATTGGCAGCTGGCGAAATCTTTCACATCGTGGAAGGAGAGACAAAAAGACAAGGAATTCTCTCCCGAAAACCCCATCACCAATATCATCGCCTTCACACCGGAAACTCCTCTGGTCTACGAGCACACCTACACATTCTCTATTGAAAACAGCAAGCTGTCAGTTGCTACGGAAAATGTTCCCGAGCCTAAAGATTGTACCATCACGTGTCCAGAATCTTTCGAAGTCGATTCCCATCTGGGATGTACCAATGATGGCAAGCAACTCCAGATCCGTTTAACGGCCCCCATCTCTACAGACAATCTAGCCTCCATCTTCAGGGATAACATCAACATCTCTGCCAACGAGGAAATGGCCACCAATGACCCCGGTGGATGGAGTAAAACAGCTTTCGTCGAAGGAGAAAAAATCGAATTTGTTCTGGACACGGAAGCCTTGGGAAGCAGTATCGAAACCTCAGTCATCCCCATCCTCGTCCGAGGAAATGCCGTATTTTCCTGTGAAATAGTAGTAAAAGACCTCGTTGCCCTTGACCAAAGCCGGCTTGAGGACAATGTCGGAGAGGCTGGTTGCTATGTTTACCCCGATCTCCCAACCCTGGAGCTTGACGTTAACAACTCCATCATGTTGCCCAGCGGCACACGCTCCTTCCAGACAAGGTTCCACAATGCGGACAAAGTCTCTGTACAAGCCAAAAAGTTGCCTGCATCCTTTGAGGCTCAGGCCATGTTCAACTACCACGGGATCCGTAAATCCAGATACAATGATAGGGAAAATCCCGATAAAGTGTTTGATTCTCAATTTTCATTCAACCAGGCACCATTCGAAAAACTGTCTTCCAAGTGGGAGATCACATCAAAACTATTGCATGATACCTTCCCCGTTTCCCTCGACCAGTTATTTGAAGAAAGACTCTCCCCCGGCATGTATCTGGTGCAAGCCAAAGCTCATCCCCGCCCGCTTACAGCCGTGGCGCTGAAAGAGAGGATGGTTGATAAAGAGTTGATCGCGTCCAACGAGATGGAGAACCAGAGTCTGTCTCTCATCCAGATCACCGACTTGGGTATGATGTGGAAACTATCCAAAGATGGCACCATCACCATCTATGCCTATCACCTTTCGACCGGGAATGCCGTACAAGACGGCCTGGCACAATTGATGGATGGCAACGGACAAGTGCTCGCCGAGGGAAAAATCAACCAGAGCATGGTTGCACTTCTCATCCCGAAAGGAACCGAAATCATCCGCATCAGCTCGGGGAATGACTCCTTCACTCAACCATTCGAGTATTCCGGTTCCATGGATAGTTCATCTTCCGACCCGTTCAGTGATTATTATAGCAATGATAATGATGACTTTTTATTTGTTGATACCAAGGGAATCAAGAAACTCCCCTATGACTTGGAAAGAACGGGGATCGATATCGATCAGTACGATCTCCGCCAAGTATATATGTTCACTGACCGGGGTATGTATCAACCTGGAGAAACAGGGCATATCAAAGGATTCGTCCGCAATCTGAGAGGCAATGCCATCGGTATGCCCACGCAGAAAAACGCCGTTTTTTCCATCTTCAAAGATGGAAAAGACCTCATTTCCACACAGACCATTACCCTTTCTCCGCAGGGTGGTTTCGATGTCGAATTTCGTATCCCGAATGGAGATCCATCCACTTACAGGGGATTGCTCTATTTTCCCACGCGCATCAAATCGTCCACATCATTTGACGAAGAACAAAAAGCATTAGCCAACGATCCTCCTATTAATCTGGAAAGAGACCAAAAGTTCAACAGAGAATTTTCACTGAATATCCCGGTGAGGGATTTTAAGCGCGATAACTTCGACATAAAGACCGACATGGTTCCCCCCAAACCGGGCAGAAAGAGAGTCGAATTCTCCACCACGGCAACCAACTATACCGGGATTCCCCTATCTAACGCCAAGGTCAATTGGTACCTCAATGCCTCTCCAACTGATTTCACTCCCGAGGGATATGCCGATTACGAATTCGGGCAGGATCTTAACCGAATCTATGAACGCCCCTCCCAAACTATGATGCTCGACCAGAAAGGACAGGCTCAATCCCATTTCCTCCTGAAAAATAACGATCCAACACCCCTTGCCCTGCGCCTCATCACCAGCGTCGATCATCCAGGAGACAATGTCGTCTTCAAATCCACAAAGGGGCGATTGGACCCAGCCAGAGTCTATGTAGGAATCAAGCGCAATCCCCGTTGGCTCTCCCTCGGGCGGATTGCTCTGGATTTGATCGCCATCCGCCCGGATGGCAAAGTGTACAACAAGGATCTCCCCGTCACCATTGAGGTCACACGCAAGTCTCTAGGCAAGTCACTTCCCGACAATTCGTCCTCTTTCCCGGAGAAAGGGATGGATCGTTTCAAAATCGACCTTCCGAATCTGGATCGACAATATAGCGTTTTTTCCTCAACGACAATAATTCCGGCCAAGAGGACGCCCCGTGACCACCGGGTCAACATCCCGGCAACTCAACCGGGCATCTACACCGTCTCCATCACCGGGAAGGATGATCAGGGCAACGACTTCAAGTCATCGACCACGTACCAGGTGTATGGCACCGGCAGTTCTCCCTGGCTGTACGATGAAGCCTCTGAACTGGAGCTCAAAACCGACAAGCCGCTGTACAAGAACGGAGACACGGCAAGAATCATTCTCCCCTTCCCCATGGAAGGCGATGTCGGCATCACTCTAGAACGTGGTCATGTACTGCGAAGCATGGTGACGCGCGTCAACCTGAAGGATCAATACGTCGAAGTTCCCATCAAGGCGGAGGATGCACCCAATGTTTATGCCTCCGTCTTCCTGGTCAAGGGAGCTGTCGATCGTGGCAGGATTGCCGGCAATCCCCATCTCCTGATGGGATATTGCAATCTGCGCGTCGATCCCGCCCAACACCGGCTGAACGTCACCTTCGCACAGCCCCGGGAAGTCACTCTGCCCGGCTCGGAACAGGAAATCTCCGGCACCGTCACCGACTTCAAAGGAAAGCCAGTACAGGGCGCCGAAGTCACTCTTTACGTCGAAGACGAGGGCACCCTGGCCTACACCCAATACTCCAATCCCCAGTGTCTGGATCATTTCTATTCCGACCGCTATTGGAAAATTAAAAATTTCTCGCCTTTGGCACGACTTCTCCCTGAAAATATGGCTGACAGACGTTTCTGGGGTGATCCTTTCTGCTTTGATACAAAGAGTGAAGGTAACTCGTTCGGTAGTAATTTCCAGGAAATCTCGGGCAAATTACCCCTGCGCAGGAATTTCAATCCCTGTGCCTTCTGGAAGGCGGATATCAAAACCGATGACAAGGGCAACTTCCGCGTCAACTTCACCAATCCGGACACCCTGACGCGCTACCGCATCATTGCCGTCGCCGCCGATGAGGCTCGCTTCGGCACGGGCACTACCAGCTACACCGTCAGCAAGCCCGTCATGGCCGAGCCATCCATCCTCATGTTCGCTTCTCAGAATGACAAGCTGAACCTTGCCCTGACTGTCTCGAAATCCACTCCGCGGAGTGGCAAATGGATGGTGCTCCTCAGTTCGTCCACGCCGGACATCGTGCGTATCGAGCAAGACTCCTGCCTCGTCGAGATCCCGGCTATCGGCACCACCACCATCAGCCTGCCCGTCACCTTCACAGGTACTGGAGATGCCAGACTGGAATGGAGCCTCCTGCCCGTAAATGCCGAAGGGAAACTCCTTCCGGAAAATGAACTACAGGCTTTGTCAGACCGGGTGGAATCACGTTTCCCGGTCATCTTCCCGGCGCCTCTGTTACGCGAACGACACTCCTTCATCTTGGAAGGAGACACGGCATGGGACCCTGCACAAGCTCTGGCTCCCGAAATCCAGTCCGCCAAGGGAAGCCTAGTGATGGAAGCCTCCACTTCACCCATGGTGGCCGTCTCGGACAACATCCAGTTCCTGCTGAAATACCCTTACGGGTGCCTAGAGCAAAAATCCTCCGCCATGGTGCCATGGCTCTGCGCTGATATTTTTTCGAAATATTGCCCATCCTTCCCCGCCTATACCCCGGAGAAACGCAAGAGAGTCCTTCAGCAAACCATCAATACTCTGTTGAAGAGTCAGAATGCCGATGGGACTCTGCCGTACTGGCAGAAGGAGAAGGGCAACTGCGTGTTCTCCCCCTACGCCGCCATCATTATGCTCCTGTTGCAACAGGAAGGATTCGACATCCCTGAGGCAGCCATGAACAAGCTTCTGAAGAGCCTTGAAAAATTGCCTCATGCAGATTGTCGCCCCATGGCAACCTGGGCACAAGCCAAGGGGAACTTCTTCGACAAAAGCGACTTCGATGCCTTGCTCAAGAACTCCGGGAAAGCAGCGTCCCGCTCCGATGCGCTGTTGGAAATCCTCGCCCTGTCGGAAAGCACCGAAGAGGCTCACCGCAATGCCGCCATCGAGCTACTAGCCCATCTGCCCAGCCAGGAAAAAAACACCATCACCGGCTCCATTGCCCCTGCCCTCGAACTACTGGCAAGAAGCGCCCTGCAACCCACGGAGCCGGAAACACTCCAGAGCTTCGAAAAATTGCTCCAGCCCTACCTTGCCCAACAACGCCTCAACACCACCTGGCAAAATGGCTGGGATCTCATCGCCATGGGGCAATTCCTCAAAACCGCCCCTGCTCCGACACAGGATGTCATCCTCGGCTGGAAAAACCTGCCGCCCAACACGGCCGCCAGCGTCCCCGCCGATGGCAAATCCGTCAGTCAGACCATCTCCCTCCCCAATAAAGAAACAGGCAGCCTCGCTGTCTCCGGATCCGGAAGAGCCTACATCCACATCCAGGCCGAAGGCAAGCCCGAGCAAATCGACTTCCCCGGCGTCACAGACAAAGGAATGCGCGTCACACGCATCTACGAAGTAAGGAAAGACGATGGCACCTGGCAGGCGGCCTCCAAGTTTCGGCTTGGGGACATCGTGCGCATCTCGCTTACGGTCACCGCAGATCAGGCAGGTTGCCGCTATCTCGCGATTGAAGACAACATGCCAGCAGCATTCGAAGTCATCCCCCCGGACATCGCCGGAGAGCTAAGAGCCAGCTTCTACCTCTTCCCCACCTGCATCTCCAACCGTGAACTCTCCAAATCGCAAGTCCGTTTCTTCGTGAACAATCTGGAGCAGCCAGGCTCCTTCCAGGCCTTCTACCTCGCCCGCGTCGTCCAGACCGGGGAAGTAACTGCCCCGCCCGCCAAAGCCGAACTCATGTACGAGCCCCAGGTGTACGGATTATCCCTCAGCGAACGCCTATCCATCACTCCCCGGAAAGAAGAAAAATGATCCTTTCCAGAAAACGGCTTACAGCCGGATAAAGTTCTTGTAAATCAAACACCTTTTACCCATAAAGAAAAACAAATGAATGTTCGCTTTTATGGGTTTTTGTTCAGCCTGTTTTTCACATCCGCCATCGTAGCGGATGCTGTCCCAAAAATCATTTACCATCAAAATGATGGGATGATGGAGAAGGATAAAAAAATGCTGATTGTCTTCGACGAAGCCGTCGTGGAGCGCGAGCAGGTGGGTACGCCCGTATCAAGCGGTTTTCTGAAAGCGGAACCAGCCCTGCAATTCGAGGCCACATGGGAGACCCCGAACGTCGCCGCTATCACCGTTGGGGAAGAGCCTCCCTTCCGCTCCATCTACACATGGAAGGCCGATCCGTCCGCGCATTATGCCTCCGGCAAAGCGTTGCCTGAGGTGCTGGGGCAATCCCATGGCAAGCTATTCAACGATTTTTCAGTTGGGACATTCAGTAACCGGGGCAGGCTACCCATTGTGTATGTCAGAGCTGACAAGCCTATCTCGGACGATCAATTCGAGAAACCCGTGTTCAAGGACAACTCAACAAAAGAGACCATCCCGGCCAAAGCCATTCGCTTCACTGTCGCCGAAGCCATGGAGTTGGAGAAGAAAAACAACTCTTATTACTCCCAGGAGTTGAAAAACTGGCTCCAGGAAAACAAGAGCTATGCGCCGGAAGACACTGTACCCGTTATCCTGGGCTTCATTCCGGAATCACCCCTGACCATCGATCATCGCTACACTGTCACCGTCCGCGAACAGGCCCCACCCGCTCCCTTCGACAAATCCAAGGCTGGAGAAGAAGTATTGGTCGTCGACAGCGATGCATTCATGATTAATTCCGGCTATGTGACAAACAATGGCAAGAGTTTCATCCTGAATACATCCGTCCCCATTGCCACGAAAGATATATTCGACATTTTCCGGGACAAGATCACCATCTGGGCTGACGGCAAAGAAGCCGTCAACACACCGAACGGCCTAGCCAAAACAGTCCAGCTGGGCAATGAGGAAATTACCTTCTATCTGGACTCCAACAAGGTCGTTCAACCGGATGAATATGGCCGTAGCGGAGGCAGCTTCACCTCACGAATCCCAATTGCCATAAATGGCAATACCCCCTTTAAATGCGAGGTCAAAGCCCATGGACTGGTCGCCATCGACGGACAGTACCTTTCCAATGAGAGGTGCGGCGCGGAGGCTCAAGTCAGGCCGGATGATCCATCCGTCAATCTGGATGCCGGCAACTCCATCATGCTGGCGGATGGAACACACAGTTTCCAGATCGACTACACCATGCTCGAAAATATCAACGTGAAGGCCAAAAAGCTGCCTCTCTCGTATGCCCCCCAGGCTCTGGCCCATTATTCCCGCTACTATGAGAACGCCGGAGACGACCGCAAGGACGAATCTGTCAAACAACAGGAAATGCGCCTGCTCCCCTACGATCTCCTGCCCTATGAACTCGAATCCCCGGAAGTTTCTATCGATGCCGCCGCTGGCAAGATGGCACTTTCCTTCGACGAGCTCTTCTCGCGGAGAATTGCCCCGGGCATGTACCTCGTCAACATCACAGGCAATGCCCCGGAAAACACCCTGAATGCCTACAAAAAATTCGGTGGAAACGGGTGGAATTCCTATCGTTTCTCCAACCGCGACACCGTGTCCTGCACGGCTCAGGCACTCGTCCAGGTAACCGATTTGGGCATGTTGTGGAAGCGGGCAGGAGGCACCGTCTCCGTGTATGCCTACAGGCTCTCGTCCGGCAAAGCCCTCCACACCGGCGATTGCCAGATCACCAACAATAATGGCCAGGTATTGGCTCGCGGAAACATCAAGGACGGCTTATGCACGATGGAGTTGCCCGACAATGCTGGCATGCTCCGTCTGTTCTCCGGCGACGACTCGCTGACTCTGTTCATGAATCAAGGCCAGATATCCACCTGGGCGTCCGGCATCGTCCAGCCCCCCTACTGGATGGATGAATCGAAAGAGGATCTGGCGAATTTGCCCCGCCGCACCGTGTTCATGTTCACGAACAGAAACCTGTACAAACCCGGAGAGCAGGCACACATCAAGGGCATCATCCGTTCCCTGCACGGCAACGATATTCTCGCCGACACCGATAAGTATGCCCAGGCCGTCTTCTCGATTCAATCTCCAGCCAATGGGCAAACCTTTGCACAGCAGCCCGTTCACATCTCGTCAGAAGGTACATTCGACATCTCCATCACCTTCCCCGACGATGTCACGGGCGACTACACGGCCACCCTCTACTTCCCGAAGAACAAGAAGGACAAAAAGGCAATCTCGTTCTACGATGATGCATCTTTCAGCGACCTTGACTACGCGCAGCGCCAATGGGAACAGACCAACCGCGAGTTCACCATCGACATCCCGGTTCACGACTTCAAACGCCAGAGCTTCGAGGTCGCCATGGACATGGCCCCGCTTCAACCGGGAGCCACCGCCGTGCCCGTATCCGCCACTGCCATTAACCTGACGGGCATCCCGGCCTCCGGGGCCAAAGTAAACTGGTTCCTGAGATCTCGTCCCGTCAATTTCTACCCGAAAAACCTGTCCGATTACGAATTCGGAGATTATCGCAATGGAGATTCCGATTACTGGGGCCACTACTACGGCAGGAATGATGGCTGGCACAGCATGTCCCTCTCCGACACCCAAACCGGAGCCATGGACATGGAAGGCAAGGCTCGTGCCGAACTCGCTTTGTCTCCCGACAAACAAGACCGAGCCCAACTGCTCGAAGCCTCCTGCTTCGTCACCAATGGCAACAACACCACCGTCTTCCGCTCCGCATCCACGCGCATCGACCCCGCCAAGGTTTACGTTGGCCTCAAGCGCAATTCCCGCCTGACCAACACGGATTCTCACCTCAAGCTGGACTTGATTGCCGTAGGGCTCGACGGCAAGCCGTACTCCCGCGACCTTCCCGTCAAAATCGACGTAACGCGGCAGATATTCACCCCCACTTGCTACCTCTCTGGAGAGAATACAACGGTCAAAAACGAAGACGAACAATTCAATGTCTTTTCGGACGAAGCCCTCATCCAGGCTCACCCATCGCAGCCTGAAGCAATCCTGCCCAAGCGCGTTTCCATCCCTGCCAACCAGCCGGGCATCTACACCGTCACCATCACCGGGCAGGATGAAGAAGGCCACCCCTTCCTCACCGCCACCAAATACTGGGTGTACGGCAATGGGCGTTCTCCCTGGCTGTATCGCAACGGTCTGGGAATGACGCTCGTCCCGGACAAGACGCTCTACAAGGCGGGCGACACAGCCAAAATCCTTCTCCAGACCCCGATTGAAGGCGACGTGGTCGTCATGGTGGAACGCGATCGCGTGATGCGGGCCTTCCGCAAGCGCGTCACCCTGACGGACAGCACAGTCGAGGTGCCTCTCGAAGAAGGAGATGCCCCCAATGTCTATGCCTCCATCTTCCTGGTCAAGGGAGCCATCGACAGCGAACGCATCGCTGGCATGCCCCAGTTGAAGCTCGGCTACTGCTGCCTCAATGTTGACCCCGAAGCATACCGCCTCAAGGTCGCTTGCAACACGCCTGAAGCCAGCGTCTTGCCCGGCTCTCAGCAAAAGCTTTCCGGGGTTGTCACCGACTCCACCAACCAGCCTGTCAAGGGAGCCGAAGTCACTCTCTTCGTCGAGGATGAAGGCATCCTCTCCATCCTGGGTTACAAGAACCCCATGCCTCTGGATCACTTCTACCAGACGCGTATTCTGGGCGTCAAAACCCACTCCCCGCTAGGGCGTCTTCTGGATGAAAACCTGACGTCGAGAAGCTTCGACAACAAAGGGATATTTGTCGGCGGCGGCGATGCGCCCGGCATGAACTCCAACCCTGCCGACCGACTGCGCCGCAACTTCAACCCCAGCGCCTTCTGGAAGGCTGATCTGGTCACCGATGACAAGGGCACCTTCGAAGTCAACTACACCAACCCGGACACCCTGACGCGCTACCGCGTCGTAGCCGTCGCCGTTCAGGGCGCGCGCTTCGGCACGGGAGCCTCCGCCTACATCGTCAACAAGCCCGTGATGGCAGATCCCGGGACGCCAATGTTCGCGTCTCAGGGCGATGAACTGGAGCTCACCGTCGAGCTCTCCAAGACCACTCCTCGCCAAGGAAAATGGCAGGTGACGCTGGAATCAGCAGGCCCGTCTATCGCCCGCGTCAACACCGCCTCCTGCACACTGACTATCCCGGACAAAGGCACAGCCACCGCCTCCCTCCCCGTCACCTTCACGGGTACCGGAGAAGCCACTCTGACCTGGATTGTCCGTCCGGTTGACGAGCAGGGCAAGCCCCTGCCTGAAGCCGATGCCGTGGGGCTCTCCGACCGCGTGGAATCCCGCTTCCCGGTCACCTTCCCCACCCCGCTGCTTCGGGAACGCCACGCCTTCGCACTCGACCAGTCAACGCCGTGGGATCCCGCCGGGGCACTCACGCCCGAATTGCAGCAGGTCAAGGGCACGCTGAATGTCGAATTGTCCACCTCCCCGATGGTGTTCACGGCGGACAGCATGCGCTTCCTCCTGAACTATCCCTACGGGTGCCTGGAACAGGTCTCCTCCGCCATGGTGCCGTGGATCTATGCCGATGTCTTCTCGAAGTACTGCCCGGACTTCCCCACCTACACCCCAGGCAATCGCAGGAATACCCTCAGCAAGGCTATTACCACCCTCCTTGCGAGACAGGGGACAAATGGAGCCCTGCCCTACTGGAACTCAGGGGAAAGCAACTGCGTGTTCTCTCCCTACGCCGCTCTCGTTTTGATGCTGGCCAAAGATGAAGGAATTCCCGTCCCGGAACCGGCTCTGAAAAAGCTCAACAAGAGCCTCGACAATCTGCCCCACATCGATGCCAGACCGCTTGCACAGTGGGTGCGTGCGAAGAGCAAACTCCTGGCTGAAGCCGACTTCAACAAGCTGCTCGACACAGTGGGTAAAACGGGATCGCGCTCGGACATGTTGCTGGAAATTCTCGCCCTTTCCGAAAGCCCCGTGGGGGATCACCACAACGCCGCCGCCGCCATGCTGGACCGCCTCCCCACGCAGGAGGAAAACACCGTTTGCGGCAACATTTCCCCCGCTCTGGAACTACTCGCCAGAACGGCTCTGAAGCCGCAGGGACCTGACACTTTGCAGTGCCTCGACAGGCTCTTCCTGCCCTATGCCTCCGGCACCCGCTTCAATACTACCTGGCAGAACGCATGGGATCTCATCGCCATAGCCCACTTCCTGAAAGAAGCCAGTCCCACCCAGCAGGATACCTCTGTCCTCTGGAGCGGGCAAGCAGTTGCCAATCCCTTCACCGTACCTGCCAGCGGACAAGCCGTCAAACAGTCTATCCCTCTGCCGTACACCACGCCGGGCAGCCTCACCGTCTCCGGCGAAGGCAAAGTCTTCGGGCACAGTCTTGCACAGGGCAAACCCGCCCGAACCGACTTCCCCGGCATCACGGACAAAGGCATGACGGTTCTCCGCAAGTACGAGGTCATGGACAAGGATGGCCAATGGAAACCCGCCTCGCGCTTCGTCATGGGCGACACGGTGCGCATCACGCTGAAAGTCATCCCGACCGGCAAAGGCTACCGCTACGTTGCCATTGAGGACAACATGCCTTCATCCTTCGAGGCCATCAACCCCGGGCTTCAACAGCACCCCGGAGCCATGCCGGACGGCTTCTCCTACCCAGAAGAGACATCCAACCAGCAATTCTTCAAGGACAAGGTTCGCTTCTTTGTGGACGACATGCCGGAAGGCCGCACCTTCCAGGCCTCATACCTGGCGCGGGTTGTTCGCGCCGGCCAGGCGACAGTTCCCCCGGCCAAGGCGGAGCTGATGTACGAACCCCAGGTATATGGATTGTCGATCAGTGAACGATTCACCGTCACCAACGGAGAAAGCAGCAAGTAAAGCCTCTCTCCGGCTTCGATACCCGGTCACTAGCAAGCTCCTCATGGCAGTAGGAGGACTGGTGCTTGGGAGTGCCGTGTTCTGGTGGGGACTGCCGTGGCTCTTCCCTATCCCGGAGGCCCTTCGGGAGCCGCAGATGAAGGGGCTGGTTGTCCTCGACCGGAATGATGAATTGATCGCGCGCATCCCGGACAGAGAGCACAAACTCTCTCTCCCTGTGAGTATCGAGGCGATGCCGAGTGATCTCATCCAGGCCATTCTTGCTGCCGAGGACAAGCGCTTCTTCGAGCATGGAGCCGTTGACTTCATCGCCACCTGTCGCGCCCTTGGCTCCCAACTGAGCATCGGGGGAGGCATCCCCTCAGGGGCATCGACCATCAGTCAGCAACTCGTCAAAATGTCGCGCCCCAAATCGCGACGCACCATTCCCGTCAAGTTGAGGGAGATACTCACTGCCAGGCATCTGGAAATGAGCCGCGACAAGAAATGGATCATCAGGGAATACCTGAACCGTACAGACTTCGGCAGCATGGCCTTTGGCGTAGAGGCAGCCTCGATCAAGTATTTCGGGAAAAGCATCTCCCAGCTGTCGCTCGCACAGTGCGCCCTCCTGGCCGGGCTGCCGCAGGCACCGGGACGCTACAACCCCATTCTCCATCCTGCCGCGGCAAGGGCTCGCCGCAACTACGTCCTCACCCGCATGCAGACCGAAGGGATGATCACGGAGGAACGGGCAACCCGTGCCAAAAATGAAGAAGTGGGGCTCGTCCTCACCCCTGAGGGAAGCCCGGAAATACCGTCTTCGACAGCCCCACACTTCGTCTCATGGCTGCTCCATTCCGGCAGGACAGGCACGATCAGAACCACTCTCGACGCCAGAATTCAACGCCGCGCACAGGTCATTGCCAAAGAAGAAATGGCTCGTCTCCACAAGCGGGAAGCCGGTCAGGCAGCCGTCCTCGTCGCCAACCAAAGCACCGGGGAAATCCTCGCATGGATCGGCTCCACCGACCGCCTGGACCCAAAAGGAGGGCTTCTGGACGGGGTACTCACTCCGCGTTCCCCCGGTTCCACACTCAAGCCTTTTGTGTACGGCATGGCCTTCGACTCAGGCGTGGCATGGCCGGGCCAAATCATCCCTGACGTCCCAACCGAATTCCGCGATGCCCGAGGGACGGGTGCCCCCAGGAACTACAATGATCAATACGCCGGGCCGGTCTCCATCCGGCATGCTCTGGCATGTTCCCTGAACATCCCCGCCATGCGCATGCTCAACATGGCGGGTGGAGCCGGGGAACTCGTCCAGCTTCTTCGCAAGACCGGCATCACCTCGATCAACAAGCCAGTGAAGGAATACGGTCTGGGGCTCTCCATCGGCAATGCCGAAGTCTCCCTGCTGGAGCTGGTGCAGGCCTACGCCGCCATCGCTCGTGGGGGCACTGCCACCACGCTTCACTGGAACCGCGACGAGGCGCCGCCCGAAACCAGTGGGAGGAGAGTCTTCACGCCGGCTACCAGCATGGCACTGGCGGACATTCTCTCCGACCCCCAGGCACGGGTGGAGGCTTTCGGCATTGGCGGGCCACTTGCCCTGCCTTTCCGCACAGCGGTCAAGACCGGTACCTCGTCCGACTTCCGCGACAACTGGTGCATCGGGTTCACCGGGCAGGTCACTGTCGGTGTCTGGGTTGGCAACTTTGATTTTCGGCGGATGAAAGACGTCAGTGGCGTCAGCGGAGCCGGGCCCATCTTCCACAGGGTCATGGTCGATTGTGCCCATGGTGCTGATCCCGGTTTCCCCGATACGGAACAGGAGCTGGTTCGCGTCCGCATCGACAAACGCAACGGCTTGCTGTGGCCAGAAACACCCGAACTTTCCAGCGCCTGGGTACGAGAAGAAATGGCCTTCCCCGGCCGCCTCCCTAAGAAGGCAAGCTCCGCCAACTACGACGCCCAAGGCAGAGCCTTGCTCGGCAGTGAATACACCGACTGGTTCCTGCGCTTCCAAGAAGCCAATAAGGAGGGACTTGTACTTGATCCCACCCTGTTGCCCACTCAGGAAAGCCCCAAAATCACCGTTCCCCCACCCGGTAGCACCCTTGTGCTTGACCCCGACCTGCCAGACGGAGGCCGCACCCTGCACCTGAAGAGCAATCTCCCTCACGAAGGTACCATCTGGGAATCCGACACGCTTCGCATCATCAATCAAGATGGCCGCTCGGTCGTGGAACTCACCCCCGGCAAGCACACCATCCGGGCCATTCACCAACCCTCCGGCACCACCTGCGAGACAGAAATCAACGTCAGACAGCTCTAATTATCCAAGTGTGAATAAGAACTGGAAAGGCCATACCTTTTTTCTCTTTTTGATTGCAAGCGTATGATCGTTAATTATATTAGCAATACGTATCATATAATAATATTTCACATCCAACTACTTTTCTATGAAAAATATCATTTCATTTGCATTATTTATATTTTTATCTTTCTTTGCTTATTCGAATGAAGCGATCCAATTCCTGGCTCCCATACAACACATAAAAGTATCCTCGTATGCCAATCTTGATATATGCAATGATACTATTGATGCAGAAGATATTACTTCCTGGCTCCAAGAAAAAGATAATGGTTGGTATACAACAACCGGCAATGGCGATACTCGATGGGATAATGCGACGGTCGATGCACAAAGGAGGATACTACGCCTCCCCAATATGAAGGGAACGGATGGAGTTTGCGCTGCACAAAAAATAGTAATTTCCGATCTGGAAAAATATCAAGATGCTACTTTCAGCTTTTCTCTTCTTCCCGCAGGACCGGAAACTCTCTATACATGGTCACTTTTCTATGAAAACAAAGAAGGAAAATCCATTCTTTTAAACAAAGAATCAAAAATAAATATTTCTGAAAAGTGGAACGTATCATGGAACATGGGGAAAGATCGTTATAGAGAATTGATCAAAAATGGAAATGGCACAATTTACATGGTCTTCGGATCCGTAGATGGGCCTGATAAGAAAGATGCCTACATCAGCAATATTTCTCTTCGCGGCATCAAACAAAAATCCCTGATTGTATGGGTACTGGGAGGCATATCTGGGGGATTGATTCTCCTCTTAATCATTCGGATAATGAAACGAAAATAAGCACAAATCTCAGACTAACTATGGAATCATGAAAGATACCCGTCTCATGGACAGTAGTTTTTCATGATGAACTTTCGCTTTTCTCTTTTCTCCTGCATGGCGGGGGCAGGTCTTGCCTTGTCAGCCATTGCTGCCGTCCCTCCCGACGTGGGAGGGACGCATCCGAACATCCTGTTTATTTTCGCTGATGACCTCGCCTATGATGCACTGGGTTCCACGGGCGATGGAAGTGTTCAGACCCCCCATCTGGACAAATTGCGCGATCAGGGCTGTTGCTTCGAGCAGGCCTTTAACCCCGGCTCCTGGACACCTGCCATCTGCCAGGCCAGCCGCACCATGCTCAACACGGGTAAAACCGTTTGGAAGGCTGCCAAATACGACCGATCAAAAGATAAAACGCCCCTTTGGCCGGAACTGATGCACCAGGGCGGATACGAGACCTATTTCACCGGCAAGTGGCACGTCAAAAGCATTGGTTCTCAGCAAGTATTCGACCACGTCGGCACCGAGCGCGGCGGCATGCCGGAACAAACCCAGCTCTGCTACGACCGCAAGTTCATCCCCGGTAAACCCGACGCCTGGCGCCCTGATGATCAAAGCCAGGGCGGCTATTGGAAAGGAGGCAGGCATTGGAGCGAAGTTGTCGCCGATGAGACATGCGGCTTCCTGAAACAGGCAGGAGAATCCGCCAAGCCCTTCTTCATGTACGTGGCCTTCAATGCCCCGCACGACCCCCACCAATCCTACGCCAAATACCTGAACAGGTACCCGGTGGACAAAATCAAACTGCCCGATTCCTTCATGCCGGAGTACCCCTACTGCCGCGACATCGGAGCCGGCCCCAAGTTGCGCGACGAGTGGCTAGCCCCCTTCCCCCGGACACCACTTTCCATCAAGACCAACCGCCGGGAATACTACTCCATGATCACCCACATGGACGACCAGATCGGGCGCATCCTGAATACCCTCTCCAAAGAGGTCAAAACGCCAACCTACGTCATCTTCACTGCCGACCAGGGAGTCGCCATGGGGGATCACGGGATGATCGGCAAGCAAAACATGTACGAGCCAGCCATACGCGTGCCCTTCTTCATCGTCGGTCCCGGTATCGAGCGCAAATCCACCGTTCGGGAGCCCATCTATATCCAGAGCATCATGCCCACAACGCTAGAACTGGCTGGCATCCCCAAACAGGAACACATCGCCTACCCCAGCCTCGCCCCTAGTCTCCATGGAGAACGCGTTAGTGAGCAGGATATCTACGGTTCCTACATGGGAACCCAGCGCATGATACGAACGCCGGAATGGAAAATGCTCATCTACCCGAAAATCAAGCGCGTGCGCCTATTCAACCGCAAAAACGACCCTTCGGAAATGAAGGATCTCGCGGAAGACCACGCCTCCATTCCTGTCATGAAGGAGCTCTTCGCCAAACTCAAAAAATTGCAAAAGACGCAGAACGACACCCTGCAACTCGATCCCCTTTTCAAGGAATTCCTCGAATCCATCCCAGCCAACACGCCATCCTGAATCTACATACACTCTCTTTATCTCCTGCTATGAAAATCCTTCCTCGTCTCATCCTCGCCACAGTTACCCTCATGGGCATGGGGGCACTCCACGCTGCCGAATCCCACTCCAACGGCACGCAGGAACGCACCTACTGGGTGCAGAGCCTGACAAAAATCTCGGACCCCGTCCTGAAGAATCTGGCCAATAACACGCTTCGCAAGAACATGCCCGTCGTGGCTCGCAACAAAGCCAGATCGCCCTTCGCCCATCTGGAATCCTTCGGGCGCCTCATCTGCGGCATCGCCCCCTGGCTGGAACTCGGACCCGACAACACCCCCGAAGGTAAGCTTCGCAAGAAGTACATCGACCTGACGGTCAAGGCCATCACGAACGCGGTCGATCCAGAATCGCCGGATTACATGGTTTTTGACAAGCCTTCCCAGCCGCTGGTGGACACTGCCTTCCTCATCCAGGGCATCCTCCGTGCCCCGAAGCAACTCCTCGGCAATCTCGACGACAAAACGCGCAGCAACCTCATCGAAGCCATGAAAAAGACGCGTAAGATCACACCGGGGCAAAGCAACTGGCTCCTCTTCGCCTCCATGGTCGAAGCCGGGCTTCAGGAACTCACTGGAGAATGTGACTCCAAACGCCTCATGGATGGCATCGTCAAATTCCGCGACAAGTGGTACTACGGTGACAGCATCTATGGCGACGGAGTCAAAGTCCACAACGACTACTACAACAGCTTCGTCATCCACCCAATGCTCACTGACATCCTTCGCGTCATGGAAAAGCACAAAATGGAGGGCGCCGACTTCCTCAACACCCAATACAAGCGCCTCTCCCGCTATGCCGCCATCCAGGAACGACAGATCTCGCCAGAGGGCACCTACCCCGTCGTCGGACGCTCCATCACCTACCGTTTCGGAGCATTCCAGGCCCTCGCCCAAGCGGCTCTGCTAAACAAACTGCCCTCGAACGTCACCCCTCAACAGGTGCGTTGCGCCCTGACCTCCGTTATGAAACGCCAGATGGAAGCCCCCAACACCTTCGACAAAGACGGCTGGCTCAACATCGGCTTCTGCGGCAGCCAGATCAATATGTCGGAATATTACATCAACACTGGCAGCCAGTACCTGTGCGCCGCCGTCCTCCTGCCCCTCGGCCTTGCCCCCGATGCTCCCTTCTGGAAGGAACCCTGCAAGGACTGGACCAACAGGCAGGCATGGAGTGGCGTTGATGTCGGCGCCGACCATGCCGACAACTGATCCTGTCACACCCCCCTCAAACACAGAATCCCCGTGCAACACGAACAGGCCGCACGGGGATTTTTGTTGATATCAAACAACGGGAAGGGCTTACTTGCTCAGATCGAGGATGATCTTTCCATTGCGGAACTCCTCCTGAGCCTTCGCGGCAGCTTCGCGGATATCATCGAGCGCGTACACCGTATCCACCGCCTGGCTCAGTTCACCGGAAGCCATCCAGCCAGCCAGGCGAGCGTAGGCGGCTTCGATCTCCTCGCGGGGAGAAGCCTTCAGCCACTGGGTCACCCAAAGCCCCTTGAGGCAGATACCCTTGAAAATCAGGAATCCGTTCGGCACCTTGATGCTCTTCTTGCTCATCGCTCCAAAGGTGGCCATCGTGCCGCCGGGAGCCAGCATATCCATCAAGCGCAGGGCACTTTCTCCACCCACGGCATTGGATGCCAGCAAGGGGCGCACACCGCCCGTCAATTCCAGAGTCTTCTTCACGACATCCTGCTCGTCCTCACCGACGACAAGGTCGGCGCCAAGAGCCGTCAGTTCGTCGCGAAGCTCATCCGGACGACGGACAAAGTTGATCGTCTTAACGCCCATCTTCTTCGCGATCTGAATCAGGCAACGACCCACGCCGGAGTTGGAGGCATTCTGCACAACCCAGTCGCCGGGTTGGAGGTTCACAAAGCCTTCCAACATGCGCAGAGCCGTCAGAGGGTTCACTTTAAGCATAGCGGCCTGGAAAGGATCCACCTCTTCGGACACCTTGAGGAAGGAATCCGCCGGGGCCGTCAAATAACGGCTCCAGGAACCAATCCCGCGCAACATGATCACGCGATCGCCTGCCACCAGCCCAGGCGAGGCCGATTCCTCAACAATTCCATAGCCTTCCAGGCCGGCACGGGAATCCGGGAACACGGGTTTCAATCCGTACACACCCTGCACGAAGTTGATGTCGGCCGGGTTGATCGGAGCCGCCAGTATGCGCACCGTGGCTTCACCTTCCTTCGGGGATTCCACCGGACTACTTGCCACCTGAAGCTTATCCTGCGGCTGACCGCATTCGGAAAAAATCGCGTACTTGTTTTCTTGCATAATCCTATTTGACTTCGAGTACGCCCATGGGGTCAAGCATCACCTGCGTTCTGGCATCAAAATCACCTTTTCAAAGGCAGAGGGACACCGGAGGAGCGATTGACATCAGTCACCACCGTGCCACAATCCCTTCCATGAACATTCTTGGGTATGACCACATCGTCCTGACCGTTGCAGACTTCGACGGCAGCGTTCAATTCTACACCCGAGTGCTTGGCATGAAGCACGAAGGGCGTTCTCTCTTCTTCCGCAACAGCAAGATCAACCTCCACCGCTTCGCCGGGGAATTCTCCCCCGCAGCGCGCCACCCCCTCGCCGGAAGTGCGGACATCTGCCTCATCGTCGAGGGGGACATCGTAGATGCCATGCACCACATCGAACGTGCCGGAGGAGCCATCGAACTCGGCCCAGTCATGCGTACTGGTGCACGCGGCCCCATGCAATCCATCTATCTGAGAGACCCCGACGGCAACCTGGTCGAAATCGCTTCGTACCTCCAAACCCCGTCTGCGGGAGAATAGCCCGGAACGCGGTTTATAAAAAAAATCGTAAAATTTTATCAGTTATCCTTGACCTCGTTCGAATATAGGCTATTTTCTTGCTCCCGTAACCATTAACATTTGATTGCCATGTCCCGTATCTGCATCATCCGAGGCTCTGTCCCGCACACCGGCCGTCGCATTCACCGCTCCGGTCTCGCCAAGAAAAAGGGCGGTATCGGTCGCCACGTGACCAAGACTGTCAATCGCACCGTTTATCCTAATCTTCAAGAAAAGCGCATTTGGGTTCCTGAACTGGGTCAGTTCATTCGCATGAAAATTTCTGTGAAAGCCCTGCGTACGATCAACAAGAACGGTGCGTATAACACACTGAAAAAAGCAGGCCTCCTGTAATAAAACATTCTGTCTTCGAACGTTTTTAAAACGCTGAGTGCCTGCGGGGGTCTAACCTACGCAGGTGCTTGTCGTTCTAAAAGTCATTCTAACGGGACGGTCTGTTGAGAGAGGCACCTTGAGGAAAAATTGAAAGATTATCGAATCCTTTAACGTATTAACCCATAGGTTCCGTGCCATAAATCAAAGAGATGAAAGCTCAAACCAAGATTGCCCTTCGAATCAATGACGATAACCCCAACCACCACCTTTGGAACAATCGTGGTGTCTGGTGGTGCCATGTCACAGTCCACAAGCCGGACTCCACGGCAGAACGTCTGAGATTTTCCCTGAAAACCCGCGATATCGATAAAGCGCGCGAACGTAGAGACAAGATCTTTGCTTCCATCCAGCGCCACTTCGGCATTGCTGCCTAAACAAAGGCACAAGGCGAAAGCCAAGGGGACATCAGGCTCAATCGCAGCCGTTGTCACATCAACCAACCCTTTACAAAAACTGCTCTATCCGAATAGGTAGGGCAGTTTTTCCTTTTTCCCCGAAGCATCGACCTTGTCAAGTTCTGGAGCAGAACAATTCCGCCACAGGCAGATGTATCAAAATAAACAGTCACCCAAGGAAGCAACTGACCTACCAGTCCCAGGCCTTCCTATGGAATATCACGTATAGAACTCGTAGTGGCACTCTTACAGCATGGAACAGCCCCTCATCATCAAAAGCAAGGATGGCAAAGCCGTACTCCTTAAAGGAGCACCGTTATCTTCTGCTCTGGCAAGAGATGAAAAGTTAAAAGAAGTCCTTGATCTGTTACCAGGGCTCTTGGGTGATGGGGGACGATCGGAAAAATAAGGGCTTCCGAAAATTTTTTGAACAAAAGTGCAGAAAAAGTTGTATCACTATATGCAAGGCAGTCACAAGATACGATCAAAATCTCCTCTCGGGCAGGAAAAAATGCTTTGCTCCAAGTCCGAACGAACCATTTCATAGAACGCAATCATTATGAAAACTCAAACCAAAATCGCTCTGCGAATCAACGACGACAATCCCAATCATCACCTCTGGAATAACCGCGGTGTGTGGTGGTGCCATGTCACCGTACACAAGCCGGACGCCACGGCAGAACGCTTGAGATTCTCCCTGAAGACCCGAGACGTGGAAAAGGCACGCTCCCGCAGGGATAAAATCTTTGCTTCCATCCAGGATCACTTCGGCATTGCCTCCTGATCCTTGATTGATCGCACAGGAACCCTCTTGTGAGAGGATACCCACTTCCAGCAACCGGTAGCTTAGTCTCCGGTTGCTTTTTTGTGCCTCTGGAAGGGAAAGCTCCTTGGTGGAGGATGCCATCGACATGAAAGATTAGCATATTGCTGTTCGTAGGAAAGGACATGACTTTTCCTGACTCCTCCGCCCTTCCCTCCAAACCTCATTATCCCATTTTGGACGGATTGAGAGGGGTTGCTGCGGTGATGGTGGTTATTTTCCACATTTTCGAGGCCAATGTCACAGACATGGAGTTCCATACGGATCAAATCGTCAACCATGGGTATTTGGGTGTCGATTTCTTCTTCATCCTCTCCGGTTTTGTCATCGGCTATGCCTATGATGACCGATGGGGAAAGATGAGCCTGTGGGGGTTCTGCAAGCGCCGCCTGATCCGGCTCCAGCCGATGGTGGTCATGGGAATGATACTGGGAGCAATTTTATTCTACCCGCAGGCATCGGAAATTTTCCCGAACATTGCCGGAACACCTCTGTGGCTCATGCTGGTTGTAATGGCTGCCGGCAGCCTTCTAATACCCGTACCGCTGGGGATGGATGTTCGCGGGTGGACGGAGATGTATCCGCTGAATGGCCCGGGCTGGACGCTGTTTTTCGAGTACCTGGCCAATATTTTGTATGCGACGATTATCAGACGCTTGAGCAACTTCTGGCTTACCGCCTTCGTCTTCCTGGCTGGATGCGCACTGGTACACCAGTGCTACACTCTGGGTAACAATATCGGGGGTTGGAGCCTGACGACCGAACAGATTCAAGTGGGTCTGACGCGACTGGCCTACCCCTTCTTCGGCGGCCTCCTGCTCTTTCGCCTGTGCAAGCCAGGGCGCATCAAGCATGCGTTCCTGTGGTGTAGTCTCATCATTGTTGGGGTCATGAGCATGCCCCATATGGGAGGTGCTGAACATTACCGGATCAATGGCCTATACGACGCTTTCTGCATCATCGCCATCTTCCCCTGTACCGTTTACTTGGGTGCAAGCGGGGTCCTTAGCGGTGCCTTTTCCAAGCGACTGTGCCGTTTCCTGGGAGATTTATCCTACCCGCTCTATATCACACACTACCCGCTGATTTACTTGTACACCGCCTGGGTTGCAGACAATAAGCTCCCCCTCTCCGCAGCCATCCCTGTCGGAGGCCTCGTCCTGCTCGGAAGCATCATTCTGGCTACCCTGTGTCTGAAATTGTATGATGAACCGGTTCGCAACTGGCTGAAAAAGCGTTGTGCGGTATAAAGTACACCAGAGTGTGACGGAAAGAATTGTCAACTCACCTGATGGGCGCTTGAATATTCATCCGCTCTTCCTATACTTCGTGAACTATGACGAGTGAAGCCCCTCAATCCGCTGAAGCCGAAAAACTGGCAGCAGCCCGCAAACGCAACCTTGATCTGGCTATCTCCCAGATCCAGAAAGACTTTGGTGAGTCCGCCATCATGAGATTGGGCGATACTCACAAATCCGATGTCGATGTCATCCCGACCGGTAACCTCCTGATTGACCGTGCTCTCGGTGTGGGCGGTTTTGCCCGTGGTCGTATCGTGGAAGTGTTCGGCCCGGAATCTTCCGGTAAAACGACGCTGACATTGACCGCCGTTGCCCAGGCACAAAAAGCTGGTGGTCTGGCCGCCTTCATCGACGTGGAACATGCTCTGGATCCCCAGTATGCCGCCCGCCTCGGCGTCAATCTGGACGACCTGCTCGTCTCCCAGCCAAGCTCCGGGGAAGAGGCTCTGCAGATCTGCGAAGCCCTCGTCCGCTCAAACTCCATTGACGTCATCGTGCTGGACTCCGTGGCAGCCCTCGTCACCAAGCAGGAACTCGAAGGTGAAATCGGCGACTCGACCGTCGGCGCCCAGGCACGCCTGATGTCAGCAGCTCTGCGCAAACTGACCAGCTTCATTTCCAAGGCTCGCACGGTCTGCGTCTTCACCAACCAGATCCGCGAAAAGATCGGAGTCATGTTTGGCAACCCGGAAACAACCCCTGGTGGTCGCGCCCTCAAATTCTACGCTTCCGTTCGTATTGATATCCGCCGCATCGGCCAGATCAAGGCTTCTGACGGATCCGTCAGCGGTAACCGCACCAAGCTGAAGGTCGTCAAGAACAAGGTGGCACCTCCCTTCACGGAATGCGAATTCGACATCATGTACAACGAAGGTATCTCCTCCGTCGGTAGCCTGCTCGACCTCGCCATGGAATACGATATCATCCAGAAGCGCGGCTCGTGGATCAGCTACAATGGCAGTCAGATCGCCCAGGGACGCGACGCCGCCAAGGAAGCCCTCAAGAACAACGCCGAGCTGTACGCCGAAATTGAAGCTCTCGTCAAGCAGAAGCTGGATGAAAAACAAGGCAAGTAAGCCTCGCACTATCAATCCCTGAAACCCTATTTTTGCAAGGCCGTTCCGCATCGTCGGGACGGCCTTGTTGCATTTTGCAGTGCGATAGAAGAAAAAAGGGGGAAGAGGATAGGAGGTCCGACACCATCACCTCCATACAGCTGACAAGAAGTAGCCAGTAACTGCTAATATATGGGGTTCTAATTCAAAAAAAGCAACCGCTGTGCCGTCTATGGTAGTGAGCCACGTTCCCGTGTCTCAGTAAGGCGGGGACTTCCGCCATTCTTCTGGAGTATCCGCAAGGGACGGTCCATAGGAACAACGGGGCTGCCCCCATTATTATATACTATCGGTTCGGGCCACCTAACCATTTGGCGACGCACACAGCAGTCATAGAGAAAGATATGGCTCATCATGGGAAAAATCAAAACAATTTTGCCACTGCAAGCTCTGCCCACCACTGGTTCCTGACGCAAACCGGGGATGAATATTCCGTAAATCCATTGTTTGTGAATGAGATTTGAAAGAAAGCTACAGAACATCCGTACATACAGTATGATCAAAGTCTCCTTTGCCTTCCTGCTCTCCACTGTGGCCACCGGGTTACTTTCCGGTGCCCAGAATACTCCCGATGTACCCCGACGCGGCGCTACCCAGGAAATCTGGGAGAGCCAGAGAGGACAGACCATCGACGACATGACCAAAACGCGCGCCTACCAGAACGGGAAGCCGACGCGGACAAGCATCGTACAGGAAATTGATATCGCATCCCTGGGAGATGAATATGGCGCACGCTACACAGCTGTTCTCATGGTACCCAAAACCGGAGACTACACCTTCTGGCTGGCGGCAGATGACAATGCCGAGCTTTGGTTAAGCTCCGATGTCCGCCCTGAAAACCTGGTCAAGATTGCCGAGAGGAAAGGTTATTCCTCCCGCAAAGCTTTCAGAAACGATGCCAAATCAAAGTCCGTCACCCTGGAGAAAGGGAAGCAGTATCTGATCCAGGCTCTGCACAAACAGGCCGGAGGTGATGACCACATGGCCATTGCCTGGGAATGCGATGGCATGCCGCGCGAAGTCCTCGGAAAACGCTACATAATGCCTCTCCTAGACGAGGAACAGAAAAAGGCCGTTGCCGAGACACTCAAGCGCGAGCAATACAAAAATGAACTCCGCAAGGAACTTGCCAGCAAGGACATTACAACGCTCGCTTCCTGGCTCGACAATCTCTCCGACCCGGACAAAAAGCTCGTAGAAAACATTCTGCGCCAGGAGGAAAGAAACCTCGAATCCCTGGATGCCGACAAGCGCAAAGCCAGACTGAAAGCATTTGCTACCCTCGCCAAAGGCATCGTCCCCACAGCGGATAATCCGATTAAAAACCCGGCGGCCAAACGCCTCCTGTATCTGGAAGAGAAGTATCTGGAATCCCTGACTCAGGACGAACTCAAAGCCTATGGCCCCCATCGCCTCGCCCCCATGCTCGGGAAGATCCCGAAGGATGCCAAAGCCATCAAAAAGACGATCCCCCTGAGTTCGAAGGGTGACAAGTGGGGCTGGGAAACGGTGTCCACCGGAGTCTATGCCCTGCCCGGTGTACCCGTTACCGTTACACTACCCACCGAATTGGCAGAAGCTGGGATGAATCTGGTTATCGGCCACCACGTCAATGCGGCCATCCATCAGGACCCGGCACTGACCAGTACGCCGAACACAACGCGCCAGTTCCCGCTTAAGGAAACCAAAACCACGGCCATTTCTCCGCATGGCGGCATCATCTTCATCCAGGTTCCCAAGGAAGTCGCCATGCAGGATACGCCCGTCACCTTCGAAAACGTCCTGGAAACGCCACGTTTCATCCTCGGCAAGACGGATAATGAAGCTTGGAAGCAGCTCCGTGAAGCTCCGGCCCCATGGGGAGAACTCATTTCCGAGCACCTGCTTCTCCTCGTCAAGTCGGACGATCTGCGCCAACTGGAGGATCCCACCTCGCTCATGCAATGGTGGAATGAAAACTGCCGTCACCACCAAGACTTCTATGCCTACTACCCCGGCTACCCCTTCCGCATGCACGCCAGCCTCTACCCCCGCGAAGGATATGCCTACTGGCCCCTGGAATGGCACCCCCAAAACATGGCGCGACTTCTGGACCTAAAGCAGATGAAAGACAAAAACGACGGTCTTTTCCTGCACGAACACGGCCACCACGGAGACCCCGATGAAATTGTCGTTGGCTACTGGGGTGAATCCACCTGCAACTGGGCAGGGTATTACATGAAGTCGCTCAGGGATTTCGACTGGAAGGACAGCCCGGATACCCACATGCGCAAACTCTTCGACCCCGCCGACAAGTCACATGAAGAAATCAAGCAGGAAGGCTGGTACAAGATTTCCACCAAGGGGACGCATCATTGGTCCTACCCCGTCACCAGCATGATGCTGGGCCACACCGTGGACTTTGGCTGGCAGCCTTTGAAGAACACTATTCGCCGGATGCGTGACAAGAATGATGCCATGTACCAGTGGGACTTCGTTCAGGGAGACATGAATAATCAGGATATCCGCGACCAGGCAAAGATCGACCGCTACCTCATTGGGCTCTCGGAAGAATGCCAACGCGATGTCCGCCCGTACTTCGAACACTTCAAGCTGAGACCCTCCGCTGGAGCTGCCGAATACCTCGACAAAAAAGCCTTCCCGAAGTGGGATCTTTCCTACCTCGCAGTAGACACCATACCATCCACTGCAGCCGACACACCGCTGACAATCCCCAATCTCAACCAATCCATTCTAAGCATGGCTGGCCCCACAAAAATCAGCTTGAACAGCCGTACCGTCAATGGAGGCACCGTCAAATTCTCCCCCAATGGCGATGTCGAGTACACGCCCAAACAGGGATTCACCGGAGAAGACCGCATCTCCTACGTACTCAAGAACCCGGTTGGAACCTCCCCCGTCAAATACCTGCCCGTTCAGGTAGGACAATAAACCGTTGCCACACCTCCGCTTTACAACTACCGTGCCCTTGGATTCATCATGAATTCAGGGGCACGCTGGTTTCCAAAACCGGGAAAAAGTTTATCCAATCCCGGATGAGGAGGAGAAAACGCAGAAGGCTCAGGAGGCGGTGATGCCGCCTTTTTCGTCATCAAGGATACCTGATTTTTCCAGATAGTAATCGTAGCCTCCCGCGTAGGTCGTTACCGCGCCCTGATTGACGTGGAGAGTCTTTTCCGCCAGAGAGCGGATGAAGTGGACATCGTGGGAAATGAAGACGAGGGTGCCTTCGTAGTGCTTCAAAGCCTGGACGAGAGCCTCGACGGACAAAAGGTCAAGGTGAGTCGTCGGTTCATCCATCAGAAGAAGATTGGGAGGATCCACCAGGAACTTCACCAAGCTGAGGCGGGATTTTTCCCCACCGGATAGCACCTGCACCCGCTTCTGGACATCTGCACGGCGGAAGAGGAAGGAGCCGAGGATGGAGCGGGCTTCTTCTTCCCGGATCTCGTCGTTGCACTTCATGATCTCCTCAAGCACCGTGTTGTCGGGGTTAAGGTTTTCCGAACGCGTCTGGGAGAAATATCCGATGCGCGTTGTCGTTCCGGGAATGCGTTTGCCGGAATTGACGGGCACGATACCGGCAAGAATCTTCAGCAGGGTGGATTTGCCAGCACCATTCGGGCCAACGAGAACAATGCGGTCGCCGCGTTCAATCAACAAATCGAGGTTCTGATAGACCTGTACCTCACCGTAGGATTGACCGACTTTCTCAAGTTCCATCACTTTCTGAGTGCTGCGCTGAGGCTGAGGGAAGTTGAATTTGAACACCTTGCGCGTGGCCTTCGGCCTGTTGATTACCTTCATGCGCTCCAGTTGCTTCACACGGCTCTGCACCTGCCCTGCTTTGGAAGCCACCGAACGGAAACGGTCGATGAACTCCTGAATGTGCTCGATTTCCTTCTGCTGATTGCGGTAGGCCGCCTGGAGTTGCTCGTAACGTTGTTCCTTGAGATCCAGGAACTTTGTATAATTTCCACGATAGGAGACGAGTTCTTCGTCATCAATATCATACACGGTTTCAATGAGTTCATCCATGAAGTCGCGATCGTGGGAAATCAGAAGGATGGCTCCGGGGTAATTCATCAGGTAGCGTTGGAGCCAAAGGAGGGAAAGAAGATCCAGGTGGTTTGTCGGTTCATCCAACATGAGCAGATCCGGCTCCATCACCAGGAGTTTGGCGAGGTGGGCACGCATCACCCAACCGCCGGACATTTCGCGAGCGGGACGCTGGAAGTCGCTGTCGCGGAAAGAGAGCCCCTTAAGTATCTTCTTCGCCTTCGGTTCCAATTGGTAACCATTGGCAGCACTGAAGACATCCATGGCATGGGCATATTCCTCCGTGTGCATGTGCCCGCTTTCTTCTGAGACCTTGATCACGCGAAGGGCGGCAGCCAGCTCCGGAGTCACCCCCATGGCAATTTCCAGAACCGTCTCATCGCGAGGATCCCCCGCTTCCTGGGGCAGATAGCCAATCACTCCGTACTCGTCGGTACTGATTGTTCCTTCATCGGGGGTGTCTTCTCCGAGAATCATGCGGAACAGGGTGGACTTCCCCGCCCCATTAGGGCCGACCAGAGCAACGCGTTCCCCCCAGTTGATTGTCATATCCGTTTCCCGAAACAGGGTTCTTCCCGCGTGAGCTTTGGTAAGTTTCTTGATTGTCAGCATGATAAATGGAATAAAGCGACTCAATCATAAGGAGGGATGGGGCCGCAAGCAAGCGCAGGAACAGGTGAGGACACAATTTCATTGTTCTCCCACTGGTCTTTCCGCGAAGAAATGCTAGTTTGTCCCTGTTCTTATGCCTTACCGTCTGTTCATTATTACCCTGACTCTCTTCTGTATGTGGAGTTTGACCTCCTGTTGTCAGGCTCCACCCAAAGCCTACGATACAAGTCCCTATGTCGCGTCAAAGATCGACGAACTGCAGCAGGACTTCCTGAAACTACTCCCTTCGGCTCAGGCTCAACAGCCAGCGGCGGCTGAAGAAGCCCACTGGCTCGCTCAAACAGCCTACGTCCAGTCCGCCAACATTGCCCGTTACAACGACGCCATGTTTTTCGGATGGATCAACAACATCATGGTCAACTCCTATGTCCTGGATCGCGGCCTCTGTTACCACTACCAACAGGATCTTTTCCGCGAATTGCGCAGGCGCCGCCTCCACTACTTCTTTCTGGGGCTCACCATACGAGACAAGGGCAAGGCTCGTTCTCACAGCTGTCTTTACGTCAATGCCAAGGGCAAGGGACTGAAGGATGCCCTCGTCCTCGATGCATGGATCCACTGCGGTCACCTTCGCATCGTTCCCCCGGAAGACCGAGGAGATAACTGGCAAGAGGACTACGAGTGGCAAAATTATATGGAACGTGCTTTCCCTGAGGAGCATACATACTCATTCAATTCCTTCCTGAAAGAAACGGTTCGTTAGGAAATATTGTCCATTTATGGTACTGACGCCTACCCCCCATGCCGCAAAATCACACTTTCCAGCTTGTCATTCCGAGTAGTTTTGCCCAGTATAGCAATGAGGTGTGAATGAGGCTTGCTAAATTATGAACAGGTGTTTAGAAATGTTGACATCACTACGTACATGGATTTTTTCTGCAGCAGTTCTGGCCGTAACCGGCTCAGCGGAAGCTAGTGGAGCCATGACCTTGGATGCCCCCCATTTGTTTTCTCTTCCCCTTCCGGGAGGGATTGAGTTGCCCTTCTCGAACTCGACGCTCATGCTGTTTTTGGCCGTTTGCGTCATCAGCTTGGTTGTATGGCTCGGGACGCGCAAGATGGAGCTGGTTCCGCATGGTATCCAGAATGCCATTGAAGCCATTTACGAAGGGCTCTACAATTTTGTACAGGGAATCCTGGGGCCCTATCTGACGCAGAAGTATTTTTGGTACTTCGGGACGGTATTCATCCTGATTCTTTGCAGCAACTACATGGGGCTCATCCCCGGGGTAGGCATTATCACAACGGTCAACGATGCCGGAGTCGTCGTCCCCGCCTTCCGCGGAGCGAATGCGGACATGTACACGACGCTGACGCTAGGTGTGTTTTTCGCTCTTCTGTGGTTCGTCTGGAGCATCCGTGAACAGGGAATCAAGCACTTTCTCATCCACATTTTCGGCCCCAAGGGCGGAGTCAAAGGCATCATGGGAGTTTTGCTCGTGCCTATTTTCTTTTTCGTCGGGATCATTGAATGCCTCAGCATCGCCATCCGTCCCATTGCGTTGGCCGCCCGATTATTCGGCAACATTTTCGCTGGTGAAAACATCATTGAACACATGGCACACATGGGAGGCCCGATTCTTGGAGCCCTGTGTGTCCTTCCCTTCCTGGCCATGGAAATCCTGATCGGTTTCATCCAGGCACTCGTTTTCCTTCTGTTGACAGCCATCTTCCTGAAGCTTCAGGTAGGAGACAGCCATGCAGATTCCCATGATGAGTCTCATACGGAACCTCCCAAGCCTATTGGCGAGGAAGCGACCTGAAGACCGACACACCAATTTTTGTCACCGGATCATGGGCAAACCGTGAGGGTGATCAAGCAACAACAACACAATAATCCAATAATATGATCGAATACTTACCCATGCTTGCCAGCATCGACATCGCTGGTAATATCCACAACATCGGCTTCGGCCTCGCCACCATCGGTGCCGGCATCGGCATTGGCATGATTGGTGCCAAGGCTGCTGAAGCAACCGGACGCAATCCCTCCTCATTCTCCTCCGTCATGGTGATTTCCATCACGATGGCAGCACTCGTGGAAGGCGTCGCCCTGATCGCCATCTTCATGAGCTAATCGTTCTTTCAACCGCTTCCCGCGTGCAATGCGTGCGGGAAGCGGAACCAAGGTAATTCATTTTCTTCAGCCATGATTGTTTCTATCCTAGCAGATGCCGGTGGCCAGACCTGGAACCCCTTTACTTCCTTCGGGGTAACGAGTTGGGAGCCTTTTGTCTCCAATCTGATCGCCTTCATACTGATGATCATCATCCTGCGCATTTTTGCATTCAAGCCGATCCGGCAAATACTTCAGAAGCGAAAAGACCGCATCGCTGAAGGTGAATTCATGCGTGCCGAAAGCGAACGCAAACTCGCTTCCGTCCAAAAAGAAGCCAAGGACATCCTCATCAAAGCCGGTCAGGAAGGCCAGGAACAGGTTGTCAAGGCCAAGGAAGCTGCCTCCAAACTCCTTGAAACCAAGGAAGAAGAGGCCTCCCGCATTGCCCGTGACCTGATTGCCAGATCCGAAGAAGCCGCCGCCCTCGAAACCAAACAGGCCCGGGAAGAACTCAAGAAGGACTTTGTCCGCATGGTAGCACTCGCCACGGCTCAAGTCTCCGGAAAGGTTCTCACCGACGAAGACCATCGCCGCATCAATCAGGAACTGATCAAAGAGATCAAGCACTGACGCCACATTTACCCCTTTTCATTCAGGCGATTTCATCATGAAAATTTCGAAGGACACCCAGACCAAAGCTCGTCGACTCCTGAAACTATGCATGGTTGACAAAGCACTGGACGAAACCCGCGTCCGTAAGGTCACGCAGACCATAGCGGCCCGCAAGCCGAGAAACTATCTGGCTCTGCTGACGGCATTCACCAAGCTCGTCCGCCTCGAACTCGCCAAGAAAACCGTCACAGTCCAAAGTGCCATCTCCCTGACAGAGATGGAGAAATCAGACATTTGCTCCGGCCTCGAACAAATATACGGTTCGGGCCTGAGCTACGACTGGAGCATCCGCCCCGAATTGATCGGCGGTATTCATCTCCAGATAGGAGACAACGTGCTTGATGGTACGTTGAAAACGCGCATCGACAGGCTTCGTCAATCCGTCGATTCCCTTCATTTTTGATCCTTTTTCCCCCACAACAACTTCCCTCCATACAATTCCATGAACAGCATTCTTCAAGAACTGGAAGCTGAAATCACCAAGGCCAGCACCGCGATCAACCAGGAAAACGTAGGCGTGATCCGAACGGTTGGTGACGGCGTTGCCAAAATCGAAGGCCTGAGCAACGTCATGCTGAGTGAAATGATCGATTTCCCCGGCGGCATCAAAGGCATGGCCATGAACCTGGAAGAAAATGAAGTCGGAGCCATCATCATCGGTGACGACTCCAGCCTGAAGGAGGGGGACGAAGTCAAAACAACCGGTCAGCTTCTGTCCGTGCCCGTCGGACGTTCCCTCCTCGGACGCGTCGTCAGCACTCTCGGCGAACCTCTGGACGGCAAGGGGCCGATCAAGGCAGAAGCCTGGTACCCAGTCGAAAAGATTGCTTCGGGAATCATCGCCCGCCAGTCTGTTTCCGTGCCCGTCCAAACGGGGATTCTGCCCGTTGACGCCATGATCCCGATTGGCCGCGGCCAGCGAGAATTGATCATCGGCGACCGCTCCACCGGCAAGACAGCCATTGCCCTCGACACCATGATTGCCCAGGGGCAACAGAACCGCAAGGCCGAAGCCGGTCTCCTGCCTGGTCACCGCCCCCTCTACAACATCTATGTCGCCATCGGACAAAAGCGTTCCAAGGTCAAGCGACTCATCACCAAGCTGGAAGAAACGGGTACCATGCCCTACTCCATCGTCGTCGTCGCCTCCGCCTCGGATCCCGCCGCCATGCAATACCTGGCACCCTATGCCGGAGCAGCCATGGGTGAGTACTTCATGGATCAGGGGGAAGATGCCCTCATCGTCTATGACGACCTTTCCAAGCACGCCGTTGCATACCGCCAGGTATCCCTCATCCTGCGCCGCCCATCCGGCCGCGAAGCCTACCCCGGCGACGTCTTCTATCTGCATAGCCGTCTGCTGGAACGCGCCGCACGCCTGAATGCCGCCCACGGAGGAGGCTCTCTGACGGCACTGCCCATCATCGAAACCCAGGCCGGTGACGTGTCCGCCTACATCCCGACCAACGTCATTTCCATCACGGACGGCCAGATCTTCCTGGAAACCGACTTATTCTACCAGGGGGTACGTCCCGCCATCAACGTCGGTATTTCCGTCTCCCGCGTCGGTTCCGCCGCTCAGACCAAGATCATCAAGAAACTGGCTGGTTCCCTCAAGCTGGACCTCGCCCAGTACACCGAACTCCAGGCCTTCGCCCAGTTCGGCTCCGACCTCGAC
This sequence comes from uncultured Akkermansia sp., assembly GCA_964448375.1. Lineage (GTDB taxonomy): Bacteria > Verrucomicrobiota > Verrucomicrobiia > Verrucomicrobiales > Akkermansiaceae > Akkermansia. The sequence goes on from CAYVAI010000018.1 coordinate 52,467, forward strand.
CCCTCCACCAAGGCTAAGCTGGAACGCGGCAGCCGCATCGTAGAAGTCTTCAAGCAAAAGCAGTACGAACCCATGTCCCTCGGCTTGGAAGCCAGCGTCCTCTATGCGATGCAGAAGGGCTACATGGATGACATCCCCGTCAATCGCGTTAAGGAATTCCAGAATGCTCTGGAAGCCGATCTTCAGGACAAGCATCCCGACTTGCTCGAAGAAATCAACCGCGTCAAGGAACTCACGGAAGACATCGATTCCAAACTCAAGCAGGCCATCGAAGGATTCAAGGCCATCTGGTCCTGAACCCCGGTAGAACGCCCGTACCGAATCAGCCATTATGGGAAATTCAAGAGACATCCGGCGGAGAATCAAATCCGTCAAGAATACATCGCAGATCACGCGTGCGATGCAAATGGTAGCATCTGCCAAGATGCGCCTCGCCCAGGACCATGCTCTCAAGGGAAGATCCTATATTGGCGCTCTCGCCGAGGCACTCTACCACCTCCGGGACGAGATCGCCGATGAATCCACCCCTCTCCTGCGCAGCAACCATTCCGAGACCGAGCTCGTACTCGTCGTCAACACGGATCGCGGTCTCTGCGGTGGACTGAACGTCAATCTCTTCAAGGAAATCCGTTCGCAGGTCTCTCCACAGGCTCACTTCGTCACCCTCGGACGCAAGCTGAACGCAACATTTGCACGCGTTGGAGCCATCATTGATGCCACATGGAGCCTGAGCGAACCTTTACAGTTACTGGAGCTCCGCCCCGTCTTCGACTACCTCATGCAGCAATTCCTGCACGGGGAATGCGGACGCGTGCTGGTCGCCTTCCCGTCCTTCGTCAACACCATGGTACAGAAGCCGGTTATCCGCCAGCTCTTCCCCATCGACACGGAAGCCCTCAAGGCACTCGTCGAAGAGGGAGGCCATGCCCTTGAAGACAAGGATGAACAACCCTACAAGCTGGAACCTTCCCCCAAGGAAGTATTGGAAACCCTGCTCCCCCTGTACCTTTTCTACGTACTCGTCCAGATCGTCCTGGAAGCCCGCGCCTCCGAACAATCCGCCCGCATGGTCTCCATGAAGGCAGCTACCGAAAATGCTCATGGCATCATCGACGACCTGACGCTGGAGTACAACAAAGCCCGCCAGGATCAGATCACCAACGAGCTCCTCGAAATCACCACCGCCATGAAGGCCATGGAATAATCCCATCCATTGCCACCTTCAAACCCTTTCAAAAAACACGCTTCAAGATACTAACCTTCACCCCCATCTTCACCGTCATAATATGAATACAGGCATCATCGTCCAGATCATCGGCGCCGTGGTTGACGTGGACTTTTCCCAGGCTCCGTCACTTCCCTCCCTTCTGAATGCTTTGGAAGTCGACTTCGTCGTCAACGGAAAACCCAAAACCCTCGTTCTGGAAGTCCAGCAACACATCGGCGACGGCTGGGTACGAGCCATTGCAATGAGCTCTACGGACGGTCTGCGCCGTGGCATGCCCGTGCGCGATACCGGCTCCCCCATCCAGGTGCCTGTTGGCGAAGGGACCTTGGGTCGCATCTTCAACGTCCTCGGTGATGTTGTCGATGAACGTGGCCCGATCAAGTACGACAAGAAGTACTCCATCCATCGTCCTGCCCCCACTCTCGAAGAACAGGCCAACAGCACGGAAGTTCTTGAAACCGGGATCAAGGTCATCGACCTCATCTGCCCCTTCCTGAAGGGTGGCAAGGTGGGGGCCTTCGGTGGTGCCGGTGTCGGCAAGACGGTATTGATCATGGAATTGATCAATAACATCGCCAAGGCTCGTAGCGGCCTCTCCATCTTCGCCGGTGTCGGTGAACGTACCCGTGAAGGGAACGACTTGTACAACGAAATGATCGAATCCGGCGTCATCAACATCGAAGACCCGGCTCAGTCCAAGGTAGCCCTCGTGTACGGACAGATGAACGAACCTCCCGGCGCCCGTCTCCGCGTCGCCTTGTCCGCCCTGTCCATGGCAGAATACTTCCGCGACGAAGAAGGCAAGGACGTACTCCTCTTCATCGACAACATCTTCCGTTTCTCTCAGGCCGGTTCCGAAGTATCCGCCCTGTTGGGTCGTACTCCCTCCGCCGTCGGTTACCAGCCCAACCTGGCTGAAGAAATGGCCGACCTCCAGGAACGTATCACCTCGACCAAAAAGGGCTCTATCACTTCCATGCAGGCCGTTTATGTGCCCGCTGACGATTTGACGGATCCGGCTCCCGCTACAACCTTCGCTCACCTCGACTCCACCGTCGTGCTGGAACGCAGCCTTGCGGCACAGGGCCTCTTCCCTGCCGTTGACCCGCTGTCCTCCACCTCCGCGGCTCTTTCCCCGGAAATCGTCGGTGAAGAGCACTACCGTGTCGCACGAGGCGTGCAGCAGATTCTGCAACGCTACAAAGACCTTCAGGACATGATTGCCATTCTCGGCATGGACGAACTTTCCGAAGAAGACAAGCTGGTTGTGGGGCGCGCCCGCAAGATCCAGAAGTTCCTCTCCCAGCCCGTCCACGTAGCAGAAGTCTTCTCCGGCATCAAGGGACAGTACGTCTCTCTGGCGGAAACCATCCGCGGGTTCAGCGAAATCCTCGCTGGCAAGTGGGACAGCATCCCCGAAGGTGACTTCTTCATGAAGGGCACCATCGACACCGTCATCGCACAAAAGGAACAAGACTGATCCCTTCTTCCTCATCCTCAATAGTTACCCATCTGCCACCCCATGCCAATCAAGCTTGAAATCGTTACGCCTCTGGGCGTCGCCCGTTCCCTGGATGCGGAATACGTTTACGCGCCGGGAACACAGGGGGAGCTGGGCATTCTTCCGGGGCACGAACCCCTGATCACGACCATCAATCCCGGGGAATTACGCTGCAAACCTCTTGGAGTGCAGAAAGAAGAATTCCTCGTCGTCGGCACGGGTTTCCTCCAGGTAGTCAACGACCGCGTCACTGTTGTCACCGACCTTGCTCTGGAAGATACCCAAATCGACGAGCACAGCGCTGAAAAGGCCATTGCCGCTGCCAAGGAAGCCCTGAAGCAGCGCGATACCATGTCTCGCGAAGAACAGGCACGCTATGAGGCCAACCTCACCAAGCAAATGGCCGTTCTAAGCTTCAAGAAGCGCAAGAACAGGTAACCCCTCTCCCTCCCGGCTCCATTGAACGGAACCGGGAGATCACCTGTCCAACTTGATACAAGGCAACAACTTTGTTGCTTTGCCTTATAACTCATATACCCCCGATACCGCCATGTTATGGAATGATCAATTTGATGCCCTGTTTCGTGAATCCGTTGCCCGCTTCCAAGAGGGGCAACAAAATATCGATAGCTTCTTTACGGAACGCGAAAAAGCCTTCCTGGCCTCCATCGGGTATAAGCCCCGGGAAATGTTCGACTTCGTCGAAGACTATGCTGGGGAAGGCACGCCCAGCCCGTCCACATCCCTGCTGGTTGCCTCCGTGCGCCGTGATTACTTCCTGACTATCCAGGAAGGGCATTTTACCTCGGAAGAACTGGTCACAGCCAACCACCTTCCCACCTTTGGAGACCAATTGCAGGATATCGCCTACCTGCCCCGCATCATCAAAAAGGCGGAAGCCAAGTTGCGCGGACTACTGGACCCGGACGTCATGTTCTGTTGCGGAGGAGACCGCAAATTCCTGCTCGAACACGGCAATATCCACCCTGCCGACTTCCTGCGCGTCGTCTGGGCAGCCAAGGGAGATGAATCCAAAATCGCCTCCTACGTCAAAGCAGCCATGAGAGAAGCGTAAATCAGGAACTATTCTCAACATTTAAGCTACAATTTCATCCTTGCAATTGTGAGGATAAATCCTTAATAGATGGAACTGTTCATTCGTCAGTTTTCAAAAAACCGACGTTTTTATTGATTCAAATTATCACGATCTACCATGAATATCCAAACTGCCGTTCTCTGTGACTACGCAGCCGACTACCAGGGCAAGCTTTGCTTCCAAGGTGCATTCGATACGCTTTTCGCCCAGAATACACCAGTGGTTCACCCGATGTGTTCCCTCGCTCTCCGCATTTGCATGACTCCCGAAGACGCAGGCGATCACAAGCTTGGCATCTCGATTGTTGACGAAGACGGCAAGGCTCTCGATCCGGAACGCATGCCCATCACGGGCGACCTGACTGTTGCCCTTCCCGAAGGCGCCAGCTTCTTCACCCGCAACCTGATCATGAACTTCCAGGGACTGCGCTTCGAACAGCCCGGCAACTACTCCGTTGACATCGCAGTTGACGGCGACATCATCTGCCGCATTCCCTTGCGCGTCGTCAAGGTTGACGCTCCCCAAGCCTAAATCACAACGCTCAATCGCATTTTAATCCCAAGGCGCCGTCCGTAATGCGTGACGACGCCTTTTTTCATGGAGCCTTACCGGTAATCCGTGACGTTATCGACCTTGATGATATCCGGAGACTGCGAATTTCCGGATATCAGTACTTTAAGTTCTTGCGGAGAACATGCCGCCTTCGGCTCGAAATCCTTGGATTGCACATAACTCACCAGAGCAGAATATAGCTGTTTCCCTTCAGGTGTTTTACAAAGAGATTCGGGATTTGCCATGCAAACAAGCAATTTTCCTTTGCCCACCCGGATTTCGAACACCAAGCCCAATTTGTGATTTCTTTCAATATTGTCCACTACCTGAACAACGGGAATCAAGCCGGCGGGTGCTAAATCCAAAATCAACGGTCGAGATGCCTTGATCACGCTCCACCATTGCCAGTTTGTCTGTTCGTCCGTGGGAAAATTTCTGAAAAGAGGATGACACGGATCCATTAGAAGGGAAAGCGAACCAGGAGAAACGGGTTTACCCAAAGATTCCGAAATTCCTTTGAACATTGCATAATTCCAATAGTCGGGTGTCGCCAAACCACCAACCGATCGCGTCGCCATATCTTCATGATCGGGAAACCAGAGCATGGAAGCCCCCTCGCTCAACTGGTTGATCGTTTTGTCGTCTAAATACTTGGAAGCCCGGAAAGACGATGGAAGTTTCTCTGGCTCTCGATCGGAATAAACCCACAAATCATAACTGTTCGTATATTTTGCCCCATCCAGTTGAAGAATCAGTTTCAAGCGATCCGGCAGTTTCAGTCCGGACAACGGGACGCTGACTTCCGAAATCGCACTCAATTCCCCCTGCCCAGCATGGAGAATACTGTTCCCTTTCTGTACAATCCGACCGGAAGAATCTTCAAGCCTCCATTGTAACGGAACATGAAGAATAGAGGGACCATAATTTGCCACCTGAAGGCCAAAGGAAAGGTTTTCAGTATCAGCCCAAGTATATTTATCAAATAGCGCAAGCGGTACCACAGCATGACAAAAACCGGAAAATTCCTCCGCCTCCATAATGCCTTTGCTATCCATGAAGGCATCCAGCAATCCAACCAAAGACGTTCCCTGCCCCGGAAAATCCTGAAGATCAAGCATTTGGAACCCTCCGAATCCCGGTGTTCTCAATGCCATCTCGATATCGGCCTTATAACACCGCGATGCCCAAATTCCCGAAGCGCGATGAAACGCCTCCGCCTGATCCTCCATTCCGCGTTCCTGAAGGCGTTTTCTGAAAATTTCAAGGTTCCATGGTTTAAGAACCCCTGTATATTTAGCGATTTCCCGGAAATCAGGATAGATTTGAAATTGTCCTGTCTCGTGTCCAATGACGGGTAAAGGACATTCCTTGATCGCCTGCCGATAGTCACTCCTCGTCGATGGAAGGATTCCATTCAGTATCCCTCCCTCCCGGGCATCTGCAAAAGCGAAGGAAGAGCGAACGTGGTTGTCATAGCCCGAGTCTTTATCCTGACCTACACGGCATGTCGTCAGAAAATTCTCACCTTCTTTCCATCCCTCTCTGCCCAAATGGTTATTGGAACCAAATGAGTACAGGACATCCGGATACTTATTCCGGTACGAGTCCACAATTGTTCGCATGGCCGTTTCCGTCCCTGAAAGTTCATTACCCAATGCAAACATAACGAATGAAGGATGGGAGGCATACGTATCCAGAATTGCCTTCCCCTCTTTGGAAAAGAAATCCATGACATCCTTTTGTGATTCGTTGATGCCACCCCAGTACGGCATTTCTGGCTGAAGATACATGCCGAGTTCGTCCGCAGCCTCAAAGGCTGCTTCGGGAGGGGTCCAAGTATGGAATCTTACATAATTGAATCCATAAGACGCCGCTATTCCGAGATGGCGAAGCCATGCCTTTTTATCCATGGGGGGATAAGCGGTCAGCGGAAAGACACAGGCATCGTGTCGCCCTCTTAAAAAGGTCTTTTGCCCATTGATTGCAAAATGAGTTCCCTGGGTTGTAAAACGACGCATTCCAAACACTTTACAGACTTCGTCCGATACTCCATTACATTCCAGTTTAACGCGCATTGTGTACAAATTTGGTGCAAATTCACTCCAGAGAACCGGGTTTTCCCCCATAGGACAAATCAGTTCCACATCCTGCACTCCGCGTTCAAGGAAAACGTCAAAGACTTTCCCCTCCGTTTTGCCTTGATCCCCGCCATTCTGCAATATGGCTTCCAAGGTAATGCGCGCCGGGCCAGCCTGGCAGCTGTTCCGAACCTTTAAACGGACCAAAACCGACTTTTTTTCCGGATCAGGGACAAGGTTGATTGATTCAATACAAGGGTCTGAAACGGCTTCAAGAAATATTTCCCCGAGCATTCCATTCCAATTCGTCTGGGTATGTTCTGCAAAAGCGTGCGAATTACCGACTCCTTCCGGGTAATAGCTCCGGCGGTTGTCAACGGAAACCGTTAACGTATGCTTACCTGGAGAAAGCAACGCGGTCAAATCATAGGAATGAGGAGTTTGAAGGTTATCACAAGAACCGGCCCTTTTTCCATCTACAAAAACGGTTGTCCTTTTAGTTCTCTCCACACGCAAAAATATCAACTTATCCCGGAAGGATTCTGGAATAATAATTTCCTTCCCATACAATGCCTCACCTTCATAAGTAACAACACGAGAAAGATGTTTCGTCTCTTCCCGGTTGTTATTGGCATTTCCCCAGCCCCATTCATCCATGGTTCCCGGTAAAACGACAGGAGCCTTCTCCTGTTCCGACGGCAGGGAAAGCTCCCATGTCCCAGCCAGGGAAAACACTTCTCGACCCATTCCCGGAACAGCCGCCATCCAAAAAAAAATCCATCCTGCCATCCCCCAGCCAAGGTATGAAATACCAGAATAAAACTGAGAGAAAAAGCGCTCCGCCCTTGTTTTCATAATAAGAAAGTACGACCATAACCACCTCGTTCTTTCATAACCACCTTCTCCGCATACGGGAAAGACGGCCTCATCATCCGCAAGCCATAGACAAAAAAACCCCATGGAATCAGATCCATGAGGTCTTTGAAAAGAGTCCCAAACCGGACTGCAAAGAAATCAACCGTTGACGCGGCCAAGATAGGAACCATCTTCCGTCTTCACGGAGATACGTTCGCCGGGCTTGATGAACAGAGGAACCTGCACGACAAGACCAGTAGTCATCGTGGCAGACTTGTACACGTTGTTGGCGGAGTCACCCTTGACGCCTTCAGGAGCTTCTTCCACGGTCATGGTAATGGCAGCAGGAAGTTCAATCGAGCAGGCAGTACCGTCGGTGAAGAGAAGAATGTAGATCTCACCTTCCATCAGGTAATCCTTGACGGGCTCGACGATATCTTCCGTAACAGTCACGTCTTCAAAGGTATTGGGTTCCAGGAAGTGGTAACCCATGCCGTCCACGTAGCTGAATTCGTATTCTTCACGAGCCAGATTAACGCCTTCCAGCGTTTCGTTGGACGTCATGCGAAGGTTGTACACTTTCTTGGTGGAAATGCTGCGGATGGTCATCTGCACATAGGATGCCATACGGGGCGGACACTTATGCTCCATGTTGGTGACAACACAAACATCATTATTATAACTGACGGCGTGGCCTCTACGAAGATTGATTACGGGTACTTTTGCCATTGCGGCGGGAGGATAAACGGACACAATCAGGCAGTCAAGTTTTTGCAAGCTCAAAATGCAAATTCTTACACATCGCAACTACCAGTACATTTACTGGAAGATTCTCCCTCATGGAGCGTACACCTCCGCTCCCATTTTTTCAGATACTGCAAGTTTGTTATTATATCCCGACGGAAAGATGCAATCGTTTGGCATCCTGTCCTACATATAAATATAACTACTTATTTATCAACATGCTATTGCTTAATTCTTCTCAATTCCTTCATCGAGTAGAAGAGCAACATGTAAAACACATCATTCCCCGATACATCAGGGCTCCTTAACAATAGCTACCAACTCCAGCAACCCTTTGGTTTCAGGTCTGTTGCGGACCATCAGACGATTCAGATAGCGGCTACAGGCAGGCTTGCGGTAGTAGCCAGCCACAAATTCACCAGTCGTTTTCAGACGCAGAATGTACTTGTAGGGCTCTGCCTCCACTTCTCCCTGCTTGGCACTGGCACGAGGGGTGGCACCGACGCGCAGGCACCATTCTTTCCATCGCCTGCCATGTCCCTGTTCACGGAAATGAACCCATGCCAAGGCATGGGCAATTTCATGAAGGATGGTATCGATGATTTGAGCCGGCTTGTCGGAATTGAGTTTGACGAAGTGCCAGGAAAGGGTGATAAGCTGATCCTTGTAACGACAGGAACCCAGCCTTCTTCGCGCATGGTCCCAGCGAAACGACCACTCTACCAGCTCCCAACGCTTCAGCTCATTCCGGGCAAACCGCTCGATCTCTTCCTCGTTGGAGAACGGGAAATGGGTGTCTCTCTCTGCTACCATGCCGTTGCATTCTACCCCCTATACATCCTGGCCGCCATGCCCAATACGTGACATGGCGCCAGCCCACACTCAACTCCCATGGCAACTCCCCCACCAGCAAGCCCCCCCCAACGCATCGCAGCCATTGATGCTCTGCGCGGATTCGACATGTTTTTCCTCACCGGTGGTCTCGCGATCTTTCTGGCCGCCTCGCACCTGATCTGGAATCCCGTCCCCCAATGGATCGCCTACCATACAAACCATGTGTCATGGACAGGTTTTGCTGCCTGGGATCTCGTCATGCCTTTGTTTATCTTCATCGTGGGATCGGCCATGCCCTTCTCTGTCGGCAAACTCATGGGACAATCCCCCATGTGGAAGGTTTATCTGAAAATTTTCAAACGCACAGCGCTTCTCTTCATCCTCGGCATGGTAGCCCAAGGCAATCTGCTCAGCTTCAATCCGGAACACATGGCTCTGTTCTGCAACACCCTTCAGGCCATCGCCGGAGGCTACCTAATCGCCGCCCTCTGCATGTTGCACCTGCCGCGTTCGTGGCGCCCGTGGATTGCGCTGACCCTGCTCGTCATCTACGCTCTCGCCCTGCAATTCATCCCCTATGGCAACAACCCGGCCGGGACACTGGAACCCAACAACAACCTCGCTCTCTACATCGACAAATCTCTGGAAGGCCACTTCCAGGATGGCACGAACTATGCGTGGATACTGCCTCAGCTTTCGTTCGGAGCGCTCACACTTCTGGGTGTCTGGGCAGGTGACATTCTCAAACACGTCTCCGGACACGCCAAAAAGGTAGGGCTACTCGTCGCGGCAGGTATCATCTCGCTGGGACTTGGCTACGTCTGGGGACTGTACCTCCCGATCATCAAACACCTCTTCACCAGCTCCATGGTATTGTGGGCAGCAGGATGGTGCTTCCTCCTTCTGGCAGCCTTCTACATCGTGGCTGACATTCTGAAGCAGAACTGGCTCTTCTTCCCCCTGAAGGTCATCGGGGGCAACGCCATCTTCGTGTACATGTGGACCTGCGTCTGCCCGCCAACAGGAAACCTGTCCCGTGCCCTGTTCGGAGGATTCAGCTCATGCTTTGGAGATGCCTCCGGCCTTATCTTCCAAATCTGCAACTACGCTCTCATCTGGGGTATCCTGTACTTCCTCTATGTTAAAAAGACATTTATCAAAATTTGATACATCCACAAAAAGAGTGACAAAAACAGAAACACATAGACTATCAATGTAATGTATACGTTATAAATCAGCTACTCTTTCAAGAAATTTGCAGTGACGTAAAAAAAGTTATTTTGCGTTTCGAAATGTGATTTTCTGGTTGCAGAGGAGAGTTAAATCACTCTATATGGTCAGACCATGATCTCTGACAACTCTTCTCGACGTTTGTTTCTTAAAAAGGCGCTCGCCATTTCGGCGGCGGCTTCCCTGCCGGCCTTCTGGATTCCCAAGTCCTTCGCTGCTCCGCAAGGAGGGCGCATCATCAGCCCCAATGAAAAAGTGAACCTCGCCATCATCGGCATCGGCAATCGCGGTGGAGAAATCGGCCTTGCCCTGCATGCGACCGGTCTCTGTAATGTTGTTGCCCTGTGCGATGTGGACATGGGCGCCCCACACACGCGCAAACTCATGTCCAAGTTCCCGGATGCAGCCCGCTTCCAGGACTTCCGCAAGATGTTTGACAAAATGTCGGATAAAATCGATGCCGTCAGCATCGGCGTGCCGGATCACACCCACTTCCCCATCACCATCGAAGCCATGGCTCACGGCAAGCATGTCTATGTCGAAAAACCCCTGGCTCGCACCTTCCTGGAAAACGAACTCCTGATGAAGGCCGCCGATAAGTACGGCGTCGTCACCCAGATGGGCAACCAGGGGCATTCGGAAGGCAATTACTTCCAGTTCAAAGCCTGGAAGGATGCAGGAATCATCAAGGATGTCACCGCCATCACAGCCCACATGAATTCCGCCCGCCGCTGGCACGGATGGGACCCGAAGATCACGCACATGCCCTTGGGCGAACCCGTCCCCAAGACGCTTGACTGGGACACCTGGCTGGGTGCCATCTCCCAACACGACTACAATCGCGACTACCACCTCGGCCAGTGGCGTTGCTGGTACGACTTCGGCATGGGAGCCCTCGGCGACTGGGGAGCACACATCCTGGATACCGCCCATGAATTTCTGGATCTCGGCTTGCCCTATGAAATCAACCCCATCATGCTGAAGGATCACAACCCCTTCTTCTTCCCGATGTCCTCCACCATCATGTTCCGCTTCCCAGAACGCAACAACATGCCGCCCGTGGATATCACCTGGTATGACGGTGTGGACAACATCCCTACCGTGCCGGAAGGCTATGGAGTCTCCGAAGTAGATCCCAACATCCCCACCGTCGCTGGCGGCAGACTCCAGCCTGCCAAACTGAATCCTGGCAAGGAAATCTACTCAAAGGAACTCACCTTCAAGGGAGGCTCCCACGGTAGCACACTCTCCATCATCCCAGCGGACAAGGCCCGGGAAATGAAGTCCCGCCTGCCGGAAGTTCCCAAGAGCCCATCCAACCACTTTGCCAACTTCCTGCTGGCCTGCATGGGCCAGGAAAAGACGCGTTCCCCCTTCTCTATCTCCGGCCCCCTCAGCCAGGTGTTCTGCCTGGGCGTACTCGCTCAGCGCTTGAACAGAAAAATCGTGCTGGATCGTGCTACCAAGCAAATCATCAACGATCCCGAAGCCAACAAGCTCCTCGCCGGAGCCCCGTACCGCAAGGGATGGGAACAGTACTACGCTAGCGTCTAAAGCCTGCGTTTCACCAAATACTCTATCATCAACGCCTGTTCCGGATAAACCATCGGGACAGGCGTTTTATGGTTTTTGGGACAATGCATCGTAGCGTTCCAGGCACCCCTTGTGCGGCCAGGGAGGATTTGAACATGCCTTATAATAATGAACCGCTTTTCCCTTGTCCGCCCGCGTGCCTATCCCCCGTTCATAAATCATGCCCAACACGTAACAAACGGGACCTTCCATGGGGACTCCCTGAAAATCAGGATCGTCCATGGTCATGGCAAGACGATAGGCCTTGTCTTCATCGCGCCCCGGAAACTCGGAGTACCGCAGTACCATGGAAATGGCATCCAACTTGACGCACTTGGGGAACGACAACTTCCTTGAGATATTATCATCCCAGGGCCATCCATCATCATACCGCATCATCCACACACAATACGGAACCGAAGGCTCCACCAGGCTCATCAGATTGCGCCAAGCCTTCCCCAAGTCTGCAGTAACGCCAATTCCCTGTTCATAAATTCCGGCAAAGGCATAAGTCATCGTCAAATTGCCTTGCTGATAACACGTTTCCCCCCAGGCCTCCATGGATTTCCTGACGGAAGGAGATGCATGCTCCATCACATGGCGGCAATACGAAATTGCCTCTTCATCCATCCCTTCCCGGCACATGTCATCAAGCCGGGCACAAATGTCGCCCACATCGTCCATCCCCGCCGTTTTGATCACCTCTCTCAATTGCCAGGCTTCGTCACGTTTCAAAATCGCCTTCCTGTAAAGATCTCTTAACTGAAGCATAGACTTCTGGGAAAACAACAAGCTCAGGATATCATCCTCAAAATCGACAGATCCTCCAAATTCCCAACTAATCTGGCAATGTTTCCAATACGGTAGATAGCCAGCCTCCGACAATGTCCGGTGGAAAATGATCATGTTTTCCCACTCTTCCCGAGAGAGATATTTGGTATGCGCCATACCAAATTTCAACCACACGAACATGGCAGACAAATCTCCCTGACAGGCAGCACGGTACGCATAATTGGAGCAGGCATGGACCATCTTCCAGGTTTCGGAAGATGTTTCCGAAACCATTCCATGGCGGAAAAAGAATTGTTCGTACACATTACGGTCGGTTTTGATCGACATAAAGTTCAATTCGGGCAGGGCACTGCACCAGGCCAGCTTCTCCTTCATCTCTCTAACTACTTCGTAATTAATATCGGTTGCAGATACATAACCAAAACGCGGCTGGAATTTGATCCATCCGTCAAAAAGCAGCTGTATCAATTGCCCGGCTGCATGGATATCACCCGCAGCAGCCTTCCTTTTCAATCCCTCTATCACACATTTTTTTAATTCGGGAGGATCCTTCTTGAGACACATGTCCTGCAAGACCCTATACAACATCGTATCCCCGGCCTGAACCGCCACTTCGAAATCACCGTAGCCGTTAACCGAATCAGGACGAGGATGGTGGCCCGACCACAAGGTATCCCAAACCACATAATCCACAGCAGCCTTCCTTACCTCCCGGAAGTAATGAAGCAGGAACAAAGCCCCCCGGCGCTTCAAATCTATCGCCCGTCCTAGCCAATATTCCACCTCACGTGCCTCTCCCCACGTCAATTCGACAGCTCCATTTTGTTTATACATCAAATGGGATTTGGCCATCATCAGGCATGCATCGGCATTGTTCTGCACTGCCAGATTACGAATCTCTCTGCGAGACATCCCCTCCAAAGGCAGACGGTTCAAATCCAGGACATCCCCTACTTTCCAAGGGATAGGAGCATCTTGCCGAACTGAGAGACGCAAGCTGGAATCCAATCGTTCCTGTCGCTCCCTCAGCTGGAGACGTTTAGCCTCTGACAACCCGGCATGCGAAGCATACCAACCAGAGCCACCGGGCAGACTCCATTCCGGATAAGGTTGGTAAAAATCATTCCAATACTTCCTCACACACTCGCTCTCGCACTCGCCATACTCATTGCTTCCCGACCAAAAATAAAAAAAGGCGGCAAGTACCGCCAAAATCCCGCCACAGATAAACAAAGGTTTCTTCTTCATGTCCCTCCCATATAAAAATTGTCCGGGTCTGCCAAAACAGCCCCGGACGATTGGAATCATTTATTTACTCGCACCAGCTTTAAGGGCTTCGCGAATCCTGTTGCAGATTTCGGTATTCTCATACACGCCCGTGAAAACGCCGCTGCCAGCACCGTACGCATAGACAGGGACGGCCACTTCATTGTGGTTACCCGTGGAGAACTTGCATTTGACTTCGCCCTTCTCCTTGTCCCCTCCAATCAACGTCAACCCGCCCGTGTTATGGTCTGCCGTAATGACAACCAGCGTACCGGGATGCTGCGATGCCCAAGAGAGCACCTTGCCGACCGTACGGTCAAAATCGTACAACTCATCCAGCATCACAGGCAGATTGTTGGCATGGGCCTCCTTGTCGATTTTGGAGCCTTCCACCATCAGAAAGAATCCCTTGTCATTGCTGGACAGCATGTCCAGGGCCTTCAACACCGCCTTTTCCAAGACATCACCGCGTTCGGACGGCTTGGCCAGGTTGCCCTTGTCCACAACGGAAAAGACCTTGCCCTTCTGGATAGCAGCAGTTTCATCCCAGTTTCTGGCCACAGTGTAGCCTCCCTTCTTCATTTCGTCGAATAAGTCACGTCCATCAGGACGCCCTTCGAATTTGGAGGAACCACCACCAAAGATAAAGTCAGCCTTACTCGTCGGGAAGCAGGCAGCGAGGTCATATGCCAGAGAACGCTTCGGAGCATTTGCACAGAAGGCCGATGGCGTTGCATCCGTCAAATCGCAAGTCACGACAACTCCAGTCGATTTGCCAAGGCCAGCGGCATCGTCCACGAGTGAATCCAGCTTCTTTCCATCCGGAGCCATGCCAACCGTACCATAAGTCGTTTTATGCCCGGTTGCCAGAGCTGTTCCCGAGGCGGCGGAATCCGTAATCAATTTGTCGGAGCACCAAGTCTTGGCCAAACCCGTCACCGGACAATTTTCCAGATTCAATTTTCCCCGGTTGGCTGCCCATGCCGTAAAGACATGGTGCATCCCCATGCCATCGCCAATCATAAAAATCACATTTTTGACAGGTACATCAGATGGTGCGGCCGCCACTTGATGAACGGGATAATCCTTTTCAAGTGTATAGACCTGTTCGACATCCACTTTCCCAGCCCATGCCGAGGCATAAACCATCGTTGCACACAAACCAAGAGAAAGAATCGCTTTTTTCATTGTGTCTTCAACATATATTTTTCCTGTCAAAAGCCAAGGACAAAGAAATGACAATTCCGTCAATTTCAGCCCATGTAAGCACCCGTAACACCACACCTGTCTGCACGAAGGATTGGACTTGGATTTCAACGGGCTTGACGCTTGCCCGCGTTTCATGCACAGTATGGGCCGCTTAACAAGCGATACATTATGACCCGTCACACCATATCAGTACTTGTTGAAAATAAATTCGGCGTGCTCGCTCGCATCGCCGGACTTTTCAGTGGGCGAGGCTACAATATTCATTCATTGAACGTGGCCCCGAGTCAGGACCCCCGATTCTCGCGCATGACAATCGTCGTCCGCGAACGAGAAGATGTCCTGAATCAAATCATCAAGCACTTGGAAAAACTAGTCAACACGGTCGAAGTCATCGACTTTAGAAACACCGATAATGTATACCGCGAAATCGTCCTCCTCCGCGTCGGTGTAACAGCGGAAACGCGTCACGAAGTCGTCGAACTCTGCCGGCTGTTCCACGCGCAAATCGTGGACGTCACCAAGGACACTCTGACCATCGAAATCACGGGAGATGAATTTAAAATCGACCGTTTCCTGGTTCTGATGAAGGATTACGACATCCTGTTGCTCACCCGTAGCGGCAAGATTGCCCTTCCCAAGCCGGAACAGGAAGATTGCGATCAGGGAGCCTGATCCCGATTGCATCTAACTTTTTTATCTCAAAATCCCTGTGGAACTAGATTCCGCAGGGATTTTTTGTACCTTCAGCGGCGGTCCAACATCATCTTCATCAAACCCCAGCCGATCAAAAAGAAACTGATCAGCACCAAGCCCACAAGCAATATATGACGAATGGGAAAGATTGCGTCTTTCAGCAACCCAAAAATCAAGGGAATCGCAAGGAGGACGATGAAAGAATAAAGCAGGAAAAACTTCCATGGGCTTGGCAGGGAGGGACTTATTAATTTGTAGTGAGTTCCTTTATCCAAATACATCTTAAGCTGGCCCACGGTAACGAACAAGTGGCTCGGGTAAGCAGCGCGAAGCGCAGGTATGTCAGCCGTAGAGGCCCAGGCGGCCGAGACTGCCACGGCACCAGCAAGACGAGACGATTTCACATCCTCGGGGACATCGCCGATATAGACGAGCTCCTCCGGTGTTTTGATACCAAAAAGATCTCGCAAATTATTAATCCTATTTGCCTTAATCACTTTTTCCGGAGACCCTGTTCCAACGAATGTTCCAAAAAATGTACTCAGCCCAAACTGGTCCAGCGTAATCCGGGCCGATTCCGGCTCCTTACCCGTAACGATTCCCAGACAAATACCTCTTTCCTCCAGCATCTCGAGCAATGCCACAACTCCCGGGAAGGGAGCTGGAGCCATCACGGGGTGTAATTCCTTGTAATAGCGCAGGAAAAGCTCAAAGGCGCGATCCCATTCCGCTTCCTTGCCCGGCAACAGGCGCCTGATAACGCCACGGTCAGAGGGACCAAAATAACAGGAAATCTCCTCATCCTTCAATTCCCGTCCATCCACCTCGCGAATCGCACAACGAAAAGCTTCCAGGCACAGCGGCAAAGTATCACCCAAAGTACCATCCAAATCAAAAATAACCCCGCGAATCATGACAAAATTATGGATGGAATCCCATCCCTAGTCAATAGCTATTTTTGACCTTGAATTGGGAAATAAATGGAAAAATATAACTCGATATAATATTTGTATATATCTTTTTCTAAGTTAGTTACAAATGGTGTATATAATACAATTTGTAACGCTATTAACATCACCATCAAAAATTCATTGTCAAACGCATTTTTCCCGGTAATAATTCTGTTGCTAAACGATTTCGGTGGCATTGCAGAAGCGAACACATGCTGTTTTATTGACGCTATGCCTCAATTATCACAACAAACACATGATCAACATGAAAAATATTCTCTTATCTCTTGCATTAACTCTGGCCCTCATGCCTTCGGATGGCTTTGCCAAGCCTGATCCCCCCAAGCAGAAAGTCGACATCAAGCACGGTTCCCACCGCGCCGGGATGCGCACCGATGCCGACATGAAACAGTGGCGCGATTCCGGCTTGGGACAATTCATCCACTGGGGCGTGTATGCCGTACCGGGTGGCCACTGGAACGGTAAAGTCTTCGGCGGAGCCGGGGAATGGATCCGCGTCTGGAACGAAATCCCCCACGACGTGTACGACAATTTCTACAAACAGTTCAACCCCACCGAATTCGACGCGACCAAGTGGGCCAAACTCGCCAAAGAAATGGGAGTGAAATACATGATCTTCACGACCAAACACCACGATGGCTTCTGCATGTGGCCCAGCAAGTACACCGACTACACCATCGCCAACTCGCCCTACAAAAAAGACATCGTCAAGGAACTCGTCGATGCCTACACCAAGGAAGGGATTGACGTTCACCTCTACTTCTCCATCATCGACTGGAACCACAAAGGCTACATGAGCGGCACCCCCAAAACGCCCGAACAGAAAGCCTCCTACGAAGAGTTCAAAAAATTCACCCACGACCAGCTTTTCGAACTGCTGGAACGCTACCCCGAAACAAAAGGCTTGTGGTTCGATGGCTCCTGGGATGCCTCCTGGAAAAGCGAATACGCCTGGGTTGACCAACTCGGCCAGGATCTCCGCAAAGCCAAACCCGGCCTGATTATCGGCAGCCGCTTCCGTGCCGATGAAAACGGCAAACGCCACTACGACACCAATGGCGAACTCATCGACGATTACGACCAGACATGGGAACGCGACCTCCCCGAAACCTACAACGAAGTCAAGGGAGTCGATTGGGATTGTTGCATGACAGTGCCTGAAAATGGCTGGGGCTATCACGCCACCTGGCTCACCTACGCCAAGAACAGCTACGATCTCATCGACATGATCATGCATGCCAACTCCATGAACGGCAACTTCGTCCTCAACTTCGGTCCCGATGCCAAGGGCAACATCCGCCCGGAAGAAACGAAGCTCGCCCAGGAAATCGGCGCCTGGATGAAAACCAACAGCGAAGCCGTGTACGGAGCCAGACATGCTGACTTGAAGCCCCAGGGCTGGGGCTACTACACGCAGAAAGATGGCAAAACCTACCTCTCCGTCTTCAACCGCCCGATCGACAACCGAGTCAAAGTCGTCTTCCCCTCCAGCAAGGGAGCCCCGGAAAAAGCCTACCTTCTGGATGGCAAAACCCCTCTCGAAATCCTGCCCGGGGGCAAGAACAAGAGAAACGAAAGCATCTACTACATCGCCATCCCACAGAATTACAAAGCCGACAAACCCTTCGTCATCGTCCTCGAAGGCGAACTCAAAGCTGGCAACAAAGGCAAATACCAGCAAGCCATCATCTAAAGGCCCACTTCCCCGGCATCCTTGCTAACCACACGAGATGCCGAGAAGATACCAAACCCCATAGAACCAGGCAGGAGGTGCAAACTTCCTGCCTGTCTTCGTCCAGACGCCCTTATCCATACATAGTTCAAAGATACAAACATCCGAACCATCTTAAATTTCCCGCCGTTTGGAAAAGTTATGCCGTTGACTTCATCACCGTGCTTCTCTAGACTTCTTTACTGTAGGGAATGCTCCCCGATCACTGCCATGTCCGAACTCATCTCGTGCCCCGCTTGCAAAAACCGCATCTCCAACCAGGCTGTCAGTTGCCCTCATTGCGGACAGCCCATCGTAGCAGTCCTGGCACCTCAAATCATCGTAGCTCCAAAAATCCCCTTATGGAACCCGGGTATCGCTGCTTTGCTCAGCTTCTTCATTCCCGGCCTGGGGCAACTCTACAAAGGGCAAGTCTTCAACGGGATCATCTGGTTCGTCGTCGTCGGCATCGGGTATGTATTCCTGCTCATCCCGGGTATCATTCTGCATCTTTGTTGCATCATCGGCGCAACAATGGGAAACCCCTATAAAAATTAAGCCTGATGTTCTTCCGTTTTGAGCCCCGGAAAAGCTGGCAGGAAAAGATTTTTGAGCGTGTTTTCAAAGATCGAAAACTCCGCCCGGAAACCCTGATCCCCTTTGGGTTTATCCAAAGAGAGAATAGCCTAAACTATCAAACCGAACTGCGGGCCGGCAGATTCTCCATGGAATTTGTCGTCTATCCAGACTCATCAACCCACGTCGAATTGCAGGGCGCAAACGAACAAGAAAACGACCTGTTGCGGTCGAGCCAAAAGTCCGCTACTTCATTCTTGACCCGGGAACTCCGCAAAGAATACGAAGAAGAGCTGTGGCGAATCGCAGAATGCTGCTTCAAACCCGATGCCTTCAAAAACGAAATCACCCTGCAACTTCTCGCTCACATTCAGGCAAAATACGGGGACGAACTGGAATACCTGTGGCGGAAATTCCCCCAAAACGCCATTGTCCGTAACCAGAGCAAGAAAAAGTGGTACGCCGTCTTCCTCATTGTATCCAAATCAAAACTCACCGGAGACTCCGAGGAAAAAGTGGAAGCCCTCAATGTCAGGGTCCCTACCCAGGACCTCGAAGCCAGCATCGATGGCATCAGTCGCTTCCCTGGTTACCACATGAACAAGAAAAACTGGATCACCCTCTGCCTCGACGGCTCCATCCCCTTCGATGAACTCACAACCCGCCTCGAAACCAGCTACCACCTCGCCGCAAAGTAATCACCACCAACTCCCGTGGTCATCATCGGGGAGTTGGGAGGATTGCGTGATTAATTCGACACAAGTATAAGGTTCGAATGAGGTACGACGACAATTGCCCCATTCGATCAACGGTTTCAATTCACGCACCCGCGTAGGGTGCGATTGGTAGATATTGTCGGCGCGTGTTTTACTGCACGGTTTCAATTCACGCACCCGCGTAGGGTGCGATAGGGTCAATTCCGCGCTTTTTCATGTGGATGGAGTTTCAATTCACGCACCCGCGTAGGGTGCGATATCAAAAGATAAATATTATGTCTACAATTAAAGCGTTTCAATTCACGCACCCGCGTAGGGTGCGATAACTCTTGGCTTAATCCCGAGTTGAATTTGGAGGTGTCACTTGTAGTAATAGTAGAGATCATGGTATATCGCAACC
>CAYVAI010000019.1:0-70893 GCA_964448375.1 uncultured Akkermansia sp.
CTCGATGGGCTCGGCCGCCTTCATCGCACCCCACGCGGGTGCGTGAATTGAAACTGGGAATCTCCCATACGCTGTAAGTTCGAGAAGCATCGCACCCCACGCGGGTGCGTGAATTGAAACCTGCTGATGACCGAGCAGAAGTTATCCATCAGGAAATCGCACCCCACGCGGGTGCGTGAATTGAAACCATCTGAGCAACGCAGTAAGAAGAATCCGAAAGTATCGCACCCCACGCGGGTGCGTGAATTGAAACGTGTAAATTTGCACGCGCGTGCAAATGGTTAGAAATCGCACCCCACGCGGGTGCGTGAATTGAAACACGATAAGCCACAAGGCAGTATCGTCTTCCATCGTATCGCACCCCACGCGGGTGCGTGAATTGAAACCTGAAATACCCGACCCGTTACCATGTTTGCGTGAATCGCACCCCACGCGGGTGCGTGAATTGAAACCTCAAGGATCGTCAATCACGCTCCCCACTACTCCGATCGCACCCCACGCGGGTGCGTGAATTGAAACCTGAACCTGATTATGATAAAAAATGTCGTGAGTTATCGCACCCCACGCGGGTGCGTGAATTGAAACAAGGTTGTCTCGCATTGGCTTGTAAAATCCCTGATCGCACCCCACGCGGGTGCGTGAATTGAAACTGAAAGTAGTAGGCGTGTAAGTCACATTTGCACGCATCGCACCCCACGCGGGTGCGTGAATTGAAACAGAAAAAACTTGCAAAACTACTAACAACAATATAATCGCACCCCACGCGGGTGCGTGAATTGAAACATCGGAAACCAAGGCGTTATCCGTACAAAAATTTGATCGCACCCCACGCGGGTGCGTGAATTGAAACCACATGGAACACACGGAGAAAGGAAGAAAGGAAATCGCACCCCACGCGGGTGCGTGAATTGAAACACGATATGGGCTACTGCCTTGCGTGATTTTGGTATCGCACCCCACGCGGGTGCGTGAATTGAAACTCATACACCGCATCCGCGATTGCCCCGGAGCCTGATCGCACCCCACGCGGGTGCGTGAATTGAAACCGACATTGCTTCCCAGCGTTTGATATATCCTGACTTATCGCACCCCACGCGGGTGCGTGAATTGAAACTATGCTGTCATCGTCAATGATGTCGAATACATGGAGATCGCACCCCACGCGGGTGCGTGAATTGAAACCGGAGGCTCGTGAAACAGCCGTCGAGCGAGCTGAATCGCACCCCACGCGGGTGCGTGAATTGAAACACAATGAGCGTTCCAGCCCTAAAACAAGCAACGATCGCACCCCACGCGGGTGCGTGAATTGAAACGACTCCTGCATAAGTAGCTTGAATCCAGAAATCATCGCACCCCACGCGGGTGCGTGAATTGAAACTCGAACGATGCGGAAGCACCACGAACGAGACTGTCCATCGCACCCCACGCGGGTGCGTGAATTGAAACTTCGCGGATACGAAAAATGAGTGCGCCCCGCTAGATCGCACCCCACGCGGGTGCGTGAATTGAAACCGTCTGCCCGTGGCCTTATGAGGATGGCAAGGATCGCACCCCACGCGGGTGCGTGAATTGAAACCTTGTGCGACAATGCCATCAAAAATAGCTTTAGACAATCGCACCCCACGCGGGTGCGTGAATTGAAACCGTGAATACGAGGATGCAGTAGCCGCTGAGAAGAATCGCACCCCACGCGGGTGCGTGAATTGAAACTGGATGCCGTTGCTGATATGGAAAATGAAAGGATGATCGCACCCCACGCGGGTGCGTGAATTGAAACAGAAAAAACTTGCAAAACTACTAGTGGTAATATAATCGCACCCCACGCGGGTGCGTGAATTGAAACGGCACCATGTGGGGCGAAATCACCGATGTCGGCCATCGCACCCCACGCGGGTGCGTGAATTGAAACATCCGCTGCCTGGCTTGTTGCCTCTTGCTGTATCTCATCGCACCCCACGCGGGTGCGTGAATTGAAACACACAAGGCAGCTCGGCATAATTATCAATCACAATCGCACCCCACGCGGGTGCGTGAATTGAAACTTTTCCATACCCCATGTCAGTGGGAGGTGGTCTCGATCGCACCCCACGCGGGTGCGTGAATTGAAACTACGTAGTTATCTCGGAAGAAGGGACTGTAGTAATCGCACCCCACGCGGGTGCGTGAATTGAAACGTCAGGATGAATCGGATAGGATCAAGATTCCTATATCGCACCCCACGCGGGTGCGTGAATTGAAACCAAGAAGAGCGGACGTGAAATGTATTACCGCGAATCGCACCCCACGCGGGTGCGTGAATTGAAACACAATGTGCATGCGGAGATGATACGAAGTGCACGCATCGCACCCCACGCGGGTGCGTGAATTGAAACGTTTACTACAACGAAGAAACGCCAACGCAATTTGAATCGCACCCCACGCGGGTGCGTGAATTGAAACTAGCAAAAGGAACTGATATTGAAGTCCAACGATATCGCACCCCACGCGGGTGCGTGAATTGAAACTAGCGAACTCACAGATTTCATCAAAGTCTTTCACACATCGCACCCCACGCGGGTGCGTGAATTGAAACAAGTCGCTGTGGTGCTTTGACAATCCCAACGTGTAATCGCACCCCACGCGGGTGCGTGAATTGAAACAACGCGCATTTCGCGTGGTGTCTCCGGGAACGCATCGCACCCCACGCGGGTGCGTGAATTGAAACAGAGCGTGCAGAATGCGAATAAAATCATGTCCTTATCGCACCCCACGCGGGTGCGTGAATTGAAACACCGTAGCGTAAACCAAGAAGAATTGACGTATCCATCGCACCCCACGCGGGTGCGTGAATTGAAACCTTGTAGGGCAGACTTAATAGAGTTAATAGCTAATCGCACCCCACGCGGGTGCGTGAATTGAAACTTCGGCAAAATCTATTCTTCACGAAGGAGGATACTTATCGCACCCCACGCGGGTGCGTGAATTGAAACACATAATTGTACACGAAGTCATCCGTGGTGTCATCGCACCCCACGCGGGTGCGTGAATTGAAACCCGAGTAAAACTACGCTAACAACTACAGTGTTATCGCACCCCACGCGGGTGCGTGAATTGAAACCATGTGATGGAATGGATAGACGAAAGTTGTGCTAATCGCACCCCACGCGGGTGCGTGAATTGAAACTGCATGATGATGTAGCTGCCTCTTACCTGCGTTTATCGCACCCCACGCGGGTGCGTGAATTGAAACCGACCCGTCCTGTGCGTGGAGTGCAGCGGTGGTGGATCGCACCCCACGCGGGTGCGTGAATTGAAACTCGTTTAGCCGCTGCCGCATGCTCCATCATTTCGATCGCACCCCACGCGGGTGCGTGAATTGAAACCATAGAGACAAAAAGAACTCTACGATTGTCGTTGATCGCACCCCACGCGGGTGCGTGAATTGAAACATCGCTCGTGCTGGACAGCATGGTATCTCTGCGCATCGCACCCCACGCGGGTGCGTGAATTGAAACGTCGCAAATCACTAATATAGGTGATCCGGGTGAAATCGCACCCCACGCGGGTGCGTGAATTGAAACAATGATAACAAAGCGTCAAAGAGTGTCCCAGTGCATCGCACCCCACGCGGGTGCGTGAATTGAAACAATGATGAGTTACGGCGGCGGCATCCACAAGCCGATCGCACCCCACGCGGGTGCGTGAATTGAAACCCGCCGTCGTACCGATCATAATCTGCACTCTCCAATCGCACCTCACGCGGGTGCGTGAATTGAAACCACGAAGTGAAGGGCTTCTGGCGTGATGACGCGCGATCGCACCCCACGCGGGTACGTGAATTGAAACACTCTGGTGTAACGTCGCAAACTAGTTGCGATATCCGTAACAGGTTGTTGCGATAAGTAGGGGGGAATGGGGCGACGTGAGTTGAAAATTTGTGGGGAGTATGCAACTTGGGCGACTTTTTGGGGAACATGACGCTGTCGCAGTTTTCTGGGAGCGAATCTTCAAAGCCTCATCAATGGCTTGACTCTCGTTCAAGGGAAGTTAATCTGGTTACGCAGGACGGCTGAGATAATTCCTGTGGTGGATAAGCCGTTCCAACTGTAGTCGATTTTAATTTATGGAAACAAAACCAAGTCTACTTGATCGCGTTTGCAAGATCCTTATTCAACGAGGGGATGATTTTGAATGGATTTCCGAAACTGGGGATACTTCCCGCACGACGGGTATCGCCTATGTACAGTACGATACTATGCTTCCCACGAGCTTTCTCTTCATGGAAGCTCCCAATTCTCAGGCTCTCGTTTTGGATGTGCTGTTTGCCGCGAAGGTTTCGCAGGATAAGCATGTGGAAATGAGTCTGATCCTCAGTAAGTTGAATGAAGATCAAATGTGCGGCGATTTCCGCCTCGATCTCAACAGCGGCTATGTCTATTTCCGTCAATCGGCTCTGGTTGATAAACTGAATCTTTCCGACGAGCAGTTCAATCAGCTTATCTTTAATATGGAACGTATTGGCCTGGATACGGCTGATATGTACGCTCAAACGCTGGAAACCGAATTCCCTGGTTAACGGGGGATAACGGAAGACTTTTCAGCGTGATTCCTCATGGAACCGGACGATAAAAAGGTGACTTACGCCTTGTATGGCGTCATTGTCGTGTTGGTGCTCGGCATTGCGTGGCTTGTGTCTGGCTGGACGCAGGTACCTGTTGCCGCATCTACTACCGCATCTTCTGGGCAGGTGGGAGATACCGCATCCAATGGTGCCTCTGCATCAAAATCTATAGCAGTCTCTACACAGACGTCTCCGGCTTCTTCTTCTGGCTGTGGTCAGTTGTCTGGTGCCGGCGTTGTCTTTCGTGTGTTGGGTGTTGTGGAACCCCTGCATGAAACGGAATTGGCATCCAGTGTCACGGGTTTTGTCGAATGGATTAGCCCGGAATTGACACCCGGAGGCAAGTTTCTGAAGGGGCAGGAAATGCTTAAGGTAGGAAAACTGGAATACCAGGCTCGACTCTCTCAGGTTAAAGCTGATCTGGAGGAGAAGCGCTTGGAAATGGCTGAGGAAAAAGCTCAGGCTCTCAACTCCGTGAGTTCTTGGGTAGGTGATAAGTCTCATAAGCAGGGGAGTTCTTCCGATCTGGTTGTGCGTTTGCCTCATCGTCGGGCTTTGAGTGCGCGTGTGGAAGCCATGGAGGCCGAAGTCAAGATTGCCGAAGCCGCCTTGGAGAAGACGACGATTGTGGCTCCTTACGATTGCGTGATAGCGTCCCGCCTTGTGGATAAAGGAAGCCGTTTGCAGGATGGAACCCCCGTCGCCGCGTTGTTTTCCATGGACGATCGCATTTTGCGCGTGCCCGTCCCAATCAAAAATCTCGAACAACTGGGCTGGTCTTCTGACGGAAACTCTGATGCCCGCGTCCTTGCCTACATCCAGGTGGGTGGTATTCGTTACCAGTGGGACGGTTGTGTTGATCGTCTTGAGGGGAGTGTCAATCCTCGATCGTCAGATATGATGCTGGTGGCTCGCATTGGTTCCAATGAGTCCAATCCGGTCAATTTGCGTGTGGCTCCTGTCGGTTTGTCCGTTCAGGTGGAGCTTTTGCCTGTTGCCACAGCGCCGTCTCCTGCCTCAGGTTCTCCAACTCAGGCTCCTGAAGGGCGACCTGCCGGAGAACCTTGCCCTCCTGTTCCTGCCTCCGCCCCTCCGGGAGTTCCAGCATAAGCAAAACTATAATTTTTTGAATTAGGAGGGAACGGCAGGGTGTCGTTCCCTTTTTATATTCTCCAATCAATACATATCCATATGAAAATAGTCGTCAAAGTCGGGACAGGAGTCCTGACCAAAGAGGAATCCGGCACTTTGGATGAAGCTTCCATTGTGCATTTGATCAGTACTCTGGCTTCTCTAATGCAGGATGGGCACCAGGTCTTCCTTGTCAGCTCCGGTGCCGTGGGTGCCGGGGTGCATGTGATGGGGCTTTCCTCCTATCCGGCGGAGTTGTCGGTGAGGCAGGCATGTGCCGCTGTTGGGCAAACCCGCCTGATGCATATTTATGACAGCCTCTTCCAACACTTCGGGATCAATGTTGCCCAGCTTTTGCTGACGGCGGATGACCTGCGTGATCGTCCGGATTACGTGCATGCGACGCTGGATTGCCTGGCTGCTCGGGGTAATATTATTCCGATCATCAACGAGAACGATACCGTTTCCGTCCAAGAATTGAAGTTTGGAGACAACGACATTCTCTCCGTACTGATGGCGGAGTTGATCCAGGCGGATGGCTTGTTCCTCCTGACCGGGGTTGATGGCCTCTATCCTCCGGACGCCGATCGCAAGGAGATTATTCCTCTGGTGCCTTGTGTGGATGATGTTCTGGGCTTTGCCAGCGAAGACCACGGCAAGTTTTCCATGGGGGGCATGCATGCCAAGCTCCGCGCCATCAAACGCGCGGTCGAATCCGGCATTGGTACTTGGATTGTCAATGGCTACTACCCGGATCGTATCCGTGAACTGATGGCAGGCCGAGGATTGGGAACGTATTTCAAACCCGTACAACGATGAATCCGCTGTCTGATTACGGAAAAAGAGCCCGGGCTGCTGCCATCGCCATGCAGGGTATGGATACGGCTCGCAAGAATAATGCTCTGGAATGCATGGCTGTCTGTCTTGAAGAAGATGCCGTGGATATTTTGGCAGCCAATGCAGAGGATGTGCGGCTGGCGGAAGAAGAGGGGCGTAATGCCGCGTTCATCGATCGTCTTGTGCTCAACGAAGACCGCATGCGTCAGGTGGTGGCGTGCGTGCGCAAGGTGGCTTCTCTGCCGGATCCTTCCGGGGTGGTGCTCGATGCCTGGAATCGTCCGAATGGTCTGTGCATCAGCAAGGTCAGCGTGCCGATTGGCGTCATTGGTTTTATCTATGAAAGCCGTGGCACGGTGACATGCGATGCAGCGTCGCTGTGTGTCAAGGCTGGCAATGCCGTCATTCTGCGCGGCGGGCGAGAATCCTGCCGTACGAATGCAGTGATGATCCGCGCGATCCGGCGTGCACTGGAGGCTGCCGGGTTGCCGGTGGATGCCGTTCAGCTTGTGGCCGGCGGCGGTCGTGATGAAGTGCGCCAGTTGTGCGAATTGGAGGACTACGTTCACGTCCTGATTCCCCGTGGGGGCAAGGGGCTGGTTTCCGCAGTGAGTCAGTACGCCCGCATGCCCGTGTTGAAGCATTTGGATGGTATTTGCCACACCTACATTGATGCTTCGGCGAGGCAGGAGATGGCGCTGGATATTTGTGACGATGCCAAAACGCAACGCCCGGGTGTTTGCAATGCGATGGAAACTCTGCTGGTTTGCCGGGATATTGCCGCAGACTTTTTGCCGAAGCTCGCATCGCGCATGTCTCTTCGCGGAGTGGAATTGCGTGCTTGTGCCGAAAGTTTCCCGATATTGGGAGGGAGGGCGCATCTGGCAACGGAGGAGGATTGGCGGACGGAGTATGAGGACTTGATTCTCTCCGTCCGCATCGTCAGCGATGTCGATGAAGCTATCGAGCACATCAATCGATACGGTTCTCACCACAGTGACGCGATCATTTCCGAGGATGCGGCTGCCGTCAAATTCTTCATGACGATGGTGGATAGCGCCTGTGTGTACCACAATTGCTCGACGCGCTTTAGCGATGGCGAAGAGTTCGGCTTCGGTGCGGAAATTGGCATTGGCACTGGCAAACTTCATGGCCGCGGGCCGATGGGGCTCCGGGAGTTGACGACGTACAAGTACGAAATCGAAGGCTCCGGCCAGCTCAAGGATGCGGTCAGAGTGGCTGGTTTGTAAAAGGAGTCGAAGAGGTGTTTGCCTCCGTGGTATCCCGTTTTCGTGAAGGAATGGAACCACGGGGGCAAATCGCGCTGGATTCCCGAGGTGGAGGTGATTATAGTGTTGCCATGGTGAATTTGCCGCTTCCTCCCGATGTTCCGTCTGGTGCCTTTGTCCGTCTTGATGACGAACGCGTTCTGTGGGGGATTGGGCCCTTTGCCGAAGTTGCGGAGCCTCCCGCTGAAGGTGTAGCCTTCTATGTGAACTCTTTCGATTTATCTGATCCTTTGCCGTGGAAAATCCCGTCTGGCGTGGTAGAGACCTCGATCCCACGCGACAGGACTGCCCGCGATGTTGAAATTGTCTGGGAAGCCCCGGCTCCCGATTCTTTTGCGCAAGTATTCTCGGAGATGATTGCCGAGATTGATGCCGGACATCTGGAAAAGACGGTGCCTGCTCTGGCAGAATGCGGTGTGATGCACCATACCGGTGATGTTGCGGAGTTGATTGAGCGTTGCCTCCTGGCGTCACCGAAGTTGTATCCCTACGGTTACTGGTCGGGAGAGGAAGGTTTTTGCGGGATGACGCCGGAGTACCTTTTCATTCAGGACGGCAGGAAGCTGGAGACGATGGCTCTGGCCGGGACGGCGCGTCCAGAGGACGAAAAGATCTTTATCCACGATGCCAAAGAAATCCGCGAGCACGAGATTGTAGCTGGTACGCTGATGCGCAAACTGGCTCCCTATGGTCGCTTGACTCGTTCTCCTCGCGGAATTTTGAATCTGGACACCCTGATTCACATGCACTCCTCTATCCATCTGGAGATGCGCGAGGCCAAATCCCCAGGGTTTTGGATCGAGCTTCTGCATCCAACGCCCGCTTTGGGTTCCAAGCCGCGTACGCCGGAGACCCTCCTGCAATTGCAGGGCTGGCGCGACCGCATGTTGTGTCCTCGGCAATTTGGAGCCCCATTCGGTATATCGGTGAATGGCAAGGCGATTCTGCTTGTTGCCATCCGCTCGCTTCACTGGGAAGGGAGCCACATTTCGTTGACGGCTGGTTGCGGCGTTGTTCGCGGTTCAGGCCTGATTCACGAATGGCGAGAATTGGCTCTGAAACGTCGCTCCATCCTCCATTCCCTGGGATTGTAGGGGAATGGAATATCCCGGTATTACCCGGGCATATTCTCACTGGTCAACGAGCGAGCAAAGGCTTCCATGAGCATGCCATTGCGGTCGAAGAAGAGGAGCACCCAGGAGTTGGCATCGCTACCGAGTGCCAGAATCGGTCCGTTGAAGTGGGGCAGAGCCTTGGCGATAAAATCTTCGTCGTTGATGAGGTGGCGGAGGAAGCTTTCAAATTGTGCCTTGGTGCGTATATGCAAAAGGATCAACTCCGTGGGAGGATCATGGAGGATGCACTCGTTGTCGAAGGGGTAGGCCCTAAACGTTGTCAGACGCTTGCCGTACAGGTTGCGAAAGGCGGATTCGGCATCCGACAAATTGGTTGTACCCGATTTGACCATGGCGTCCACGCGCTGCCAGTTGTCGAAGAAGCTTTTTGGGGCAGAGTAGGGCTCCGCCCGCAGAAGGGGATCTTCCTGGGTGCAGGCTGTCAGCACGATACTTGCGCCGAGAACCGGAATCAGCTTGTGGAATGCTCTTATCATGATTTGATGGTAAGATACTGCAAGACCGAGGATAGGTCAATCAAGAGATGAGTATCTGACGCAGAGCCGTAGAGCAGGATGAATACAAAGCTTCCATGGAGTGCCAGTTATAAAATTTCGAATGTAAGACATGAGTGTGAAACAATTTACAGGCATCAGCCGTAATTATGAATATGTCCTCACTTACTCAAGTTCTTGTTACCGCCAGTTTTGCTACGATGATTTGGGCGGATGCACATGGGAATCCCTTTGTGATTGATAACTGTCGGTTTACCTTTATTACTCCCACCCTCGTTCGCATGGAATATGCCAACAAAGGGAAATTTTTGAATGACAAGACTCTGTTTGCCCAATACAGGGATGCTTTGTACGATGGCGTTAATGTTGAGAAACGGGAAGATAACCGTTATGTGTTTACAACGCCCGCCATGCAGTTGGAATACCAGAATGACGGTTTTCCTCTGGGGCAATCGAATATTAAGGCTTCTTTCAAGAATGATGGCAAGGATTGCAAATGGGGTATGGCCAGCTCTCAGGGACGTAATCTGAAGGGCCCCATTGTAACGCTGGATGGCATCGGTGGTCCTATCCCTCTTGAAGATGGTTTGTTGAGCCGTGATGGATGGTACCTGATTCAGGATACCAACAAGGAAGTGCTCAAGGACGGTTGGGTGGCCCAACGGGACAGAGACCACATTCAGGACCTGTACCTCTTTGCCTATGGGAATGATTACAAGGCCGCGCTCAAGTCCCTGAAGGCGATTAGCGGGCCGGCTCCGATGCCTCGCAAATACGTACACGGGTCGTGGTATTGCCGCTGGTGGAGCTACACGGCGGATGACTATCGCCAGCTTGTCAAGGAGTACAAAGAACACGATTTTCCTTTGGATATCATGGTGTTTGACATGGACTGGCACCGAAAGGATGCGCGGGTTGGAACGGCACATGCCGGTACGCGTGGCTGGACGGGGTATTCCTGGAACCGCGATCTGATCCCCGATCCAGCAGGGCTTATCGCCGAGTTCAAGAAGGACAACATCAGCGTTGTACTGAACGAACACCCCCACGATGGCATTCGCGATCACGAAGACATGTATCCCGCGTTCATGAAGGAAATGGGAGAAGCCCCGGCTCAGGGCAAGAATATCGTTTTTGATGCCGGAGACAAAAAATACATGGATGCTTTCATGAAGCACGCCCACGAGGAATCGGACAAGATGGGGGTCGCATTCTGGTGGCTGGACTGGCAACAGGATTACGTCTATCCCGTCGTTCGCGGCACCAATATGAAACATCTTCCCTGGCTGAACTACCTCTACTTCAATTACTCCAGGCAAGATAACCTGCGCGGTGCAGGCTTCAGTCGTTGGGGTGGTTGGGGTGACCAGAGACACCCGATCCAATTCTCAGGCGATGCTGTGGGGAATTGGGAAATGTTGAAATTTGAAATCGAACTGACGGCCACAAGTGGCAACGCTGGATGCTTTTTCTGGGCTCATGACCTGGGCGGATTCTATGGCGGCAAGGATGCTGAACTTATGGCTCGCTGGATTCAGTTCGGCCTTCTGAACTCATCGCTCCGGCTACATTCCGTGGGCGACCCCGACCGCCGTCCCTGGAAGTGGGGTGAGCAGGCGGAAAACTCCATGCGTACCATTTACCACTTGCGCTCTCGCCTGATGCCCTACATCTATTCCTCCGTTCGTCGTTGCAACACGGACATGTTGCCGCTCAACCGTGCCATGTACATCGAATACCCCGGTGAAGAGGATGCCTACAAAAACGCGCAGGAGTTCCTCTTTGGCGATCTCTTGCTGGGAGCGCCGATTACCACCGCCGGTAAAGGCGACGCCAAAGTGGCAGAGCAGCGCGTGTGGCTGCCTCCGCACGATGTCTGGTACCAGTTCTTCAGCGGGAAGAAGTACGACGGTGGTCAGTACGTGACGGAAAGTTGCGATATCAATTCCTTCCCCCTCTTTGTCAAGGGCGGCCATCCCGTGCCTATGCAACCGTACACCGATCGCATGGCTTCCGCCGACTTGAAAACTCTGGTTGTGCGTTGTTACCCTGGTCTCGAAGGCTCAACCAACAGCTTTTCTCTGTACGAGGATGATGGCATGACTCGCGATTACGAACAGGGCAAATGCGCCTCAACCCGGCTGGATTATTCCCTGAAGGACGGCGTGACGGAAATCACTGTCAACCCGGCAGAAGGTTCCTACCAGGGGCAGGTGAAAGCGCGCAGTTACCAATTCGAGCTTCCCGCAAGTACCGTACCCTCCAAGGCTACGGTGAACGGGCAAGACGTTAAAGTCACGCCGGACGAATCCATCCAAGGCTTTACCGTCGAAGTCCCGGAAACCGACATTCGCCAGAAGGTGACACTGCGTTTCAGCGCACAATAAGCCCTTTTTTCCAGACTTCCCTTTCGTTTGATGCGGAAGGGAAGTTTGCTGTTTTATTTTTCCTACTGTTCGGATTTACATTCTGCTTTATTCAGAAAGGAACGGAGGATTTGGTTGGTATTCTGTTGTGGATTATATTGCCAGAATGTTGTCTGGTCTGTATGGTAATGAAAAAATCAGGCGGTTCATGTGCATGGCTTTTCTCTGACGAAATATTATATGGATTGTGTAACCCGTGACGGTACTGCCGTTTTGGGGTATGCATCGGATCTCGTGCTTGGTGGTGTGCATTTGCGCCATTCCTCGGTGTTGGTGTCTGAACAGGATGGGACTGTTGCCTCGCGTCAGACATTTCTTCGGGGAACGTTGCCGACGAAGCTTGCTTCGTGTTGGGAGTGGAAGTGTCCAGCTCTTGGTCTCTGCGGAGAGTGGGCTCCTTTGACGCCTCCAGCGGCTCCCATCTGCCTGTATGAGCCGAGGCCGGGGAAGGATGTCGTGTGGCACTGTATCGCCCCGCTGGCTGATGTCCATTTGTCACTGAAGGGCAGGGAATTGGAAGGTAAGGGGTATCTGGAATGCCTGTCGATGCGTCTGGAACCCTGGAAATTGCCTGTGGATACCCTGCTCTGGGGGCGTTACCATGGGGATGATGGACAGGCTCTGACCTGGATTGTCTGGAAGGGGGGGAATCCGCTGGCTCTTTTGCTGGAAAATGAACGCCCTGTGCCTGTCAATTTTGTCATGAAAGCATCGGGAAAGGCACTGGATTTGGCTGGGCACAAGTTGAATTTTGGGTGTGATCGTGTCCTGCGATCCGGTGATATTTCGGGAACCGCATTGAGGTATTGTCCCTCGATGGCAAAACGCCTGATGCCGGATTCCATTCTGCAGTTGCGGGAAACCAAATGGGCCGGACGAGCTCACCATTCTTCCTCCGGAGTCCATGATTCCGGATTTGCCATTCACGAAATTGTTCGTTTTCAAGCATGAACTCCATATCACATTTTCTAGTTTCCCTGGTAAAGAGTCGCCTCTTTTATGCCTTTGCCTTTTGCGTACTGATTCCCAGCCTCTTGTGGAATGGGGCGTTTGCGTGGGCTCCTTGGGTGAAGCTGTCGCCTATCCATGCCCCCCTGCCGGGTAGTGTCTGCATCTTTTTGGGGCTTGTGCTGATGGTGGGGGCGATGGTGGCCCTGAAGGTCAAAGGGGGTGGTCTGCCGATGAATGCCTTTCCTCCTCCAAGTTTTGTTTCGACGGGATTTTACAGGATTGTGCCTCATCCGATTTATGTGGGGTTTTGCCTGTCGTGCGCGGGTATTTCCATGCTGATGGGTTCGGCGGCTGGCTTGTATGTGATGACTCCGCTGAGCATCCTTGGTTGTGCGGCGATTGTCTGGGGCTATGAGCGTCAGGATTTAATTCGGCGTTTTGGAACATCGGCTCCGACAACTTTGTTGGGATTACCTCCTGATACGGATGTTTGTCTTGGCTGGGGGAAGCGATTGGCGGGAGTGGCATTGATTGGTCTCGTATGGGGGCTGACTTACTATGGCGGCAGCATGATGAATGTAACGGATGGGGCGCCGGATTGCCGAATTTTTGGTGAAGAAATGGCTGATAGCGGGCTACTTCTGGACGCGGCTATCTGGATCTACCAGAGCATTTATCTGATTGTTCCGGGTGTACTCCTGCTGGCTCTCAGAACCAATGCCGGGCTGCGCTATGCCGAGTTGCTGGCGTATGGATGCTTCGGGCTGGGCTTGTTCGTGTTCCTGATGTTCCCGATGTCATGCCCCTTGGATTCATTCCATCCGTCTTCTTTGGCGGAGCGTGCCTTGATGGTGGATCGAGACGGCTTGCCTGATGCCTGCATCGCGTTCCCTTCCTTCCACGTTTTGTGGGCCTTGATCGTGGTGGCGATTGCATGCCGATATGCCGCGCGGTGGGTGGCCGGATTGGCTATCCTGTGGGCGCTTGCCCTGTCGTGGAGCTGTGTGGTGACGGGGATGCATGGCTGGCTGGATGTATTTGGTGCATGGGCTGTCTTTTTTGTTGTGGCACGGGCGCGTTCTCTCACTCGTGCGGCTCTGGAGGTCGCGGAGAACCTGGCGAATTCATGGAAGGCATACCGTATAGGCCCCTTCCGTGTGATCAACCATGGAGCCTACGTATTTTTGGCCGCCGCGATCGGCTACATGCTGGTTGTGACTTTGGCAGGCGGAGAATACTGGGGCGCCATTGCCCTCGTGGCATTATGTTCGCTGCTGGGAGCAGGAGTCTGGGCTCAGGTGGTTGAAGGTTCGGCGCGTCTCCTGCGTCCCTTTGGATACTATGGAGCTAT
The DNA here is from genome assembly GCA_964448375.1 of uncultured Akkermansia sp. Taxonomy (GTDB): domain Bacteria; phylum Verrucomicrobiota; class Verrucomicrobiia; order Verrucomicrobiales; family Akkermansiaceae; genus Akkermansia. The sequence continues at coordinate 14,216 of CAYVAI010000019.1, forward strand.
CATCGGCGGTGTGATTGGCGTCGGCATTGCAGCCTTGCTTCATCCCGTGCTCGGGAGCGACACAAATTTCAACGGCTGGGTATTATTTGCCGCCATGGCTGCGTCATCTCCATGGATACAGGCGATAGGGCGCTTGCGCTGTCTGGTGCAAGGGTGTTGCCACGGTCACCCGGTGTGTGAAGAACACGGGCATTGGGGAATCGTCCATACAAACCCGGCTTCTCGCGTGTGTCGTTTGACGGATTGGAAGGGCGTAGCCCTGCACGCGACGCCTCTGTATTCCATCGGCTTCAATACTGTCAGCGGCTGGGTTCTAGTGCATCTATGGAGTGCCAACATGCCTGCTGGATTGTTGATCGGTCTCTACTTCGTCCTGGCTGGCTTGTCTCGCTTCGTCGAAGAAGCCTACCGAGGGGAACCTCAGACAGGACGCCATGGCGGCTTGTCGGACTACCAATGGCTTGCCGTCGGCTTTGTTGTGCTAGGCTTTGTATTCTGGAATATCCCATCGGCGATGTTACCCGTGCCTGCCCCGGAGTGGGATTCCGTGGCTGTATTGCCGGGATTGTTCCTTGGCTTGCTCTATGCCTTTTGCATGAGCATGGATTTTCCCGATTCCAACAAACGCTTTTCGCGCCTGACATCCTGATCTGGCATCAGACCATCACTCCGTGCTGAAAGGGGAGAAATTTTGTTTTAAGGGGCGGCTTGAGGGAGCTTGATTCTCTATTGCCAAAGTTCTGGGGATTAGGTAGAACAGGTGTGATGGATGCGGTAGTTTCCATTGCTGGGCGTTGTTTGCTGCAATGGACGCATGGAATCGTTTCGAATAGTAAGGAACAGTATGATGAATAGCAAAGCTGAAGACCCAATAGAGATCATCAAGGACGCCCTTGTTGATGGAGATTTTTCTACTGTGGAGGAGATGATTCGTTCCGGGATCGATGTGAATTCCCGGGACTCTGTTGGTCGGAGTATCTTGCGTGCGACCACAACGTATTGCGGGGAAGAGGCTGTTCGTTTTTTACTGAATCTTGGGGCTGACGTTCATGCTCGTGATGAGGATGGAATGACTGCCTTGTATGATGCGAATCCAAATGTTGTGGAGCTCCTGGTTGAATTCGGGGCTGATATCAATACTCGCGTTCATCAGGGGATGACTCCCTTGCATCATGTGGCGCAGTATGATTGTGATGTTTTGATGCAAGCATTGCTGATGTCTGGAGCCGACGTGAATGCCTGTAACGATGAATGCAGAACTCCACTGCATGAAGCTGCCCGTTTCAGAAAGGATTCGAACGTTGTGGCTCTGTTGGAAGCCGGAGCAGATCCTTTGGCACGCGATCAGAATGGGGACACACCTTTTGATGTGGCCCAATGCAGGGATCATGATGAACAGGATCGTTGTCTTATCTTTTTGTCCGAAGCCATGTTCAAGGTCGATGGAAATAAGGGGACTTCCCTGATGAATGCTGTGGCTGAGGGGAAGGTGGTTTCTGCTGACTCACTGATTGATGTTGGGGCGGATGTGAACTTTTGTGATGAGATGGGGCAGAGCATGATGCATTTTGCCGTGGGTTGCGGTGAAAATAGCAGGAAGATGGTGAAAATGGTGGCAAGCAATGGTGCTTCTCTGGATGTTATTAGTTTGGATTTTATAACTCCTTTATGTATTGTTGTTTATCGTGGCGATACCGAACTCGCAGAGCTGTTGATTGATTTGGGAGCTGATTGGCAACTGGGCGGCTGGTCGCGTTCTCGCAGCCCCTTGCATATTGCGGCGGAGCAGGGTGATGTGCCGATGGCGACCATGCTTCTTCAACGAGGAGCTGATCTTTTTGCCATGGATGAAGACGGCTATACTCCTCTGGAGTTGGCCCAGAGCTGCGGAAAGCAAGAGATGGTTGATTTCCTGCAAGATATCAAATAGCGGTGTCGCCGTGGGCTGTGGGGATTGATGCTCCCTGATAGCAAGATTCCTCCGGCACATTTCGAAATGTACCGGAGGAATGATGTAAGGTTATTGCTGAAGGCCTCAGACCTTGGCGGAGGAAGCGCCGTTCATAACGGCGAAGAGGGCACCAGCCGAAAAGAGGACGGCACTTTGCGAGATGATGGAGAGTGCCCATGCTCCCGAGGGGGGCAGTGAGAACCCAAGGCTGCTGGCGAGGAGGCTCGTGCCGATACCGACCCACAGTAACCCCCACCAGATGAGGACGGGAGCTGTGGATTTGCCCGGTGCGGTTGCCCGACGGATGTCCATTAAGGTGAGGCACGGGCGGTAGAAGCAGAACAGAGGGATCAGGAATCCGGCGACGGCCATCCCCGGTGAATACCGGATGGGGGATCTTCCCTCTTTCGGTATCAATGCCTCGACTGTTTTGTAAAGCCAGGTGAGGAAGGCTACGGATGCGAGGAAGAACAGGAAGACGTTCAGCGCCATGAGGGAGCTGGTCAAGGTGTCCTGGACGCCGCAGAGGTAGAGATCCCGGTCCATGGTGTACCTGATGTCTGCAACCAGCCGAACGGCGAGGACTGCGGACATCAGGATGATGCACTTTCGGGTGAGCCGGGTAGGCATGATACCTTTGGTTCAGGGGTTAGAGCTGGAAGACGGGGTTCTCCAACAGTTCCTTGATCTTGACGAGGAAGGTGACTGCCTGCTTGCCGTCGATGAGACGGTGGTCGTAGGAAAGCGCCAGGTACATCATCGGGCGGATGACCACTTGTCCATCTTGAGCCACCGGGCGATCTAGGATCGCGTGCATGCCGAGGATGGCGCTTTGTGGCGGATTGGGGATGGGAGTGGAGAGCATGGAGCCGTACACACCACCGTTGGTGATGGTGAAAACGCCTCCCTGGAGGTCTTCCAGAGTCAGGCGGTTGGTACGTGCCTTTTCGGAGAGTTCGGAGAGTTCCTGCTCCAGTTGGAGGTGGGTTTTTTCATCACAGTTCCGCAGAACGGGGACGGTGAGTCCTTTGTCTGTGCCGACGGCGACGGAGATATCGTAGTAGTGATTCGTAATGATGTCGTTTCCATCGATACGGGCATTGACCTGGGGGACTTCCTGCAGGGCTCCGACGACGGCTTTGATGAAGAAGCTCATGAAGCCGAGGCGGGCACCGGTGGGATTGGGCATGCTCTTGAACTGGCGTCGCAGTTCCATGATGGCGCTCATGTCGCATTCGTTGAAGGTGGTCAGCAGGGCAGATTGATGCTGGACTTCGACGAGCTTGGCGGCGATAGAGCGTCTCAGCGGCGACATGCGGGTGCGCGTGTAACGCGTTTCGGCGGACGGTGTAGAAACCGGGGCTGAAACTACCGGGGCAGGAGTGGTGGTACTTGTTGTCACCGGGGCAGAAGCAGGAGTGGATGCCGGAGCCGCCTGGACTGCCGGAGCAGGTGTAGCTGCCGCAGGAGCTGTGCCCGTGGCGGAGATGCGCCCGATGACATCGCCGATGCGAACATCCTGCCCTTCGCTGGCGAGGATTTCAAGAATACCGCTTTCCTGTGCTTCCACTTCCGAAGCTACTTTGTCTGTTTCCAGGGTGACGAGGGTGTCTCCTGCGTTGACATGGGCTCCTGAAGCGACGTTCCAGGTAGAGATGGTGGCGGAGGTGACGGATTCGCCGAAGTTGGGGATGATGATATCACTCATGAGAGAAGAGATGGTAAGATGTTAGAGGGTTTCACGGGAGTTGAATGCAGTGCTGAGCAGGCGCTTTTGGGCGGCCTTGTGTAGGGATTTGGCACCTTCCGCCGGGCATGCCATGGCGAGGCGTCCAGCGTAGCGGAACGAGGCAGAGAGGATGCGGTTGAGGCGGGGGCGGATGTGGTTCCACGGCCCCATGTTTTCCGGTTCTTCCTGGCACCAGCAGTAGTCGCGGATGCGTTCGTAGGGAGCGAGCGTGTAAGTGAGTAACTCATCGTAAATGGGATAGAGCTGTTCGATACGGATGATGAGGGTGTCCGTGATGCCGTGTTCACGACGGTACTTCATGAGGTCGTAATAGACCTTGCCGGAGCAGAGGACGACGCGTTTGCATTCGTGGGGTGCCGGGGATTCCGGGTCGGGAAGGATTTCCTGGAAGCCCGAAGGGGAGAGGAAGTCTTTCATCGGCGAGACGGCTTCCGGCAGGGACAGCAGGCTCTTCGGAGTGAAGATAACCATCGGTTTGGCTGCCTTTTGCTTGATCTGGCGGCGGAGGGCGTGGAAGAGTTGTGCGGGCGTCGTCAGGTTCAAAATCTGCATGTTGCGCTGGGCGCAGAGTTGCAGGTAGCGTTCGATGCGTGCGCTGGAGTGTTCCGAGCCGGCGCCTTCGTAGCCGTGCGGCAGGAGCAGGGTGATGCTGGAACCCTGGCGCCATTTGGCTTCCGCCGCTGCGATGAACTGGTCGATGATGACCTGGGCACCGTTGGCAAAGTCACCAAACTGTGCTTCCCACATTGTCAACGTATCGGGTGAGCCGAGAGAGTACCCGTATTCAAAACCGAGGACGGAGGCTTCTGACAGCGAGGAATTGAAAATACGGAAGGGGGCCTGATCTGGGGAAAGGTGTTCCAGCGGAATGTGGATGGCTCCCGTCTCCTGATCGTGGACGACGGCGTGGCGGTGTGAGAAGGTGCCGCGCTGGCAGTCCTGTCCGCTGATGCGGACGGGCGTTCCCTCCATCATCAGGGAACCCCATGCGAGGGCTTCTCCCATGCCCCAGTCGAGCGGGGTGCCATTTTCAAAGGCTGCTTTGCGGCGGGCAAACACGCGGTTTTCCAGCGTGGGGTGGAGGTGGAATCCTTCCGGGAGGCGGGTGATGCCTTCACCGACGAAGTGGTACATGTCCGGCGAGATACCGGTGTTGATGATGTCGTGCGAGTAGGGCAGGACGCCGTGACCGCGCGTGGAGGAGAGTGGGGGCATCATGGAATGGACGGACATGCCGGAGAGCTGCTGGAGTTGTTCTTCCATGGCCTGCCAGTGGCGATCAGCCAGTTCCTTGAAGCCGGCTTCGCTCAAGTCGCCACGGTCGATCAATTCGCGGGAGTAGCTGGCGACGGCACCGGGGTGCGCGGCGATGGTGGCTGCCAGAATCGGGTTGGTGAATGAGGCCTGGTCGGTTTCGTTGTGGCCGAGCTTGCGGTAGCAGTAAATGTCCAGCACGATGTCGAACGCGAACTTTTGGCGGAAGTCCAGCGCGAAGAGGGCTGCCTTGACAAGAGCCTCCGGGGATTCTCCGTTGACGTGCAGAATCGGTGCCTGCACCATCTTGGCCATGTCCGTGGCGTAGCGGCTGGAGCGCGATTCAGCGGGGTCGGTGGTGAAACCGATCTGGTTGTTGACGATGATGTGGATGGTACCGCCGGTCTTGTATCCGCGCAGCTGGGAGAGATTGAGGACTTCACTGACGAGCCCCTGGCCGGCAAAGGCGGCATCCCCGTGGATGAGGATGGGCAGAACGCGCTTGCGGACATGGTCTCCCAGTTCGTGCTGGACGGCGCGGGTGCGTCCTTCCACGATGGGGTCGACGGCTTCGAGGTGGCTGGGATTAGCGGAGAGGTTGACGGCGACGGAGCTTCCGTCGGGGAAGCCGAGGGTGGTGGCGTAGCCGAGGTGGTACTTGACATCGCTGCCTCCTTCGGGGTTGTCTGGCATGTAGTCAGGCGTGAACTCGTAGAAGATATTGCGGAGGGACTTGTGCATGATGTTGGCTAGCACATTGAGGCGTCCGCGGTGGGCCATGCCCAGTTCTACGTGGGAGATTTCGTTGCCTGGGCAGTTGTCGAGGATGGCCTGAAGGAGGACGATCAGGCCTTCGCCCCCTTCGAGAGAGAAGCGTTTTTCACCGAGGAATTTTTTGCCGAGGAACTCTTCAAATTGTTCCGATTGGAGGAGGTGTTCCAGTGCGGAGATGCGCTTCTCCGGGGTATCGAGCACTTCCTGCTCGCTTGATTCGATTCTGGCCTTGATCCAGTTGACGATTTCCGGGGAATCGATGTGGGTATATTCGTAGCCCGTCTTGTCGCAGTAAACGTCAAAAAAACGGGTGAGCGTTTCTTCATCAGCACAGATACCTTCCGGCAAAGCTGCCAGACGCTCTTCCCTCGGGACGGGATAGAGTGGATTGATGTCCGCGAAATGGTGCCCATTGCGACGGAAATAGGTAGAGGGATCAGAAGAAACAAATTCGTGGGCGAATGCTTGCGGAGCAAAGTTCGGATGGGAAGCCGGCCTGGATGGCGCAGATTCTTTGCCGGAGCCGAGAGAGTAGCCTTCAAAGTAGGCGGCCCAGACGGGATCCACAGAAGTGGGATCATTGTTCCAAGATTGGTAAAGCAGTTCGATTTCGGTTGGGTTGAGACGAGCGAAGATTGATGAGCTCATGAGATTCTTGATTCTCTTACACCCTAGGATGCCAATCCGTAAAATCAAAACCCAAAATCCTGAAAGGAGATGGAAAAAGTGTCATGCAAAATTTTACCTCCTGCAGACGTGGAGATACGGAGGCCTTGATGGCTCTTTTTGGGAAAACACCAGTGTGGAATCCCTCCCCCGTTTTATTCAGCGTGCGGCCTGTGCCTGCTTGAGCAATTCCAACGCTTCGTGCAATGATGCAACGCGGCAGGTGGCCAGTTCAAAACTGGCGCATTCGGTGATCCGGTTGGGTACGGAAATGACCGGAATTCCCGCGCGATGAGCCGCTGTTGTGCCATTTTCAGAGTCTTCGATGACGAGGCAGTCCGCCGGGGCAAGTTCCAGGCGGCAGGCTGTGGCTAGGTAGAGTGCGGGATCCGGCTTCACGGGGTAGCCATCGTCGCGGCAAAGAACAGAGACGAAGCGATTCCGTATGTCGAGCTTTTCCAGCCAGTCATCCACCCAGCGGTGGGACGAACTGGAGGCGACAGCCAACGGCAGTTTCTGATCCCTGCAGTAGTCGAGGATTTCCATGGCTCCGGTCATGAGTCCGGCTTGGGCCAGATCCGCATGGATGCGTTCCTGTCGCTCGGCATTGATCGTGTCCCAGTCGTAAGTCTTGCCCGTGAGGCTTTCCAGATGGTCGGCCGGATTCCAATGGGTGTATCCACTGCCGAGGCATTGGTTGAAACAGTCGAGAGGCAGTTTGTGTCCATGAGCACTAAAGACGCGCTCCCAGGATTTGTAGATGGCCCACTCGGTGTCAACAAGGACTCCATCGAAGTCGAACAACACTGCTTTCGGGAAGGAAAAGGGCGGGATAGTCACGGTCATTGGTGAGGATCTGATTTGCGGGGCGAGGTCTTGCCTTCCTTGAGTTGAGCGAGCCATTCGCGGAGCGAACGCATAGCCAGACGCGTCTTGAAGAGGTATATGGCAATGACGATATAGATGATGTTTGGCAACCAGGCTCCCATCCAGGAGGGGAAGAATCCCGCAGAGGCCATGGTGGGGAAGGTCTCATAGAGGAACAACATGGCTGCCGCCAGGAAAATGGCCATGCCGATACCTGCCATTGGGGAGCGTCTCTGGAAGGTGATAGCCGAGGGAATAGCGATGATGCCCAGGAGGATACAGGAGAACACCTTGGCGATGCGCACATGCAATTCCGTGTGCAATTCCCTGGCCATCTTGGTGTTGACTGATCTGTTGTCGATGATGCTCTTGATGGTCGGCGTTCCTTGCGTATCGACGCGGAAGGAGGGTGAAATTAACTGCCAGGGCGTTTCCGGGAACTCGGTCACCAGTTCCTTATGCGTTTTATTCTCAAACTCGGGGACTATTTCCAGGTTACTGGCCTTCTCATTATGCTTGCGGTAGATGGCATTGTTGAAGGTCCAGACGCGTGTAGCGTGGTTCCACGTTGCAGAATCGGCGAAAATTTCATAGCTCAGCCCGCCGGGGGTGGCAAATTGCTCGATGTGGACATCGATGAGCGGAGCCCCCGGGGAGTCGATACCGGGAGGGATGCGGATATTCCAGATGCGTCCGGCGGCGTCGTTTTTGTACCTGCAAGCCTTGGCAAAGGGATTGTTCTCCATGTTGCGGTTGTCGGAAATTGAGGCGAACAGGAGTTTGCGGTACAGTGTTGAGTTGGGACCCCAGTGAAAACCGAAGATTCCGAAATAGATAGCAACAAAGCACGAACCAATAATGATCGGCGTCGTAATGCGCAAGAGGGAACGCCCGGATTGCAGCATCCCGGTGATTTCCGATGAACCGGACAGTTTGCTCAGAGACCACAGAACGCCAAGCAACAGGGTGTACGGCAGCACGAGATTGAGAATCATCGGCATTTGCAGCAGGTAAAAGTGCAGCGTGGACAGGATGGGGTTCTCAAACTCGCCGAACTCGCCCACATTCTCCGTAAAATCGCCCAAGATGAAAATCAGCGACAAAATTCCCGTGCATAGCAGGAATGATGACAAAAACATCCGGGTAATATACCGATCCATAATGCCGATGAAGGCATAAATCAGCGTTCCTAGTGCTGGCAGGAAACACCCGATGGAAATCAGCCAGGGGCGCATCGTCTGAGCCAGCGGATACTCTGCCCGCGTGCCAGGGATTTCCCACTGCATCTGAGACCACTCGCGCGTCATGAGAAGACAAGCCAGCACGATACCGATCCCCAAGGTTAGGAGAAAAGGCAAAAAACGGCGCAGTTGTGCTGAGGTTGAACTCATGAAACGGGCTGCATTATAGGACCTCGTCCCCGGAACGGAAGCCTGAATTTTGCCCTCACACGGGAACAGCCTGTTTCTATTCCCGTCTTTTATCTTACATTCCCCATTGATTCTGATGTACTGGATAAATTGGCGAGGGTCAGGATGACGCATGCAGTCTGGGGGTGGCATCGTGGCTTCTTGACATGGTATGGGGCTGGGGTGACGATGGATGGTATGAAGATGAATAGCGCAAAAAGTCTCTTATCTGTGATGGTGCTGGGTGTTGCTGCGGCGTTTTCCGCTGTTGCGGCGGAGGGGGTGGCAGAGCCTGCTTCCCCGGCTGTTTCGGAAGCCTCGGCTGTATCGCCATCGAATGTCCGCCTGCTGGCCTTCAATCGCGTTTTAGCGACCTTCGAAGGTATCGAACACAAGCCCTGTATGTTCCTCACGGCGCTGTGCCCGGACAAGTGCCAGCATGCCCGCGATGTGGCGAAGTTCAAGGTGGTGCGATATTTGGACTACGGAAGTTTTGGTCAGTATGGTGATGCGCCGCAGGATATCTTTTATGTCAGCATGAAGGAGGATGATCGCGAAGATCCGCAGGCTCCAGCCGTGTTGGCGGCGATTCGTGGCTTGAAGCAGGGCGATGGAGTGGAACTTTCGTGGGCACATCTCTATGTAACGCATGAAGGGCTTTCTTCCCCCCAGCGCCGTGTGTTGGGGGTTGCTCCGGCCAAGCTGGATGGCGCAGCAGATTCTTGAACCGAATTTTGACGAGCATGAGGAAGTGTCTCCTTGATTTCAGAACGTTTTTACCTTAAAAATATCTTTTATATGAAAATCAAATTCTGTGGTGCTGCCGGTACGACGACTGGTTCCCAACATTTGGTGGAGGTGAACGGATCTCGCATTCTTTTGGATTGCGGGATGTTCCAGGGGCGACGTGAAGAGTCCCTGCGGGTGAATAGGGAGTTCCCGTACTACGACCCGAAAGATATCACGTGTGTGGTGCTGTCTCACGCGCACATTGACCATTCCGGGAACCTGCCAAATTTGGTGAAGAATGGCTTTGATGGCAATATCTACTGTACGCCAGCGACGCGAGATCTCTGTGGTGTCATGTTGTCGGATGCGGCTCGTATTCAGGAACACGACTGTGCCTTTATCAACAAGATGAACGCTCGCAATGGCGTTCATGGTCCTCTGGCGGTGCCGAATTATTCTCCTCAGGATGCGGAGATGTGCATGCGTCTGTTTGCCTGTTATAATTACGATCGTCCCGTGCCTCTTGTTCCCGGTGTGACCTTGAGATTTTTTGACGCGGGGCATATTCTCGGTGCCTCCCAGGTGTGCCTGGATATTGTGGATGAAGAGGATGGGAAAACGAAGAGACTCCTCTTTTCCGGTGATGTAGGGCGAGGCAATAATGAACTTTTGTGCGATCCTTATGCTGTCCCCAATGTTGATATTCTTATCATGGAATCGACCTATGGTGGACGCAGTCACGAATCGCCTCCCCGCGATGATGAGATGTTTTGTGAGTGCATCAGGCGCGCGCTGGAACGCGGTGGGAGTATTTATATTCCCGCATTTGCCGTGGAGCGTACCCAGCAGCTTCTGTACTTGCTCCACAGGGCGTTTCAGGAAAACAAACTGCCGATGATGCATGTGTATGTGGACAGCCCGATGGCTGTCAGTGCGACGGAAATTTACCGGAATCACCCGGAATGTTTTAACCACGAGGTTTACGAATTCCTGTTCCGGGAGAAGGATCCATTTGGATTTGAGCATTTGCGCCTGATCCGCTCCGTGGAGGAATCCCAGGGCTTGAACAAGATGTCGGAGCAGGGCATCGTCATTTCCGCATCAGGCATGTGCGAAGCTGGGCGTATCCTGCACCATCTGGCCAACAATATCAGCAATCCTCATAATACGGTGCTGTTTGTGGGGTACTGCGCTCCCTCGACTCTTGGCCGCAAGATTATGGACGGGAAGAAGAAGGTGCCGATTCTCGGGAAGGAATACACGGTTCGGGCGACTATCGAAGAGATGGATTCGTTCTCTGGCCATGCCGACCATGATGAATTACTCAGCTATTTCGGGAAGATGGGAGGGGCTCGGTCCAAGGTGTTCCTCGTACATGGCGAGCCGGAATCCTCCCAAAAGATGAACGATGCCTTGCTGGATGAATTCCCCGATGCAGATCGCGATATCGTGATCGCTGAGCTCGGACAGACCTATCAGGCCTGAACCCTGCTGTTGGAGGCAACCTGGACGGCGACCCGGAAGGCCTGCAAGGTGCTGGAAGGGTCGGCGATACCTTTGCCTGCGATGCCGAAGGCTGTGCCGTGATCCGGGCTGACGCGCGGACGGGGCAGCCCAAGGGTGATGTTGACGGCGGTGTTGAAGTCGAGCATCTTCAGCGGGATCAATCCCTGGTCGTGGTAGGGGGCGAGGATGCCGTCAAAGCGGCCTTCGACGGCGTCGCGGTACACGGTATCGGGCACTTCGGGGCCGTGGAAGTCCGCCCCGGTGTATTCCCGGTTCAGGATATCGACTGCGGGGGCGATGATGCGCATGTCTTCATCGCCAAAGGCGCCGTGTTCTCCCGCATGGGGATTGAGGGCGGCAAGGGCAATCCGGGGGCGTGCAATGCCTCGGTGGCGGCAGAAGTCAGCCAGCAGTTTGCCGATGCGGATGAGTTCCTCTGTGCTCAGCAGGGATGAAACATCGTTGATGGCAACATGGGTTGTCGCCAGGGCTACGGTCAGATGAAGCCCGGAGAGGCACATGGCGAAGTTCGGTTCATCAAGACGGTCGGCCAGGAATTCCGTTTGTCCGGGCCAGGTGAAGCCTACTTCGTGGAGAGCCTCCTTGGAGACAGGAGCTGTGACGACAGCATCGATGGTGCCGTCTTGCAAAGCCTTGGCTGCTAATTCCAGATGCTGAAAGGCGGCTTCGGCGGTCGCTCGGGTGGGGATGCCGGGGATGGCATCAATTTTTTCGCCGATCAGGACATAGTGGGCATCCTGAGGGAGCAAAGGTGAGGCCAGTGCCTTGGCAATGACCTCCGGGCCGATGCCCGCCTGGTCTCCGAGAGTGTAACCGATGGTGAGCTGTGACATGACGCTTGAAGAAGCTTATTGAGCGGTAACGGGGGCGATTGTTTCAACAGGTTCTGCTGTTGGAATATCTTCGTTGGCTTGAACCGGCTCGGCAGTCGGGATGCCATCATCAGTCTTGGGAGCTTGATCCCTGGCGGGTGTGGGCGCCTGGACGGGCATGACATTGTCCGAGATCGTGTAGGGATCAGCTGGCTTTGCTGGCTGGGTGGGTGGGGGGGCTCCGGCATCCTTCCCTGCCGTATTTTTACCAGTCTGGAGAGTATCGACAGAGTAACGTTCCGTCGTGATCATGGGGTCATCGGGGTTTCTCACGGAAAAATCGATTTTGGCATTGGTATTCCATTGATAGAAGGCCGTTGCGGCCAACATCACGATGACGATAAAAAGGAGGATGGAACCAAGGCATGATCTCATGGCGACAGCATGGCGTCGAAATGCCGTTCATTCAAGCCAGATTGAAAGAATTTCCTCTTTGAATCAGTACATACTCCATGTATAACCCTTCTGTAATCATGTCAGCCGGGTGGCATGGTATGTCAAATCTTCCTATTTTGCCGTGCGCTTTTTCCAACAAATCATATCGAAATTCTTCAAGCTGATTCTCTGGCTTGTCGCATTGTTGGTTATATTGATGGCATGGTATGCTTGGTATGCTTCCACCCCAGTGTTGAGACCCTACACGCGCCCAGTGGGTGTCCTGCGAAACACGGATGGCCTCAATATCCGCAACTTCGAATTTTATGGGTCGGATAGCGTGGTGATTGATGCCTGTATCGTTACCATGAAGGACAAGGGGGAAACCACTCCGCGTCTGAGCCGTATGAGAGACTTGTTGAAGAGCCGCGGTAAATTATCCAGTCTGGAACAACAACCCGGTATTGTCCTTATCTGTACAACCTGGAACAATGGCATTGACGGTTCCATGAACTACGCAGAGAGCCTTGCCAGCGTCGGCTACACCTGTGTGCTGTGGAATCCGCGAGGGAAAGATAATGTGAGGGATTATTGTTCCTACGGCTATTATGAATCACTGGATGTTCCCCATCTTCTGGATGCCGTCGGGAAGGAGCTGGGCGACACTGCGCCTGTGGCGGCTGTGGGGCAGGGGTTTGGCGCAGCTTTATTGATGCAGGCAGCCGCCAGGGAACCTCGCATCCGTTGCGTGGTATCCATGGATAGTTTTTGTATTTTGAAGGCATCGATCATGCGAGCCATGGAAGACGACCTTGGCAAGACGATGGGCTATGGTTCCTTCTGGCTGGCAGAATTGGGAATTTGTGTGCGCGCCGGGTACAGTAGTTACGACGTGGTTCCGGTCGATGCTGCCCGCGATATGAAGGTGCCAGTGATGTTGGTCTGTACAGACGAATTATTCTTCTCCGACATGAAGGATACGCTGACACTTTATACTGCCGTGACATCTGATGGCAAAGTCGTGTATAATGGCCGCGTTGATGGAGAACCCTACGGAACGAAGACGCGTGAACATGTGCAGGTTGTAGAAGGCAAGCACGGGGAACGCTTTGAAGAACGCTATCAGATTCATGTGTATGACGGGGAAGACGATTTGATGGCTTCCGTTGCCGAGTGGATTCAGGACAATAACCGTCTGCCCAAACCCAAGGTGCTGCCCAGTGAATTGCCGGGGGGAGCCCGTAAAAGTTGATCAATCTTTCTATGTCAGGTCCGGAAAATACGCATGTCGTCCAAAATCAACGCCGCAAATCCAGGTTTGCGTTGCGTAGCCAGCGGCATTTCTGGGCGATTGCTCTCGGTGCGTTGACGAGTGCTCTGCTGGTGCATTTGGTGGGCTACTTTGTCCTGCGAGTGACCGGAGTGGGTATGTCTCTGTCTCCAATCGAGGGACAGATCCCCCCCAACACCAAGGAGGAAATCCTGCGTCCGGTCGTATTGCAAAGCGATGAGGATGAACGCGAAGATGTTCCGGAAGAATTGCCTGCTGCCGACCCGGACAACCTGCCTTTTGAAGATGTCCAGGCTCCAGACCCGGTCGATATGGAGTTGGAGGCTGTAAGTGTTGTTCCCGGCGATACCTCAATTGGTTTGGAAAGCATGGATTCTACGGAATCCCAGGCTCTTGCCTCGCAGATGGAGCAACTGGCCGATTCCGTCGGCTCTGCGGGTAGCCCGGAACCGGGGATGAGTGAAGCCCTGGCTATTACCTCCAACCCGCTCAAAGTTGTCAAATCCGACGGATTGCCGGAAATTGACCCCGATGTGTGGAATAAGGAGAATTTGACGGGCAACAAGGGCGCGGGCGATGCCAATCTGCCCAGCGGTACGAAGTCCCTGACCGATCTGTTGGCTCAGCCATCCAATTCTCTCGGGCAAAAAAGCGGTCATGGTTTAATCGGCGCCGACCTGCTTTTTGAATACGACAAGGCGGTGATGAAGAACTCTGCCAGAATCGGGCTGCTTCAGTTGGCTGCCTTGATTTGCAAGAACCCCAAAACTTCGTTCATCATTGAAGGCCATACGGACAGTTTCGGTTCCCGTGAGTACAACAAACTCCTTTCCCTCATGCGTGCCAATGCCGTGCGTCTGTGGCTCCAGGCCAATGGCATCGATATGGCTCACGTGTATATCAGGGCCTGCGGTAATGACCGCCCCGTGGTGGCTATCGCTGGCGACCGCAAGGCGCAGGCTGCCAACAGGCGAGTGGAAATCCACATGCGCAAAACAGGAGAAAAAATCCCGGATGACGCCCTGCCTATCTCCTACAAAGTGGACATGGAGACCCCAATCGCCCGCCAGATTGCAGCCATGAAGCAGGGAGTTGGTATATCTGCACCTTCTTCTACGCCACAGGTTTCTCCTCCGACTTCAGCACAGGCTCGGCCAGTCGCCCCTGTGGTTCCGGTGGCTCCCGCAAGACCTGTAACTCCTGCAACGCCTCCCGTCGTTCGTGCGGAGAATCCCGCCCCTGTGGTTGTGAAGCCAGCTCCGAGCTCCCCGTCTGTGGCGCAACAGCCCGTGGTTGGCCAGGGCGTCCAGGGGCAGTCCCAAACTCCTGCCCGTCCTGTTGGACAACCTGCAGGCCCTCCCCCGGTTGCTGGAGCGGATGTTGCTTCACAACAGCAACAACAGGCACCTGTTGTCGATGATGATGATATGGATTTGGAAGATCTCCCGGCTCGTGTCGTGAACAAGGGAGATGACGTTCCCGTGGCAGAACCCGTTCATGAAGACATTCCGTCCGGAATCCCAGTGGCGGAACCCGTCCAGCAGGGGGGTGGCGTAGCGCCTGCCGGTAAAAGCGGAGCCCCAGTCAAGGAACCTGCCTTTCAGGATCCTCTTCTGCCCTGAGAATGGATTGCCACAGAGAAGTGGTTCGAGTACTCTGTCCCCATGAGATTGCAAGCGCTTCCTCCGCCGGATCTTCCAAACTGGCTGTTGTCTTTCGACTTTGACGATACGCTGTACGATGCGCGATCTGTTCACGGCGTGCCACCTGCATTTTTTGATTTGCTTCGTACTCTGCGAACCGATTACGGTGTCATGTGGGGGATCAACACGGGCAGAAGCCTGGATTACCTGACGGAAGGATTTGAGCGTGATTCCCTGGCTCCCTTTGCCCCGGATTTTTTGGTGACGCGCGAACGCGATATCCATTTGGCGGATCACGGACTGCATCTTCGTTCCTATTCTCCGTGGAATAACACCTGCGAAACAGCACATGACGAGCTGTTTCGCAGGCACAAAAAGTTTTTTACGGACTTGATTGCCAATCTGGAGGAGCATTGTGCCGGTATGAGCTGGTGGCTTCAGGAAGACGATCCCTATTCACTGGAAGTCGCTAACCCCGATGACCTTGATTGGGCGGAACAGCTCATCATGCCCGCCATTGCCAGACACGCGGATATCTCCGTCCAGCGCGCTGGCCCTTATCTTCGCTTCTGCCATGCCGACTACAATAAAGGCAGTGCCCTGGCTCACGTGGCGGAACTTCTGGGAATCTCCGGAAGTCACGTGTGCATCTTCGGCGACAGTTTCAATGATTTGGATGCCATGAGGGTGAATTCATCGGCCTTTTGCTGTTGCCCATCCAATGCCGTGGAAGTCGTCCGGCTTCTGGTGGTGGAGCGCAATGGGTACGTGAGTTCCCACCCGGGGCCTACAGGTGTCCTGGATGCTTTGCTGCACGGTGTGATTCCCATGATGAAGGGACGTGCGGGTTTCGATTTGGTTTGATTCGGATGATATTGACATTATGTCCGTGAAGTGGGATAAACCTGTTTAATGCTAGGATTGATGATACCTCCTTACGTGCCTTATTTGACAATCCGCTTTCTGAATCCCGAATCCTGCAACGCTAAATAACAATTCAAAACCCTGAAACCATTATGGAAAACGACCCCATTCCTTCACCACCTCCTCCTGCTCCCGCCATGGCGGAGGATATGAGCAGACTTTACTCCATCCGCATGTGGGCTGCTCTGTCTCCTCTGCTTGCCCTGCTGATGGGCATGTATTTCTTTAATATCATTATCCCGGTAATCATTTACCTGTGCGTCAAGGATACGAATCCTCAGTCCGTTCCATTTATCAAGCGCGTGATGAACTTCCAGATTTCGTGGATGCTGTGGGGCACCATTGGTGTGATTATTTTAACCATATTAGGGGTGCTGGCGGTTATGCTCATGGCCGGCATGTCCAATGGAGGGGGGCCGAGTGTCATTGGCTTTCTAGTGTTAATGCTGGCTCTTTGCCCCCTCATCATTTATGGGGTAGCCTTCCTCGTCTTCACCATTCTGATGCTGGCCCGCGCCAATTCCCGCCCCGAATACGTGCCGCCGCTGACGCTGGGTTTCTTCAAGTGAACCGTGATTACATCCTCTGAATTATGATTGCTACAATCATTTGTTTGGCGCTTATCGTCGCCATCGGTGCCATGATTGCCTCAGGCTACAATGGCTTGGTCACTTTGCGCAATGCGGTGAGAAATGCCTTTGCTGGCATTGACGTTCAGTTGCAACGCCGCTACGACCTTATCCCCAACCTCGTCGAAGTCGCCAAAAAATACATGGCGCACGAACGGGAGACACTCGAAGCCGTGATTGCGGCGCGCAATGTCGCCTGCAAGGCTTCTGAAAAGGCTGAACGTGACCCGGCGAACGCGGAATCTATCAATGCCCTTGTTGCTGCCGAAAACACATTGGGGGGCGTTATGGGGCGTTTGTTCGCCTTGTCAGAAGCCTACCCCGATTTGAAGGCTGATACCCAGATGTCACAGCTGATGAAGGAACTGCGCGAGACGGAAGATAGCGTTTCCTACGCTCGTCAAGCCTATAACAACGCCGTGATGAAGTACAATACCAAGCGCGAAGTATTCCCGACAAATCTTATCGCCTCGATCTTCAATTTCCAGGCATCGGAGATGTTCAAGCTGGAGTCGGAAGCTGCTCGTCAGGCACCGAAGGTCAGTTTCAGCTAAGAATGGCAAGGGGGCTCTATCGGGTGTCCATGCTTTCCCAAGGATAGATCATGCAGGAGATTTACTTTATCTTCGACTCATTGGGGCGTAGCTTGGCATCGGAGAACTACATGGCGTTCGTGCTGACCCTTCTGGTTGTTTCCAGTGGGGTTCTTATTCCATGGTTTCTGCTTCATGGCAGCAACAAAGCCAACCGTCTGCGCCGTTTGCTGGATGCTTTGCCTACTTCCAAAGTTCGCGGCGTGTTCATCGGGTTGGTGGAGCTGAAAGGCACTGTGGAGAGCAACAATCCTCTCGTATCCTTCATCGCGGAGACTCCGTGCGTCTGGTTCAGCTACAAAGTAGAGGAGCACTGGCGCAGGGTGGAAACGACTACGGTGATTGAGAATGGCAAGCCCCGCACGCGCACGACGGTAAAAACGGGCTGGGCGACAGTGGAGAGCGGCGGGCATCAGCAGGTCTTCTTCCTGCGTGATGATTCCGGAGCCATCAAGGTCTATCCCAACGGCGCCGATGTGGAGGCTCTGGAGGTGGCTTCCTTCACCTGCACGCCAGCCCACGAAGCATACTATGGCAAGGGACCGGAAGAGAGCATTGCCAACAGTACCTTCGAACGTCGCTTTACCGAAAAGGCAATTCCCCTGGGAACGGTGGTTTACGTGGTGGGACCCTCTCGGGAATGCAAGAATGAAGTTGCCGCCGAGATTGCTGCCAATGACGATGGCGATGAGTATATCATTTCCACTCGCAATGAGGAATCCATTCGGATGACGAAAGGGCTCAAAGCCTGGGGATTCGCATTGCTGGGGATGGCGATACTGATGTGCGCCTGCTACTTGTTGAGGAGCCAGATACCCGGGCTTGCGGATACTTTCGGCGAAGAATGGCCCTTATGGCTGATTGCCGGCATCGTCTATGTAGCGGTGTGGTTTGTATCCTGGATGTGGACGGTGTACAACAGTCTTGTTGATACACGCAACCGAGTGCGCCAGGGCTGGGCGCAGGTGGAAGTGCAATTGCAACGCCGCCATGAGTTAATTCCGTCCCTGTGTGAAGTCGTGGAAGGTTACACGAAACATGAACATGAGGCGATGTTTCTGGTTGCGCGTTTGCGCCGTCAACAGTCTCTCGATGATGCCAGCATTAAAGCCCTTCAGGAGGCCTACCCCAACCTGAAGGCAGAACCTCTGTACAGTCAGCTCATGAGTGAACTTTCAGATACGGAGACGCGTATTGCCATGGCTCGCGAATACTACAATACGATTGCCACCCACCTGAACACTCGCCTTTCCATTGTGCCCGAGGGGTGGATTGGGCGCATGTTTGGCGTGAAGAGTGTGGAATTGGTGCTAGCCTCATCTCGAGAGGTTCCCAGGGTAGAGTGATGGGGGGGAAGTTAAGTCTTGCCGTTTCGGTACCATTCCGATATTAATTCTCGTCTGCCCCTATGGAACTGACCAAGAGCAATGAAGATTACCTGGAAGCGATAGGACTCCTCGTTCGCGAGCGAGGCATAGCCCAGGTCAGGGATATCGCCATGGTGATGAATGTGAAAATGCCATCTGTCACCTCGGCTGTTCGTCAGTTGGCGGATCTGGGACTGGTGGAATATGTCCAATATGCACCCGTCCGTTTGACGAAGAAGGGCGCTAAGATGGCGAATAGCATTATCAATTGCCACAGAACGCTTCATGCCTTTTTTCGAGACATTCTCCAGTTGCCTGATGAGCGTGCTGACGAAATCGCCTGCCAGGTTGAACATGTGATGAATCCTCAGGAAATTGAACGCATCGCAGAACTGACGGCATGTATTACCACCAATGCTCCTTTGCTGAAAGGTTTTATCGATGTCCGGGCAACACCTGTCCATGAAGTGCAGGAGACGACCCTTGATCGCGTGCGTACGGGGCAGCGGTGTCTGATTAAATCCGTGGACCCACAGATGAAGGGTATTGCACGAATGGCTGATTTGGGGCTCGTTCCCGGAGCGGAAATCTATGTGATTGGTTCTGCTCCTATGGGGGATCCCATTAGTATTCGTTTGCGTGGATCGTGCATTGTCTTCCGCAAGGAAGAGGGGATGGCCATTACTGTCCGTGTGTGTGATGACGACAAAAAATAGAATATGCCAGCAAGGTGCTTGCAGTCGGGCATTGACACGGACTTAGATTCCTCTAACATCTCCTCCGAAATTATGAGGAAACACGGAGAAGAGAGTTGCCAATGCCTCTGCAAAAAACACGGGCGTCATGTGCGGAAACGTGTTTTTTGGAGAAGGTTTCGGAGATTTTTTGGATCTGGTTGCAGTGGGGGCAGATTGTGTCGTCCGGCAACTCTGGACTTGGTGCACATCGGTCGTGCCGTCAGAATCGTTTCCATCAGGATGGACAGGCTGGTGATGTACAAGTTGGCCGATATGGGCTTGACCCCTGGCGTTGTCGTTGTAGTTCAAGAGAAAGCACCTTTTGGTGGGCCTCTGTTGATCCGCGTGCGTGGTTCCGTGTTGGCGTTGCGCCCTCACGAAGCATCCTGCATCGAAGTACAGGCTGAAGCATAACTTACCGTATCGAATGAAAGCACACATGCCCAAAGTGGCCCTTCTTGGGAATCCCAACTGTGGCAAGACAACCATTTTCAATGCGCTGACGGGCGCGCGCCAGCACGTTGGCAACTATCCGGGTGTGACGGTGGAGAGCAAGAGCGGCGTTATCCATACGAATGCGGGTGATGTCCTTGCCATCGATCTTCCCGGTGTCTATCGCTTGGGGGGTGGAGCCCCCGAGGAACGCGTGGTAACGGATAGCCTCTCCATGGGAGATGTGGATTTAATCGTCAACGTGGTGGATAGTACCAATCTTGACCGCCACTTGTACCTGACGCTTCAGCTCTGGCATTTTGACCTTCCCGTCATTCTCGTGCTGAACATGACGGACGAGGCTGATGCCCAGGGAATTCAGTTCGATATTGCATTGTTGGAGAAGCTTCTGGGAGTGCGCATCATTCGTACATCGGGTTCGCGCGGCGAGGGGATCGATACACTGAAAGGCATGATTGGCTCCGTCGCCTTCAAGCCGGATGGCTACGAACATCCCCGTCCCATGCCTTATGGTGTGACCGAGGAGGCCATCATCAAGGAGATAAAGGAGGGCATTCGCAAAGCCAGCCCCAACAAGGACCCCGAGCCGGAATCCTATCTTGCGGAAAAGCTGCTGGAGGGTGATCAGGATCTCGTTTTGCGTTTTGAGCAACGCGGTAAAGAGGGCAGGGATCTTATCAACAGGGCTGCCCGCTTGCGGCAGGTACTGACGGAGAGAGATAATTTGCCCGCTCCAGTTGTGTTTGCGGACAGGAGGTACGGCTACATATCCGGCCTTCTCCGCGAGGTCCTCCTTGAAAACAGGCGGGAGCGTCTCATTTGGACGGATCGTCTGGATTCCGTAGCTACCCATCGCTGGTTGGGTATTCCTCTGTTTTTGGTTGCCATGTACGCGGTGTTTTATGTGACCTTTACGCTGGGTGACCCTCTTGTCGGGTGGACGGAATCTTTCTTTGAATGGCTTGGTGCAAAGGCTGGCCTCCTCCTGGCAGATTCCCCACAACTGCAATCTCTCGTCTGCGATGGCGTGCTGGGCGGGGTAGGGGGAGTCTTGTCCTTTGTGCCGACAATCCTGATTCTTTTCCTCTTCATTGCCTTGCTGGAAGAGAGCGGGTACATGGCCCGAGCCGCCTTTATTATGGATCGGTTCATGCATAAGATGGGCTTGCACGGTAAGAGTTTCATTCCCATGCTCATCGGCTTCGGCTGTACGGTGCCCGCCATCATGGCGACGCGTAGCATCGAATCCCGGCGTGACCGTCTGACGACAATTTTTGTGCTCCCGCTGATGAGTTGCGGAGC
Source organism: uncultured Akkermansia sp. (assembly GCA_964448375.1). GTDB lineage: Bacteria > Verrucomicrobiota > Verrucomicrobiia > Verrucomicrobiales > Akkermansiaceae > Akkermansia. The sequence continues at coordinate 35,329 of CAYVAI010000019.1, forward strand.
CCGGCTTCCCATTTTCGTCCTTTTCATTACAGCGTTGTTTCCGGCGGGTTACCAGGCGGAGATACTGTGGTGCTTCTACCTGGCTGGGATTCTCCTGGCCGTCTGTACGGCGCGCGTGCTGAAGTCCACCCTTTTTAAGGGCGGGGATGAACTGTTTATCATGGAGTTGCCGCCCTACCGCCTGCCCTCGTCGCGCAACCTGATGATGGTGATGTGGCAACGGGCCTTGATGTATTTGAAGAAGGCTGGGGGAATGATCCTGTTCGCCTCCGTAATTCTCTGGTTCCTCAACACCCATCCGGGGCAGCCGGAAGATGAAGCCGGGCAGGGTGATCTCCAGCCTGTTGCCTCGGCTCAGGTGCTGGAACATTCCTACTCGGCTGCCATCGGGCGCTTCTTCGAGCCAGTGACCCAGTATGCAGGCATGGATTGGAAGACAAACTCCGCCTTGATCGGCGCCTTTGCTGCCAAGGAAATTTTCGTGGCCCAGCTCGGGATTTTGTACGCCGTTCCGGAAGATGGCGGAGTCGATGATGATGGTGGAGGGCAGGATATGCTTCGCCAGGCGATCATGGATCATTACACACCCTTGCAGGGAATCTGCCTCATGCTGGTCTGCCTGATTGCCATGCCTTGTATGGCTACCGTGGCAACGATGAGGAAAGAGTCCGGTTCATGGATATTTACTCTCGGAAACCTTCTTTTTCTGGATGCCCTGGGGCTCTTCCTTGCCATCCTTGTCTATCAGATTGGCATTAGATTTTGAAAACAACTTTTGAAAAGCTGGAAGACAAGATGCAGAGCTTCGTTCGAAGCCACTTTCTCTTAGTACTCTTGCAAGTTGTATGAATTATTCATTGACTCGCCCCCCCTATCTCCTATAGTTAGGAACACTGCACTATTCCTGGTATGAGATTTCCTTCTGTAAAAAAATCAGCCTCTCTCCTCGCGCTTGCCATCGTAGCGATCAATTTTGTTTCCTGCGGCGGTAGCGGCGGCAATAATACGAGCGCGTGGGATATCCTCCCTGTCGGTTCAAGACTGGACATGAACATGAATGCGACTGATGAGTCTCCTCTGTTCCTGACCTGCATTGTTACCAATAACAATGTTGGGCAAATGTCATTCAAGGGCAAAACTCCGGCAACCAACGTTGCATTTGCCTTCCAGCGTTCAGGCAATAAGGCGACCTTTACGACATCTTTCCGCTATGTTGACGAATCCTGGATCACTTATCCGGGGCCGATTACAGTTATTGCATATGTTTCTGCAGGTATCCAATCCACGCTTGATCTTGGCGAGAATGTAGAAGAAGCCGGCAAGTTGCCGAACTATGTCTCCGGTTCTTGCGAGTATGAAGCGACTCTGGATGCATCCCTTCTTGTTGCAACCGAATCCAAGACCTACAAGGGAACTGGCAACTACGGAATCAATTATACAGCCAACAACTAATTTCACGATGGTGTGATTGTTGACGGGGAATTTCCCCGCGTAGTACACAGAACTTAGTGAATAAGCGTGACCTTTGCAGAGGTTGCGCTTATTTTTTCAGCGATGGAAGGAAGGATGCTCTCATTGTTCAAATATGGTACGGGGCTTTTGTGCTCTTTGTTCATGGGCTGGGTAGCTGTGGTTCATGCTGAAGAACAGCTGCAGCAGCCTGTGCTGGATGCTCTGCCTGTCGATTCGCCGGCTCAAGCAAAAGATACTGCCGAGGTGACTCCTCAGCCCACCCCCTCTTCCTCTGCCGATACCGATGTAGCGTCTCCTTCCCAAACTTCCCAGCCAAACCGGGATTGGTTCTATGTCGGGATGTATCGCACCAAGATTGCGCCGGAACGAGCCCGCGTTTTTGCCATGCCTGCACAGGGCATTGTGACGGATCTGGCTCCGTCTGGTAAACGCATTGCCAAAGGCACGGTCATTGCTCGCGTCAACAAGGAAGATCTTGCCCTTGAACGCAAGGCGATGGAACTGGAAATCCTCAAGGAACGCGTTACTCGCACGGATGAAATCCAGAAACTGCGCAAGGAAAAATCGGGATTGGAGTTTGCCAATTCCCTGAACCGTGACGAACGCCAGTTTTACGATAAAGGGGGCAAAGCAGCCCTCTCCTCCAAGGAAGTACTGAAAGCCATCGACGACAAGATAGACCTGGCTCAGAAGCAGATTGATTTGCTCGAATCTCAAAAACGGACGGAATTTGAACGGAAGGAAGAATCCTATGTGATTGCCATGCCTTACGATGGCCGTTTGCAGTACCAGTTCCAGAAAAACGATTCGAATGAAAAGGATGGTTTGTTTCTGGAAACCGGCAAGGAAATTGCTGCCGTTTGTGATGATTCCGCCTTCTATCTGACGGTGATCATCGCCAATCCGGAAATTGCGAACATCCCTTCCGATAAACTGAAACTGAGCCTGGAAGTCAGCAAATCCTGCGTTATCGACGGCTATTTCTCCCACAAACGCGTCGAAAAAAACCAGAGTAGCGGCGGCAACATGGATATGTTGGTCTTCTACTTCAAGGTGGACCCCAAGGATCACGATACACTTTACTCCATGCTGGGAGCCAATTGTGTAGCCAAACTCTATTTCAAGGTAGATGAAGATGTTCGCGTATTCGGGAAGATGGATTTGGCGCGTCTGCCTGCCGCTTCCATGGCGGTGGACTGGCAGGAATTGATCAAGCAGGTGGCGCCTGATTATGAATTGATGCTGATCGGGGAAACGCAACTTTTCGCCAGACGCAGAAAATGAAGCTGGAATGCGATGCCATTACGTTTGAATACGTGCGAGGCAAAAAGGTTTTTGATCGTTATTCCAAAACCTTTTCCGCGGGAATAACCGTCCTGAAAGGGTACTCCGGTTGTGGTAAAACGACACTACTGAAGATTCTGGCTGGATATTTGAAAATTTCCTCGGGGCGCATCATCACCCCCAATGGTTGCTCGATCAACAGCTTGAAATTCCGTCGCAAATACGTCAGTTACATGTTCCAGGGGATCAACCTCCTCCCACTGGCGACGGTGAATCGCAATTTGCGCTTGTGCGCGGAAATGGCCATGATGCCTACCTCCAAATGGAAAAAACGTGCGGAGGATCTCACGGAGGCTCTGGGGTTGACTGATCTCAGGGATAAAAAGGCCAACAGCTTGTCCGGCGGGCAGGCGCAGCGTGCGGCACTGGCACGTACCCTCATGAAGGATTCCCCCATTCTATTGCTGGATGAGCCGACATCGGGCCTGGATGACTTCAATACCAACATTATTAAAAACCTGATTGTGAGCGATGCCGCCAACAAAATCTGCATTGTGAGTACGCACGATGCGCGGCTTCTGGAGATAGCGCATGAAGTCATTGATTTTAACCAGCCTGTATCTCTTTAAGGATACCCTGTATAGATGGAAGGAGCGTCCCTCCAGTCCTCTGTCGCGTATTCTCGTCGTGTTTTTCCTGTCAGTGTGCGCATTGTCCGTGCTGGCCACCTACGTGATTTCCACCCAGACGCTCCGCAATGAAGTGCGACGCAATGGCGGCGACATGGTGATTATGTCCGACTTTGAAAGTGGATCGGACCCCGGCAAGGTCAGGCTCATGAAAGAAAGCCTTTCTTCGCTCTGCGATGCCGAAATGGTGATCATCAACGATTTATCCGTTGGCGAGATCGAAGGGAAAAAAATCCCCATTGTCTCCTACAGTGATGAATCCCTGTCTGGCTTGAAGGACCTTCCTCTGCAGGAGTTTCCCTATCTGGCTCTCATCCCGCCGGGCGAGGGCTTGCCGCCTGCTCCCTCCTCGTTGACTGTGGAAAATTTTTCCTTCCCCATCGTTGTGCGCGAAATGCCGGCAGGTCACATGCTGTCGCATCTGTACAGCCGGGGTGTTATTTTGGTGCCTGATGGTGTCGTGGATACCTCCACTGGCAACATGATGTCCCATCGCAACTTCCTGATTCGCGTCAAGGAGATGAATTATTTGGTGCTCAAACAGGTTGAAGACACACTGAACAATCTCGGACGTCTGGATGGGACGACAACCCATGCCCGCAGCAGTGCCGCCATCCTGAAGAAGCTGGAATCTCTGCTGGATAACCAGACGGAGTGCCGCGCGGGTTTTTCCTTGGGTATTGCCTTTATCGTGGGGATTCTGCTGACGGCGCTTGCATCGATGGAATTTCGCCAGAATGAATATGTGTACACCTTGATGAAGAGCTTTGGCGTGCAGCCCTTCATGCTGGTGATGGCCTTCATTGCGGAGAACCTCTTCCTGGTGCTCGGAGCTTTTGCTGCGGCGGTCGCGGTGTTCCTGAAGGTCCAGGATATGCTTCTGCGCGAATTTTTCAAGGGAGCCAATCCCCTCCTTGGAATGGAAGAACTTCTGCCGGAAATTATTCTTCTTTCGGCTTCACTTGCTGTTTGTGTCCTCGTCTCCTCCATCCCGATCATGATATCGGCCTACAGGGAAATTGGCCGTGTTCTCAAATAAGCAATGCTTGAAGCCAAAAAATATGTTGGGCAGAGAGGACATAATGATATAAAGTCCCTTTGCTTTTCCCCTTCCTCGTTCCATGAATCGTATGAACCCATTGAGACTATCAAACATTCCTTCCGGTCTGTGGCGTCTTGTGGCAGCTGGGACAATCGGGTGCTGGGTGCTGGTGTTGGCTTCCTGCTCGATTGAGAAGAGGGTTCAGGAACGGGTCGAGCAAATTTCCGCTGCTGTAGAAAAACAGCCGGATGTCGAGCAGCTCCCAACCCGCACTATGAGCTGGAATGCTGCCGTGGCCTTTGCCATGGAGAACAATCTGGATATCAGGCGTGCCAAGCTGGCGATTGAAGACTCGGAACGCCGTGTGCGCCGCGTGTACATGGACATGATTCCCGGCGTTAATCTGGATGCTTTGTTGACGAAGGATGTCGGCAAACTCGGTTCTGTCACGGGTGATGACATTGGCTACCATACCAACATTCTCTTCAATGTACCGTCCCTGACGCAGATCCCCATTACGTATTATTCTGCCAAGGCATCCCTGTTTCGCGCGAACAAGGCACTGGAAATGAAAAAAAGAGAGATCGTTTCCAAAATCTACAAAAATGTGCGTAGTACGGAAATTGGACTGATGCAGTACCAATTCTCCAAACAGGAGGCTCAGGTGAAGGAAAAGACGGATGGAACGGTCTCAAATGTCGATCTGGAATGGAAGGAAAAGTCCCGCACTTTGTCGATGGAGCTGCTTTCTTTGATGGGCGATACAAGCTGCCGATGGAAGGTGGATCCACAAACCGTTCCGGCTCTTTCCTGGGATCGCTACAAGGTGGCCTCACAAAAGCTGGATAACCTTGTTCTCGCCATGATGGCGATGGAAATTGAAGCCTCTCGTCTGAACCTGCTAGGGATCAAGATGCAGTACTTCCCGTCGCTGAATGTCAACTTTTACAGCCCGTCGCTTTTCACGAGCACCGGCGGTACTTATGGTGGTGTTTTTGCTGACAGTGGCGACATGTTTGTCAACATGAGCCTTTCCTGGCAAGTGGATACCAAATTGAGCATTTGGGACAGTCTTCAGTCCGCCAAGGCATCCCATGCCCTGTTGGAAAAGGAAGTGCATCTCCGTGCCATGGATCGCAAGGACAAGGTGAAGAAGCTGATGGAGAGCCGTGAAAAGTTTGAGGCCTGGGCTTCCTACATGACGAAGCGAGCCGCCTTCCTGGACAGCACGCCTCCCTTGAGTCTGGAGGAATACCAGAGTAACCAGCAGGAAGTCAGCAAAATGTATCAGGAACTCTATTCCAACCGTGATAAAAACTTCCAGACGGAAGCGGCTCTGATCATGGAATACGGCCTCCTGACCCGGTAGAATTTTCCTTTTGATGATGAAAAGAAGGAGGGCATGGAGTTTATGTCCCCATGCCCTGATGATTTTGCTGACTGGTATATCTGGCTCTTGTTGAAGAAACTCATCTGTGTGCTTCATCCCGGAAGATGTATCGTCCGAATCCCGAGGGCAGTTCCCTTTCCGGCGTGTTCAACTTGCCCAAAAAAGCGTATTCTATGACGGTTTTCCGATGTGCAAGGTCAGGATCGGGATTCAGGAGCCAGCGAGTGAGAGCCCAAGCCATGCTTAGTTCGCTCCGTAACATTTCCGCCTGGATTCTAAAATGGCGGAATCCCATGTCGAACAGAGTGGAAACTTCCCGGGGCATGAGACTAAGCGGTCGTGTGCCATTGGGCAGGATGGGGGAATTCCCTCCCGTCCATCGATTGAAAAGTTCCCTGCTTTTGTCGGCCAGTTCCATGTTCCAGGGCTCGCGCTTGAGCTTTCCGATAGTTTCCCAGAAGGCCTCTCGTCCTTCCATGGTAGTGATGCCGGGATCATTGACGGTGATTTCAAACTTTCTCTTATCCCGCAATTTTTCGAGGAGCTTCCTGTCGGTGACATCGCGCGGGTCGATGGAGACCCTGTCGTATTTGGATGCCAGCATGTTGTAGAATGTGGCATCACGCTTCTTCTCCAGCAGAAGACGGTTGGCTCCCAAACGTATGTTGATGTTGGGACAACGCTGTCGCAGATGCTTGGCCAGTAGTTCGTTGGCAACATAGACTCCATGGGTGCGATTGGCGTTGTCGGATACCAGCATGTCGAAGAGGGCATTGCCATACGCATCAGCCACGTCCCGTTGCTGGAGACGTGGATTGTCAAAGTTCAGGAAGAGCCCGGCGCATTCTCTCGTGTACAGAGCTATCGTATCCTGAATTCTCTGGAAGGGAGGAAGGGGGCTGTGTCCGAAGGCCTCCAAGGTCCACAAGCAGGGCGGCGTCGTTGTAAAATCCGGCTTGGCATCGCCGGGTTCGGATATGGAATTCACCATGGCCAGGCACATGGTCATCATGTGATCCCAGTAGCCGACGCCGCCAATGCTCCATGCGCCCAGTGGAATGGTGGGATGCCTCAATGAGTCGTGTTGTTGAGATGGATCGTCTTTCATTGTAGCGGCTTGGTGGTGGGGATGGCGTGAAGAAGAGAACCGAAGGACTCCAAGAATTTCGTGACGATGTAAGGTGTTTCATCGTCATCTTTCAGCATGAGGCGCAGCATATCCAGTATTTGTACACCGGAATATTTGAGGCCGCGTCCCTGAATTTTGAAGCGGCGGAATCCCATGCAGTACAGTTGCGCTATTTCCTCTTTCGAAAGCTGGGTGGTACGGTGCTTCCCCGTTCCCATCAGGGTTGTCAGGCTGGAACATGGATTTTTCATGCGGAGGGACTCAAAGTCATCCTCGTAGGTCAGGTAGTTGAGTGCGGTGCGTGACAGGGAATCGTAGTGTAGCTGGCGGATCGGGCACTGTCGGGCACAGTTCTCATTGACAAGAATCTCGTATTTATCCTTATCCTCCAGTTGGGCGAGCAGTTCGTAATTTGTGTTGTCGTTGGGATGCAGCATGACCTTGTCGTACTTTTTGGCAAGGTTCAGGTAGTAGTCGAGTTTGCCGTTGCCTTTTTCCTGTGTAACTTTAAGGATGGAGGAAACGGTTTTGAGTCCCGGATGTCTGGTACGGACATGTTCATAGAGCAAATCCGATGACATGATTACTCCATTATTACCGATGGGATTGTTCTCTTCGGCGAGTTTCAAAAGCTCGTTTCCAAGGGCAAGTTTGAGATGTTCTTCCTGAATGTAGGGATTGGAGAAGGTGAGATCCAGTGCAACATTCCGATTCAGCCACGTTTCCAGGCACAGTTTGATTTCGTGTTGGGTCCGGATCAAATGAGGCAGGACGCGCCCGCTGTTCCAGCTCATGAGGGGGGAACCATGGATCAATGAAAAAAGCTGAACACCAAAGTATTGCAAAAAATAATCGTGAAGATGCACCAGTTCCAGGTCATTGGCGAAGAGCCCCGATACGTCCCATTGGGCGTCGGGCCAGGAGGAGTTGACGATAGAGTGGGGTAGAGGATACACGGGAAGAAGTAGGTGGATTTCCTCTATTCCTAGCATTTCAAAGAAGGCGAGGCAATAGAATGTCGTGGTATTTTCTGGGGCGATGTATCATTTATGTTCAAAATCCAACAAAGTTGAATTCTGGACACGATTTATATTGCAGACGGCTGCGTCATCATTTTTAATAAAAGTTTTTTATGATCTTTAAATTTTAATACAAGTGAATAATAAGTTTGTATCTATTAATTTAACGCATTTTTACCTCAAAACGAACTTGCTGATATTGAAAGGAACGATTTATATGAAAGTGTCTGCATCAAATAGTGATATGGAAAAAATGGACTATTCATCAAAAAATATGATCTCTCAGTCACGTCGGCATTTCATGAAAGTGTTGGGTCTTGGCGGCGTTGGTTGGTGCGTTGCTCCTGGGGTTTTTGCTCAAAACACAGGAGGGACGGGGAAGGTCACGCTGGGGATTATTTCCGATGTACATGCAGATTTGCAGCCGGACGCCAAACAACGACTGGAAGCCTTTATCAATCGCAGCATTCAGGTCAGCCCGGACTTCATCATCCAGTTGGGGGATCTGCACCATGGGCCGGGCATGAAGGACATGCTTGCCATCTGGGATCGCTTCCCGGGCGAGCGTTATCATGTCCTTGGCAATCACGACATGGATCACATGAGTAAGGATGACGTTGTTCGCGAGCAGAGCATGGCAGGTGCCTATTATTCCTTCGACAAGGGGGGGTACCATTTCGTCGTTGTGGATGCCAATTACTGTATGAAGAATGGGAAGATCCTTCATAACAACAAGGGAAACTATTACAATGCGGATGCCCGTGACATGGTGGGGCCGGAGGAACTGGAGTGGCTAAAGGCGGATCTGATTAAGGCGAACAAGCCCACGATTATCTTCTCTCACGAATCCTTTGATGATATTTGGCAGGGCACAACATCCCCTAGCAAGATGGATGTCAGGAAGGTAATTCGCGCGGCGAATACATCCCAAAAAGGTAAGGTGATTGCCTGCATTTGTGGACACCACCACATGGATCATCACATGGTGATCGAAGGCGTCCATTACCTTCATATCAACAGTGCATCCTATTATTGGATTGATGAGGCCAAAGAGTTTTCCAACGGACACATGGCGGAATACAAGGACCCCATCTTTGCCATGATTACTTTGGACCCTTTTTCCAGAACAATCACAGTCAAAGGTGTCGAAAGTAAATTTTTATCTCCGAAACCCTCTAAAAAAACATATCCAAAGGCGGATATGATTTATCCGGGTATCAGGAATAGAAGAATATCTTATTAATTATCATTAATTAACAACAAAATATATATAGAAACGATATGAAATTGCGACTTCCCATTACTCTACTCTCAGCTGTTCTTTATTGTTATAGTCCAGTTGCTCACTCTGCCGAGCAGACTTTCTGGACATGGAAGGGTGATGCCTCCGGCTCATTGGTTGATACTGACTGGCAGAGCAATACTAACTGGGACTATGAGGGGAATCCTCCTAAAGCAGAAGATAAGGGGCCATTCTGGAAAGGCGTCAGCAACTATGGATCGACGGTTCGCTTCGATAGGGAAGGAACCCTCTCCTTCGACAAGTTGGATCTAGATGGGTGGTTCTTTAATATGGCCATTCTTAATGGTGCGAATCTGACATTGAACGGTAATACCCAGAAGGTTCAGGGTGACGCTGGCATTGGTCTTGTTATTGATGAAAAGTCCAAACTGGTATGGAATCTGGATATGAAGGGTTCGGCCGGGTTTGATTCTAAACTGAACATGTCGGTTCTTTCCTACGAAGGGCTTGTTTTGAAAAAAGGCTGGAATGGCCGAGGTGGCATAGCGAATGTAACGCTGGGGGCTTTGGGAAGTATACACTCGAATGTCAGTCAGACAGGAACGGACATTACTTACAATTTCAAGAACACAGTTCTCTTTGGTCTGGATAATGAGAGTTTTGATACCAATGCTGGTCAATATTCAGTGAATGATGTTTCCATGGATGGGGCAACCAATTACGTTGTGTACACTCGCCGTCTGTGGTCTGTTGACAAGGGAGTGAATCTCGGAGGCTCAATTGGGACGGATAGTTCATTCACTTGGGCGGATGATGGAAGCAGTTTGACTTCATCCGGCAATGCGCTGCTGGCAGGGGCAGACTCACTGAACAAATTTTACGTGTACCGTGGTGCTGACGGTAGCACCTATGTGGACTATGGCACAACGGTTGGGAGTGAGATCAATGAGATGATTCTGACTTGGACTGGAGGTTCGAGTACATGGAGTACGTCTGCCAGTAATTGGTCGGATCATACGGGAGTCTCCGTGAGCTTTAGCGATGGTAAAATAGTTCTTTTTGATGCCGAACATGAAGGTACTGTTTCTATTGATGGCGTTTTGTCTCCATCTTTGATCAAAGTGACCGGTGGAGAATATACCTTTACACCTGCCAATGCGGAATCAAAGATCACTCTTTCCGGCGGTTTGTATATCAGCGGAAGCGAAGATTCTCCCACTCACCTTACAATCTCTGGCGCTCATGCAATCACGGGAGCCGTGAATGTGGGACATGCGACCCTGACTCTCGGGAACAATGCTGCCCTTTCTTTGGCGAACCTCTTTCTTGATCAGGGGACGCTCAATCTCAATGCTGCAGGATTTGGGAATTTTACGTTCAAGGAAGGTATGTCCGGAACGATCAGTTTTGGAGATGGATCCACGATGGGGACTTTGACATTAGCTGGGGGGAGTATTCGTGGCGGAGCCAATTCACAAGGAACTGTCGCTTCCATCAATGTTAATGCTTCGGCCGGAAATGACGGTGCCATGGAACTGAGCGGGAAATGGAAATCAACGGGAAATATCAACATGACTCGAGGCAAGTTGACTATCTCCGGTGACGATACCAGGATCGTATTGGACGGTGCGTTTCTTGTTGGCGAGAATGTGTCCGCTGTGAGTACGATTCTTATGAAGGGGGGTGAGTTGGTCGTAAAAGGTTCAAGCAGTCATTCCTCTACTGACTTTTCCATGCAGCTTTCCAATTGGGCTCGAACGAGTTACTTTACTCTAGAAAAAGGGAGTATCTTTTTAAAGCGTCAGTTGACGGTGACTCAGGCCGGAACAGGGTCTTTCATCATGAAGAACGGATTCCTGGGGACGGAGGGTATCAATATGTACCGCAATACATCGGAAGCAACATCTTCCACCTTTACCATGGATGGTGGAACAACCATTCTTGGTGCCATCGGATTACGCATGAGCGGAACGGGAACGACGACGAGCCCCATGTATATCAATCTGAACGGAGGTACTCTTGGCGCTTCTGCCGACTGGACTCTTTCCGTCCCTGCCATACTGGGGGGAGCCATCACATTCGATACGACTGGTTACTCCATCAACGCTGATACCTTGGCTTATACCAAGGGAACGGAAGGGAAAAAGATTACCGTTTCGGGCGTTTTATCTGGTGGCGGCAAGCTCGTTGCCAATGGTGCCGGTACATTGGTGTTGACGGGTGAAAATACTTTTTCTGGTGGTGCGTCTGTCAAATCCGGCACGCTTTCGATTGCATCCATGGGGTCCCTGGGGGCAGGTATTACGACGATACACCGTGGGGCAACTTTGCAGTCTGAGGCATCCTTTGCTGATGCTGCCCTGACGTTGGAGGGTGGAAAAGGCATTGGCATTGGTGGCGGTACCGTCACTGCCAATTTGACCATGGGGCTCAATATCAATGAAGGTGGTATCTTTACGGTCGATTGCGATGCCCTTGCCGGACTGGCTGGGACGGATACATCACTGCTGACGGTTTCTGGGACGATCACTTCCTCTGGTAGCTCCCAATTTTCTTTGAACAATTTCGATTCCGGCTCCACGGTGGATCTTTCCGGGCAATACATTCTGGCAACAGGGACCTTTGGCTCCTGGTCTGAGTCTGCCTTGGCTGCATTCTATCTGGATGCAGAAGTTGCTCCATTCTATTCCTATACGGTGACGAAAAGTGACGGCAAGTTGATCCTGAATGTGACGGCTAAGGAGGGAATTCTCTATTGGAACAAAGCTGATTCCGGGGTTTGGATGGATGGCGGTGACGCCAATTGGACGAACCGAGGAGGTTCGGCTTCCGCGTACAAAAGCGGCAGTTCGGCTATCTTCCGTGATTTGTCGCTTGAGGACACCTCAGCGAAAACACATACCATTACTCTGCAAGGGACGATTTCTCCCGGATATCTGGAGTTCTCCAATGAGAGGGACAACTTTGTCCTGATGTCGGAATCTGGTGCCGGGGCTTTGAGCGGCAAGTTTGATATTGTCAAAAAGGGAGCCGCATCTGCCACCATTTCTACGGACAACTCTGGTATGTCCGGCTCGATTGAACTTAAGGGGGGGGCTCTGGTTGCTGGCCATGCCAATGCACTCGGTAGTAGTAGTATCAAATTCCTGGGCGGAACTCTCGTTCTTGGCGCGAATAACGTAAAAGTCGCAGCAATGGAAGGCTTGGAAGCCAAACTTCATGTGGACGGTACAAACAGTTTTTCATGGGCAACAGGGAATGTCTCCCTCGCGAACAAGAATGTTTACAAGACAGGGAGCGGTTCCTTGATTCTTCAGGAAACGAAGTATTCCTCTAACTTGGCGAGTGAAGATGGGGGAACAATTGTCCTGAATACGGCGGCGGCAACGAGCGTTGCCAATACGGCAATTCTTTCCGGCAATATCGCCAAGACGGGAGGCGAGAATCTTTCGATTGGTGCCGCCCTAAGTAAGTCCTCCAATCTGACGCTGGATATCCGGGAAGGAACGCTTGTTTTGACAGAAAGCGTTGAAAGCGGAACCTTTAATATCAACCTGAGTGGCAATGGAGCAACGTTGAGAATTGAAGCAGCCTCCAGAACGATCAATGGCGTTTCGGGCAAGTTGACCATGGGATTGGGAAGTCGCCTGATCCTTTGGAATGGAAATTACTGGGGAACCTCCTTTGGCATGGCGATTCATCTCGACAGCCTAGGAGATGGAGTTGCCAATATCGATGGAACAGTTAGTGGTGGAACGACGGTCACGAAGGCGATCACAGGAAAAGGCAATTTGCAGATCAACAACAAAAGTGAATATTCCAATATCCTGACCTTGCAGTTGAACAATAGCTATGAAGGAGACACCTTCATCGGCACTTCGGGAGACGCTTATTCCACGACTAATTTGACCTACTCAGGCTCCCTCCCTGCAAACGGCGTGATCACACCCTGGGGAACGGGGAATGTAACCATTGGTGCGGACAGGACGGCTACCGATTGGGAGAATGCCAAAACGACCCTGACCAATGTCACCCTTTCTGCAACGGTTGCGGAAACCGCCGCTTACAGCCTCAACAACAACATCACCTTCAAGTCAAACGGTAAAGACTCCAATCTCAAATTGTTCGGCAACGGCATCGGTACACTTGGCGGTAGAATCACGGTTGTTGCCAACGAAGCCAACAAGGCGATGATTTCCGCAGGCAATGTATTGAAGATGTCTGGAGGTCTGGCAGGGGCAGGAACTCTTGATGTGACACTCAAGGCTCCTGCCGAAAGTACTCCCATCTCAAGTACTCTGGAGCTCACTGGCGATAACACCGGTTTCTCCGGCATACTGAATGCTACGAATGCGCATGTTACCCTTGGTCACAGCAGCAAGGTTTTCGGTGGTTCCATCAACACCAACGGAGGCAATGTCCGCATTAGTGCCGGAGGGCAGGTGATCTCCGGATCTTTGAACCTGGGGGGAGGCGGATTGGTGATCGATTCCACCGCGTTGAGTTCCGGCTTCGCGGCAGTGACCGTGACGGGGACGATGACAGTGGATATCAACACCTTCTCTCTGACTATTGACAATGCGAATGGCAAGGCTATCCCGGATGTGGATGGCAGATACGTGCTCGTGGAGAATGCAGGGAGCGATTTGCCCATGGGGAGTATCTCCTGGCTGGCGGAGCTTGACCCGGATTCGGCTCGTTTTTACTCCTTCCAGAAGAGCGATGGCAAGGTTTACCTGTCCATCATGGGGCTGACTTCAGTCGTTTGGGTCGGAGACTCCTCGACTGGTAACGGAACCTGGGCCAATGGGGTGACAGGCTGGATGGACGGTACCATCGAATATGCCAACAACAAGGCAGTGACCTTTACCGATATGAAATCCTCCAGTTCGGTGATCACCATTGGTGGTCCGGACAACCTGATTGTCAATCCGACGAGTATTGCCGTTTCTTCCGACGTCACAGACTATACCTGGCAGGGGACTGGCTCCATTGGTGACAAACCGGGGTCGGGCACGACTCTTCACAAGAGCGGCAGTTCCTCCTTGACGATCAATCAGGGAACTGCCAACACCTTCTCTGGGGGTACTACGCTGGACGGTGGTTCCATTATCCTCCAGTCTGTTGGTGGTCTGGGGGCGGGGGCTGTTTCTCTACAGAAGGGGAACCTCGTTCTCGATGGCGTCGGAGCCCTTCTTGCGAATGGCAACAAGTTGTCCATCAAGGGCGGCAGGATTGTCTATACCGAACGGTCGGGCCAGGATATCTCCTCCTTGATTGATCTCGCTTCATCGGCGGATACGATTCACGTCAATATTCTTCAAAATGGCACTACGGCTCATGAAGTGAACTGGAACACGGCATGGAATGCGATTAGCAGGAATCTAACGCTTAATGCAGGGCTTGCGGAAGGCGAATCCGCCGGGCAGCTCAACATATCCATGGGGGCAAATACGGATTCCAACTTCGCCGTGGAGGATGGAAGGCTCAAGATATCTCTCAACTCCGGTGTCACGATGTCCGGTACCTACTCGGGAGCGGGAACGGTGATTCTCGATTCCCGTAATACTGAAGGAGAGCGGACGACTACTCTTTCCGGAACGTATGACGATTTCTCCGGTAAACTCGTTCTGAATGGGCTGGAAGCACAAACGCGCATGAACCGTTTCCTATTCACTGATACGACGTTCTTGAACAATGCCTCTTCCATTGAGGTGGATGGAGTCAATGTGTATGTCGAAGGAAGTGGCAGCATGGCAATCGACGCAGACATCAATGTCAACTTCGGTGGCATCTCATTTGATGGCAACGCCAATCAGACTTACAAATTGACAGGAGCCCTGAGTGGTCCCGGACAATTGGCTTTGGCAACCGATGGTGCCGTTCAGCAACTCTCTCTGACGGGCGACCTCAGCCAGTTCAGCGGTACGGTACTTTCCCGGACTGGTCAGCGGACCTTGTTTGGAGATGGTAACGTTGCCGTGTTGACGGAAGATGGCTTCCTGACCCGGGCGACAAGCTTGTCGGGTACTGGCTCCTTCGTTTTCAATTATTCCAATGATGCCAGCCTGGGGGCCGTTATCTCCGGGACGGTGGCATTGGCGCAGGCGGGAGCAGGAGTTTTGACATTGACAGGCGCCCATACGACTTCCGGTACCTTGACGATCGACACCATGGCTGTCCTCGCTGATGGTGCTTCCTGGGCGGGAGTCGTGACGGGTGCTGGTGAGTTGACGGTCAAGAACTCCTCGGCGTTGAGTCTGGCGAAACTATCGGGGAACTTGAAGCTCGATCACGCCGGTACAGGTGTACTGAGTATCAATTCCTCTACCCCTGGGGGGTACACCGGCGATATTGCGGTATCGGGTGGCGGTTCTCTGGATCTCGGAGGGCAGGCCTACTCGAATAGCCTTACCATGAAGCATGGTTCTCTGGTCAATGCGGGCAAGGCTGGCAACCTGCATCTTGCCGCGACGGGCAATGTGGACATGGGTGGTGTGGAGGGCAGTTTCATCAAGAGCATCGTCAATACGGCTGGAATTGTGTCCAATATCAACGGTAACATCTCCCTTGATTCGGCGACGGTTGGTATTGGTGAGGCAAACATGGACAGTACATCCCATCCCGGTTCCGCTGCCATTGTATTCAATGGTTCTGGCAGTACGTTGACTCTGGATCATCTGACGCTGAACATCGGTTCCATTGAAGCATTCCTCAAGGATCACCGAGATGAATACCGTGTGTTAGTGACGAATGGCACCCTGTCAGGGGCCATTGTGGACGATTTGGACCACATCACCTTCACTCCCTATCTCGCCGATCTGGGGTATGATCTTCTCGATGTTGAAGGTGGATACATTTCCATCGACGGGCGTACGGTCAATACTCCTTATACTGTGCTTTCTGAAGAAGAAAAGACGCTTAAGAATCCCATGTCTCTGGAGCGTTACCCCTCTATCTTTGTCAATGGAAAGTTGCTCATCAGCATTAAGTCCGGTGAAGAAATCATCTTCAAAAAATTGCAGAGCGATACCTGGGCTACGGGAGCTATGATCGACCTGGGAAGCGATCCTACCATCACGGCAGTCCTTCACAACTCCGGGATTGATACGAGCTATGCCGGTTCAATCATCGGCTCCGGCAGCATCGTGAAGACTGGCGCCAATGCTCTTACTATTGGGGGGCATCTCTCAGGCAAGGGGGGCTCGGTGGACATCCGCGAAGGGATTCTTTCCGTTGGTGGTTCGCTCGTGACAGAAGAATTGAAGCTTGTCTCAACTGGCACCGGGAAGGTTGCCTTGAGTATTGGCGGCGCTTCATCCGTGAGTGGCAGAACCAGCGTTGGCAAGGATGCCTCGCTCAGTCTGGGCGCGCAACTGGATTCTGGAAGTCTGAACCTGACGGACAATGGCACGATCACACTTAACAACGCGGGGATCATCCTGCATGATGAACATGGCGACAACGTGATCGGTTCCAATACATCGATTTCTGGCAATGGTTTCCTGATTCTGGCCAATGGCGGTTCTTTGACGGTGTCGGGTGGTTCTTCGATTGATGCGGGGATTATCTTTGAACTCGGCAAAAACTGGACGCTCCATGTTGATTCCGATATCTCCCTTGCTGGTCTGGATGGTGAAAATGTTCTGAGCATTACCAACGAATCCGTTGTGACGCTCACTGGAGACAAGGATGCCGATTTTTCTGGTACTCTGGAATCCGAAAGCTCGGGTAGTATTATCAAAACCGGTAAGAGTCGCCAGATACTGCGCGTCTCTAGTCCGGAATTGAACCTCGACTCTCGCAACGGAATCCTGGAAATCAATCGCAAAAACATCACGGAAGGCACGCCGACCTTTGACAAACTGGCTGCCGGAGGGCAGGGGGAAGACATTGGCGAACTTCTTCTGCGAACGGAAACGAGAGCTAACGGCCTCCTTGTCCTCAAGAATGGCGTGCTGACCCTGGGTGATGCAGATGCGGACAGACAATATGCCTCGGTTTCCTTGTATGTCGATGGCGACGCCGTGTTTGAGAATGGTTCCAAACTGAGCACGATTGTTCCTAATGAAAAAGGAGGGGTATCCGCAACGGGCACGATTACTCTCCCGGGACAGATGACTGTCAGCCTCGTCAACAACGGTTCGGGCAGCATCACGACGGCAGACGACCTTCTCGTCATGAAATCTGGTGAAGGTTTCCTGTCTCTGGATGGTGCCACGCTGGCGTCGGGAACAAGTTTTGCGGACTGGAAGGTGACTCTGGAAAAGAGTATCTCTCTCTTCTACTCCTCGGCCCGTCTCTACATTGCAACTGATGGGAAGAGCCTCATGGCCAATCCCATCTTCAACACCGTCAATACACTGGAGAAATACGCCCAGAGCGACACGGCCATGGCTGGCGCCAATATGCTGTGGTTTGCCGGTATTCAGGCGGGCGGCTCCAATCTGGACAACGTACTCTCCTCTATCATGGACGATATCAAGGCCGGCAATAGTACCTCCGCCAGCCATTCCATGGCTGCAACGGCTGGCAGTACTGTTACCTCCATGCTTGCCGCCCAAATGGGAGACTTCCGCAACCAGCAGATCTTTGTCCGCAACAGGATGACGACCATGGGGCTACCTGCCGGGTACGATTACGAAGGAGAACTACCCCTCGTCAATACCTGGGTTCAGGGTACGGGAGCCTACAACTCGCTCGATACGGAAGGAGACTATGCTGGATACGAGCTCAATACCTGGGGAGGAACCTTTGGTGTTGACCTCAATGTCACTGGCTCGTGGACGCTTGGGGCTGCCTTCTCTGCTTCTTACGGTGATTTGAGCTCTACGGGGGCGGATTCCCTCTCCGGTGATCTGGACAGCTACTACGTGAACCTGTTTGCCCGGTACCAGCACAAAAACTGGGGACACAATCTCATTGTTACCGCCGGACAGAATGATGCCTCCGTGGTTCGAACCGTGCAATTTGGTTCTCAGTCCTACGAAGCCAGTGGAGATACCAGCGGAAGCAGCTGGGGTGCCATGTATGAAGTGACCTACGACATTTCTCTGAATGAACGCCATACCTCACTTCTCCAACCCCTGTTTAATGTGAGCATTTCACAAAGCGGGATGGACGCTTACGAAGAAACCGGTGCAGGAAATGCAGGTCTCCGGGTGGATGATATGAAGGCCACAACGGCTACCGTGTCCATTGGCTCCCGACTTCTGGGGCTGATTGGTAGCAACATGTTTGGCCGTGAAACGCTGGGAGAACTTCGCGTGCAGATTACTCAGGATTTGGGTGACAATCGAGGGGAAACCAATGTCGCATTCCAAGGGAACTCCACTTATTCCCGCACGGTGAAGGGTGCTGAAATCGGCTCGACCGGGCTTCAGGTCGGCGGCGGAATCAGTCTGCCAACAGGCACCAATGGAACAGTTTTTGTGGAAGCCAATGCGGATATCCGCAGTGGGGCTACTTCCGCAAACGGTAGCATCGGCTACCGGTATAACTTCTGATAGGAAGACAAAAAGAGAAGTAGCAATAAAGGGGGCCGTTCTTCCGGGTGGAAGGACGGCCCCTGATTTTTTGGGTGTGCTGAATGAATTACAGGGCTTTATCGAAAACAAAGATGCCTGAGGAATCATTGCCGCTGGCACCCTTGACTTCGGCCTTGATCGTGTAGGAATCAAGGTTGGTGCGCAGTTTTTCGACGGGCAGTGTGTAGGTGTTCTGCCTGTTATCAATGCCAGTCCAGCCCGGATGTATATCTTCGGAGACGAGCTTGTCACCTTCGTAGAGGGACACCTTGCTGATTTCCAGCGCGCTGCTGCCGCCTTCCCACTGGAACGTAGCCTTGTAGGAGCCGGGTTCCGTGATGATGTCGGACACATCGAAGGTGAGGGTCTTGCTTCCGTCCTTCAACGTCCACTTGGGAGCATTGTGCAGACGGGCGTAGCTCTGGGCCATCTTGCGAGCGGGCTTTTCGAATTTGTCGAAAATCTGCTGGGCAATTTGTGATGTATTGCCTTCTGGTTTGGAGGAATACGCCGTTGTATTCTTTTCCCATCCGAGTTCAAAGGCGTGGTCGTTCGTGCGGAAGGTGTTATCTGCGTTGCTCTTGTCGAGCTTGCCGTCCATGGCCTGCTTGTAGGTGTCGAAGAAGAGCCCCCAACGCTTGCCGTAGAAGTCCTTCATCAACCCGGCCATCTGGCGGTGGGAGTAGTCATTGAGGCCATCGATTCGGCCGCTCCACACCGTGACGAGACGCTTGCAGGCCATTGCCATGTTGGCCTTTTCCTCGGGTGTTTGCCCCTTGGCGAGTGCGCGTTCAAACATCTGACCGAATCGCCACTGCGGGTAGGTGCCGAGGAGTTGATCCGTGCTGTTGATCAGATCCAGGAAGAGCTTGGACTTGGCGTCGAATTCTGCCTTGTTATCGTTGTCATAGGCGTGCATGGCTTCGGCAAGAAGAGGTCGAGCCATGTCGGAAAGCATCTGGCGGACGATGTCGATGAGGTCGTAGCGGAAGGTTTCCTGTTGGAGGAGTTCCGGATTTTCCTTGGCGGCGAGCAGGTAGTTCTGTGCGGCGTCGATAACGTCTTCCGTATTGTAGTAAATCTGGCCGGAGGACCATGTGGAAGCCTTTTGGACATTGCGCCCCGGACGGGCACAGAGGATGGATTCCGTGCAACCTTCCTGCATACGCTGGGGGGTATAGACGGAGCGTTCCAGGAGTTCCAGGCCTTTGAGAACCTGAGCGGGTGCGCTGCCATAGCGGTTTTCGGCGTAGCTCTTCATCCATGCGGCAATTTCATCAGCTGTCTGTACCTGTTCCTTGGGTGACCACAGGCGCTGGAAGAAGAATTCGTAGTACATCGGGTTGGTTTCGACACCTTCCGAGATCAGGCCGAGCCCTTGGAGATTATCTTTGTTGGCAAATTTTTGCATCTCACCGAGTGAGGCAATCTTCTTCAAGCTGCCGTACAGGCCTTGGTTGCCACCAAAGTTGAGGAGCTCTGTCCATATCCAGGGGGCATCCTTGTAGGCACCGGTGGAGCCCTCAGAGAAGGGTGCGCTCATATCGCGGTCGAGAGCCAGCACGATAACGTGTTCCTTGTCCAGCCCATCCATCAGTTCGCGCCTAGGATTGCCGCCCCAGGCTTGAAGGATCCAAGTGCTTTCCGGGCAGGAGGCGTGCATGCTCTTCTGGACGGCTGTAGCGGCGTTTTTGATATCCACATTGCCTGAGTTGCCGCCTTCGTGGAAGAGATCCCCTCCCAGAGCCTTGGGAGTGATGCCGTAAACTTTCTTGAGGTTCTTGTACCAGATGGCGGCAACCTTGGTGAATGCCGGGCAGGTGGGGTCAAGGACGATGGGGCGGACGAGGCCGCACCATTCACCCTGCGGGATGTAGCGGGCGTCATCACCCTTGAGGTATTCTGGCAAATCGTGGGGGACGAGGCCGACGAAGCCCTGGAGGACGGGTGTCATCCCGTAGGAATCCATGGAGGAGACGATGGCTTTGCCTAATTGGGCTTCGCGATCAATGACGTTCTGAGAGATGGGACCGCTCAGGCCTTCGAGGTTGCCCATGTTCCACCAGGCGGCGGCGGCCGGGTTGGGGATGAAGGCCTTGATCTTGTCCTCAGGGTAGCCTAGGTCGCGCAGGGTTAGTTGCCAGACTTTTTCCAGCCCTGCCTGGACGAGTGCCATATTGACGCCGTTCATGGCCAAGCGGTCGATTTCATTCTGCCATTCCTTCGCCCCCCAGAAGGCCATGGTGTAGGAAAGCGTGCAGTAGTTG
Organism: uncultured Akkermansia sp.; assembly: GCA_964448375.1. Lineage (GTDB taxonomy): Bacteria > Verrucomicrobiota > Verrucomicrobiia > Verrucomicrobiales > Akkermansiaceae > Akkermansia. Next base: position 56,392 of record CAYVAI010000019.1, read on the forward strand.
TAGGCGTAACGCCATTTCCAGGGAGTCTTGACTTCAATGGGAGCCTGGGGCATGACAGCCTTGTTAGCCGTTGTGAGCCTGTTACCGTTCCACGACCAGTTGAGGCCGAGTACGTGGCGGAGGTAGTAACCATATCCAGCGGCCAGTTCATTAGCATTGCCTGCGGTGATGGATACGAAGCCGCCGTTGGCTGCGGCGATTCTGAATCCGGCCATGGAGGGATCGATCTGTAATTTGAATTGCTTGGCCAGTTGCGGAGTTGTTCTGTTGATCAGGGCCGGTACAGATGCGGGAACGCTTGCGGCGGGAACGGGGGAAGCCATGGCGACGACGGAGGCGGCCAGAAGGCAGGGAGTTAACAGGGAATAGGACATAAAAAAGAATTTGAGGACTAATCGAGGAAATATATGACCAAAAAATCTACTTCCTGCAATGCCAATGTAGCCGGATGGCAGTCATACTCTTGTAAATGAGATTGCCTTATCGAGGTGTGAACTGTAAAAAAGTGTAGGAGGAGTCCCATCCTCTTTGGATGTCTCTCGGTATTGATTCGGCCTTGATGAAATGACTTTGCAACCTGACAAGCGCCAGCGTCCTTCACGAAGAAAGTTCTTCCGTGCAGACTTATCGGCCATTGTTGTTCTTGTTTTTGCGCTGATTGCGCTACCTTTTTATCTGGAGGATGCCAGCTCCGGCTGGAAGGAAAATCCTGCTACGGTTTCGACGGAGCAGGCTCCTGCGATTCCACGGAAACCCGATGCCGCTGCGACTTCCTCTAAAAAAGCGGTTGCCGAGAGCAATCAGGCCGTCCGATTCCTCCATATGAATGTGGAAAACTATTTTGTGGAGGGGGAACCGGCCAGAAGTCGCTACAAGATTTCCACCAAGCCGGAGGACGCACGTGATGCCGTCGCCGCCGTCATTGCCTCCGCAGAGCCGGATATTGTGGGTATTTGTGAAATCGGAGGAAGACACGCTCTGGAGGATCTGCAAAAACGCCTTGCGGTGCGGGGCAGGGAATATTCATATTTCTCAGTTCTGGAACGCCCGGGCGAGCCTCGCGGTATGGCTGTGTTGTCCGTTTACCCTATTGTCAAAGAATCATCTCGCCCAAATGTACCCTTGCCCGGCAGTAAGAAGGGGTACATGCTGAGGGGGATTCTTGATGTCAATGTTCAGGCGAAAGATGGCCGGGAATTCCGTATTTTGGAAGTCCACCTCAAATCGAAATTCAATGAAGACGACAGGACGATTGAACTGCGTCGTCGCGAAGCGATGGCTTTGCGCCAGTATTTGGATGACATCATGAAGGAGTCTCCTGATACCCCCTTGCTCGTCGCCGGAGACTTCAATGATGGTACCTATGAGCCAGCCGTGTACCTGACTCGCGGTGCCAAAAGTTCCCCCTTGGCCATGCAATTGCTCAAACCAGTCGATTCCCGAGGGACGACATGGACGATTTTTCACGACGAAGGCGACAGCTATCATTCCTATGACCACATACTGGTCAATAAGTTGCAAAAGAAGAGGCTGGGGCGGCACATTTCCCAGGGCATCATCGATATTCCAGAATCCGACAAGGCGAGCGACCACCGCGCAATCTGGGTTGATTTGCATTGAATGAGGCCTGTTTTTTTACTCGAAACGGTAGGCATTCGGGCGTATGCTTGTTTCAGTTATGGCAACCCCCGAATTTCATTATCAGGAAATGTTTCCGTTGGCGAAGGACGAAACGAAGTACCGTCTTGTCACCAGCGACTATGTCAGCGTGAGCGAGTTTGAAGGCAAACCCATCCTGAAGGTGGAGCCCGAAGGCCTGCGCCTGCTGGCAGCCGAAGCTTTCCACGACATCGCCTTTTTCCTGCGTGCCTCTCATCTGGAAAAAGTGGCCGCTATTCTCGACGATACGGAAGCGAGCGACAATGACAAGAGCGTGGCCCTTACCCTGCTGCGCAACGCAGAAGTATCGAGCGCCGGAGTTCTTCCTTTCTGTCAGGACACGGGCACGGCCAACATCGTCGGCAAAAAAGGCCAGCAGGTCTGGACGGGCTGCGATGATGCCGCCTTCCTTTCCCACGGCGTGTACGATGCCTACACCCAGAACAACTTGCGCTATTCTCAGACGGTGGCTCTGGACATGTACAAGGAAAAGAACACCGGCACCAACCTTCCAGCCCAGATCGATCTCTTTGCCACGGAAGGCATGAAGTACGGTTTCCTCTTTGTGGCGAAGGGCGGCGGTTCTGCCAACAAGACCTACCTTTTCCAGGAAACGAAAGCCCTCCTGAACCCCTCCACGCTCAAGAAGTTCCTTGTGGAAAAGATGAGCACTCTCGGCACGGCTGCGTGCCCGCCCTACCATGTGGCATTCGTCATTGGCGGTACGTCCGCCGAACTTTGCTTGAAGACGGCCAAGCTGGCCTCTACCCGTTACTACGACGAACTGCCCACCGTCGGTAATGAACATGGTCAGGCCTTCCGCGACCTCGAACTGGAAGCTGAACTCCATGAAGAAGCCAAGAAGCTCGGCCTTGGTGCCCAGTTCGGCGGCAAGTGGTATGCCCTCGACGTGCGTATTATCCGTCTCCCCCGTCATGGCGCCTCCTGCCCGGTGGGCTTGGCTGTCTCCTGCTCCGCCGACCGCAATGCCAAGGCCAAGATCACACCCGAAGGCATCTTCCTCGAAGAACTGGAACGCAATCCTGGTCGCTTCATCCCGGAAAGCCTCCGCACGGTTTCTGCCGATGCAGTCAAGATTGACCTCAATCGCCCGATGAAGGACGTCCTCGCCGAACTGAGCCAGTATCCGGTGAGAACCCGCCTCAGCCTCAGCGGTACCATCGTGGTGGCTCGTGACATCGCCCATGCCAAGCTCAAGGAACGCATTGATGCGGGAGAAGGTTTGCCGGATTACATCAAGGATCACCCGGTTTACTACGCTGGCCCAGCCAAGACACCGGAAAATTATGCCTCCGGTTCCTTTGGCCCGACGACGGCTGGTCGCATGGACTCCTACGTGGACTTGCTCCAGGACAACGGCGGCTCCATGATCATGATTGCCAAGGGCAATCGCTCTCAGGCCGTCACGGACGCCTGCCAGAAGCACGGTGGTTTCTACCTTGGTTCGATTGGCGGCCCTGCTGCCATCCTTGCCAAGGACAGCATCAAGAAGGTGGAACTCCTTGAATATCCCGAGCTGGGCATGGAAGCCATCTGGAAGATCGAAGTGGAAGATTTCCCCGCCTTCATCCTTGTGGATGACAAAGGCAACGACTTCTTTGCCCAGATTCGCGCCAACTGGCCGTGGGCCTGCGGCGGCTGTGGTCACTAAGCCCGCCTGCTTCAAACACCATTGATTTCCCGGGGGAATGCAGTTTCATCTGTATTCCCTCGTTGTATTCCGGGAAAGGAGTAAAAGGGGAAAAGTAACGATTTTTGATAGATTGAGTCGCTTTTTTTCGTATGATTGTACCGGAACCCTGAATGGTCATTCCCTGTCTTATCTCAATTCTCACTAAAAACGAACATGAGCAATACTCTGCGCATTTCCGCCCTTTCTTTTGCCGCCCTTGGATGTTTGGTCTTTGCTGAAACTCCTGCCCCTGCGACAAGCGTTCCCAATACATCTGCTGCCAATACTACGGAAGCATGGGAAACGGCCTTTTCTCCTGCCTTGAATCAGACCGAAATCCTCAAGGTTGGCAACAAGGTCGCCGAATGGCAAATGGAAAACTTTGCCAGCATGAAATCTTCGTCCTTTCCGGAAAGCTGGCTGAATGGCGCCCTTTACCTCGGTATGATGGATTGGGCCGATCTGACGGGCGACAAAAAGGTGGATGGCTGGCTGATGAAAAAGTTCAACAGTTTCAAGTGGATGCCTGCCCCCCGCATGTACCATGCCGATGACGTAGCAGTTTGCCAGACCTACCTGGACATGTACCGCAAGCACAAGAAGGAAACCATGTTTTGGCCGACGCAGGCTCGTGTAGAATGGGTTGTCAACCACCCCTCCGAGGGCAGCATGGATCTTGCTTACAGTAAACCCTCGTCTCTGGAACGCTGGTCGTGGTGCGATGCCCTCTTCATGGCACCTCCGGTTTATGCCCGCATGTATGCTCTGACGGGCGATAAGAAGTTCATGGACTTTGCCGACAGAGAATACAAGGTGACTTACGACAAATTGTTCGACAAGGAAGAGAACCTCTTCTTCCGCGATAGTAATTATTTTGGCAAGAAAGAAGCCAATGGCAAAAAGATCTTCTGGGGCCGAGGCAATGGTTGGGTCGTTGGAGGACTTGTCGAAATGCTCAAGGAGTTGCCCAAGGATGATACCACCTACCGCCCCTACTATGAAAAATTGTTTGTGACGCTCTGCACACGCCTTGCTAACTTGCAGTGCAAGGATGGATTCTGGCGCGCCAGTCTGCTGGATCCAGACAGCTATCCCTCCCCGGAAACGAGTGCCACGGGCTTCATCACCTATGGCATGGCCTATGGCGTTGAACAGGGGATTTTGCCTCGCGACAAGTTTATGCCTGTCGTGGAAAAGGGCTGGAAGGCTCTTGTTGGTTCCGTCAATGCTGAAGGTAAATTGTATTGGGTACAGCCTGTTGGCGCGGACCCCAAACATGTGGACAAGGAAAATACGGAAGTGTATGGCGTTGGCGCGTTCCTGCTCACCGCAGCGGAAATGTACAAGCTCGCTAAGTAGAAACGATCGATTGACCGGGAAAGGGGAGAAGTGATCCTTCCCTTTTCTTTCATGGATGACAGCAAGTAGTTATTGTGGAGTAAATTATGTTTTTGACTTCGAGACTTGTGCGGATACTCTGCCTGCTGATAGCAGGAGGAATTGGGCAGAGTATGGCAATGGAGGAAGGAATCAGAAATGAATTTCGGGATCGCGTTGTGAAGCTGGAGGCTGCACCCACGTTGCATGCCCGGGTGCTTCGCCGCGATGTGGTTGACTGTTTTGGTGTGGACGAAGCCCCGGCAGTGTCGGAAAGCGACTTGGCATCCATTCGTAGGAAGCTTCGTTCCGATGGCTCCTTCGAAGGAATCGATTACCAGAAGAAAGGTCGCTCTTCCTGGGATTCCTTGCAGCATTTGGACAACTGCCGCATGTTGGCGATTGCTCTTCACGTGTTCCCGGATCATATCCTGAACAAGTACAAGGTGAAGGAATCCTGCCTGAAGTCCTTCGACTGGTGGCTCAAGGAACGACCGGTCAACCCCAATTGGTGGAATAACGAGGTTTACGTTCCCATGATGCTGGGGAATATCGCCCTACTGCTGGATCGGGAGGATATGACGCCGGAACGGCAGAAGGCATTTCAGACGATCATGAAGAAGGTCAAACCCTCCATGACAGGGCAGAACAGGCTGTGGAAGAGCTGGAACTCATTCCTGGCAGGCCTCGTCGAAGGCGATGACCAACGCGTGGAAACGGCGATTGACGCTTTGCTCGATACCATCCGCATCGCCAGCAAAGGGGAAGAGGGCATTCAGCCCGATATGTCCTTCCACCAACACGGAAGCCAGTTGTACCAGGGAAATTATGGGCGCCATTACCTCCATTCGGCAGCCAAACTTGTCGCCGTGACTTCTGGCTTGCCTTGTGCCAAACCGGATAAGGCAAAGCTTGTGGAAAGCCTCCTGCTCGACGGTACTCGCTGGATGTGCTGGGGGGAACTTCTCGACTACAGCGTTTGGGGGCGTCAGATTTCTTACAACGGACGTGTCCAAGGGCCGGATCTCGTTCATGTCTGCCGGATGTTGGACGCGGTCGCTTCATCACGCAAGGCGGAAGTGGCGGCTTTGGGGCGCAGTCTGTCTGCTCCCCGTGGATTGCTTCCCAGGAAGGAGACCGAACTTCTGGGGACGCGTGCCTTCCCAAAGTCCGATTACATCGTGCATCGTGCCCCCGACTTTATGGCGAGTGTTCGTATGTCGTCGAAGAGGACGATTCTTGGAGAAGAATGCAACGGGGATAATCTGAAGGGTTCCTACCTTTCTGATGGCTGTATGTTGACCTACCGCACCGGGGGGGAGTACGAATCTATTTTCCCGGTTTGGGACTGGAGTTGCATCCCCGGTACAACCGCCCGACGTGGATATGTACCCGATTTCAAAACGTGGAGTGGCAAGCGAGGCGGAAGTGAATTTGCCGCAGCGATGAATGCTGGCGTGGCGGCGATGACGGTGGATCATTTTGGGCTGAAAGCGAATAAATCGTGGTTTTTTTACACGGATCGTATCGTTTGTCTTGGGAGTGGCATCGAAATCTCCGGTTCTCCTGAGCAGAGAGCCTCTGCCCCGGTATTGACGACAGTGGAGCAAAATATTCTCGATAAAAAATCCGGAAGGTTGGCTCGGATACATGGAAGTGTGGCGCAGGGTATTTCCCATGCGGGGAGCCTTCACCTTTTCCCTTTATCAACCAAACTACTGATTGAGAAGGTGGAACGCAAAGGCAAGTGGGAGGATATTCGCACGGCTAATGATGGTGGTGAACTCGTCAAACCAGTATTCCTCCTCGCTGTAGATCATGGATCTCAACCCTCATCTGAGGGATACGTTTATCAAGTACTGCCTGGAGGGATGAAATCCGGGAAAGCCGACGTGGATTCCCTCTGGAACGGTGTGCAGATCGTGTGCCGTACAGAGCGTGTCCATGCTGTGGCTCGCGATGGTGAAGTACGCCTCGTCTTTTTTGCTGCCGGTGAATGTAAATTACCCAATGGCAAGGTGATTTCAGCGACTCAACCTTGCCTGGTACGCGTGGACGAGCAAGGTAGAATCAGTGCGACTCTTCCTGGAGGAAAGGTGGAAGAATGCCTTTTCCTGATGGATGGGCGTGAGCTTCGCATCACAACGGAAGATTCTTCCAGAGTTGCTCCCTAGGCGTGGAAATAGTGGATCGAAGATGATAAGAGAATGGGGAAATGACTCATTTCCTTGATCTTGGTGATTTGATGTGTTAAAGGCAAAAAGGATATGGACATCATTTTATACCTTATTTTGCCTTTCATGCTATTTGGTCTTGCCTGTGAGTGGCTCGAATATGCGGCGCGGAAGTATTCCTGTCGGTATTGTAAGAAGGTGTTCTATACGATTATGGCTCTCGGGATTTTCGGCCTGATTTGTGCCACGTGTTTCATAGAAAAGTTTTTTGGAGAGATGGTTGCCATTGTGGCATTTATCATGATGGCACTGTATGGGTTTTGGAAGATGTGGGTTGTAGGCAAAGCGGCAGGCATTGAGGAGGATGAAGGACCTTCTGATTTGGAAGACGATTAAACTGGTTACTCAAGCAAAAAAATACCGGCAGACAATTACTTTGCCTGCCGGTATTTTTTATATGTAATTAGATTTTCGAATTGTAGAACCTGGCCTTAACCGCGAGTGGGGGCGTTTCTTCTGTTGGACGTAGTGGAAGGACCGCTTTCTTCCGTTCTGGGAGTCAAAAGGGATTCCAGTTCGCGCAGAGCCTGGTTTTTGTCGTTGGGGTCCTGGAGTGAGGCAATGGCCTTTTTCATGTTATTGAAGGCGCGGACTTCATCGCCTAGGGCGAAACAGGCGCGTTCCATTTCCCACTGGCGCTTGAGGCGTAACTTGGCGGCGGATATTTCGGAAGCCTTCTTGTCGTCGCCGGATGCGGCAACCAAGGCTGCTTCCAAGGAGATGCGGCGCATGTATTGAGCACGGTAATTTTCGAAGTCGCCTTTCTCGGAGTATGGCTTCAGAATAATGCGTTCGTAGATACCGCTGATATCACCAATATTATCCGGGGTTTCTCTGGAACGGTAGTCGGAGATATCGAGGTATTCTCGAATGGCATTGGTGGCTTGGCCTACAGAGAATATCTGATCGGCGATTTCCTTCGAGTTGGCTCCAATTTCACTGAGCAGTGACTGAGCGCTGGAGGAGATATCCAATTCGGTTTCTTGTCTTTCGGCTGCGGCTTTCTTTAGGCAGATGAGCATCCATTTCAACTGGATTTGCAGAGCTTTTTTGAAGCCGGGCTTGGCATTGGCACCAGTAATCTGCTTTTTCCAGTCGTTGAATGCGCTGGCAGGGGTCTGCTTGCTATTACTGCTGGCTCCGCCGCGTCCGCCGCCGAAACCACCGCCTCTGGCCATCATGGCGAACATGCGTCCGCCGCCACGAGAGTTACCCAGAATGCGGGATGTCATACTTTCCGTGTCGGTGAAGGAGTCCTTCATGGCCTTCAGATAAAGATCCATGGCTGAGTTTTCACTGGCTGCTGCAGCTGTGATGGCGGCTTCAGCCTTTTTCAGTCGCGAGGAACTGACGGTGTTGAAGCTGTTCTTGGCTTGCGAAAGCCACTCTGTAGCTTCCTTGCGTTGGTCGTCCGTCAGCTTTTCTTGAGCTGGCGCGATAGTGATTCCAATGGCTGCTACTGCGAAGAGGCAGCAGAGGCGAGGAAATGATTTTGAGGAGGATGAGGTATTCATGAGAAGGAGGTGGGGAATACTTTTATTAACACCGGGGAAATGAAATGGTTGCAATTAAAAAATAAAATGATGCAAATATTTTTGAAGGCGAGAGCTGTAAATGGAAACGGGATCACTTCCTGCGGAGAAATGATCCCGTTTGAAACGTTTTGAGCGGGTACATTGCCCGCCTGCCTATTCCTTTAGCGGGGCAGAGGGAAGGCGCGGTTGAATTCGTACACTTCTTCGCGCAGAGCTTCAAAGGCAGCCGGATCAGGGTGCACCTGTTCGGCGGCGTGGAGAGCCAGGGCGCGGGAAATGAATTCGGCAACTTTTTCGACGTCTTTTTCCACCATGCCACGGGTCGTGACAGCGGGGGTACCAATTCGGATGCCGGAGGGTTTGGCTGGGGAACCAGTGTCAAAGGGGATGGAGTTCTTGTTGACGGTGATGCCGACGCGATCAAGCGTGATTTGGGCATCAGCGCCATTCATTCCCTTGGAACGCAGGTCAACCATGAAAACGTGGTTGTCTGTGCCATTGGCAACGATGCGGAAACCGAGTTCCTTCAGCTTGTTGGCCATGGCGACAGAGTTGGCGATGACCTGCTTGGCATAGGTCTTGAATTCGGGTCTCAAGGCTTCCCAGAAGCAGGCGGCTTTGGCGGCGATGACGTGCATGAGCGGCCCCCCCTGGACGCCAGGGAATACGGTGGCATCGATCTTCTTGGCGAATTCTTCGCGACAGATGATGAAGCCTCCTCGCGGTCCACGAAGGGACTTGTGCGTCGTCGATGTGACGAAGTCGGCGTAGGGAACGGGATTCGGATGCTCTCCTGCGGCAACGAGTCCGGCGATGTGAGCCATGTCCACAAAGAGGTAGGCTCCGCATGCCTTGGCGATTTTGCCCATGCGTTCAAAATCGATTGTACGGGAATAGGCACTGGCTCCAGCGGTGATCATGTTGGGCTTCACTTCGAGAGCCACTTTTTCAAGGGCATCGTAGTCAATTGTTTCGGTTTCCTGGGAAACGCCGTAGTGGACGACGTTGTACAGCTTGCCGGAGAAGTTGGCCTTGTGCCCGTGCGTGAGGTGTCCTCCGTGGGAAAGATCCATCGTCAGGATGGTATCTCCGGGCTTCAGCACGGAGAAATAGACGGCCGTATTGGCCTGGGAACCCGAGTGGGGCTGGACGTTGGCGTGATCGCCGCCGAAGATTTTGAGAACGCGGTCGATGGCGAGTTGCTCCACTTGGTCAACGAATTCGCAACCACCGTACCAGCGGCGTCCGGGGTAACCTTCTGCATATTTGTTGGTCAGCAGGGAACCCTGGGCTTCGCGGACAGCACAGGAAGCAAAGTTTTCGGAAGCGATCAACTCAATGTTGTTACGCTGGCGTTGTCCTTCTTCGCGAATCAGTGCAGCGAGAACGGGGTCGCTCATCTGCAGAGGGCTGCCAGAGGACTTGATGACGCGGCGTTCATGGCGGTCTCCTTCAAAGGAGGCAGTCAGCCAGGCTTCCAGCACATCTTCCACGGATTCGGAATCGACATAGGCGGAACCCATGCAGAGAATGTTGGAGTTGTTGTGCTGACGGGACAGCGCCGCGGCGGGAGCTGTGCGGCAGATTGCGGCGCGAACACCAACCCAGCGGTTGGCAGCGATGCCCATGCCGATACCGGTACGGCAGATCAGTATGCCTTTATCGCTTGTGCCGTCAGCAACGGAACTGGCTACGGCATTGGCAAAATCGGCATAATCGCAGGAAGCCTTGGTGTAAGTGCCTTTGTCTGTGACTTCATGACCCCATTTACGGAGGAATTCGATGACAACTTCTTTCAGATCCACTCCGGCGTGATCGGAGCCAATGGCTATTCTGTATTTTGCGTCCATGGTTACTAGTGATAATACCGTGCCCATATTCTGTCAGTTTCAGCTTAACAAGCAAGCTTCATCTGCGTTGAATCTTTGTCGGCTATCTTGGTTTGCCTGTACGGTGCAGGTATCTTATTTCAATTCCAGCCTTTGTTTAAGCTGGATTCCACTGGTTTGTCCTTCTTCGGCTTTCTGTTCGGCTGTGACGGAGCCGGTCGGGATGTCGATGCCGGTACGATCGGCCTGGTTTTGCTGGTTGCCCTTTGCCTGAGGCAGGGGGGCGGAGCCGTTGCCTAGCTGGACTTCGATGGGGCCGGGCGGGTTGATCCATTGAGCTTTGGCATCGACGAGAGCCAGGAGTTCCGGGGTCAGCTTGAAGTCGACGCGGCGGCTTTCACCCGGTTTTAGGTGGATGCGTTCAAAACCACGCAGATTCTGATCGTAGGTGACGACGGGGGCGTGCAGGCGGCGTGTGTATAGCTGGACGACTTCGTCTCCTTCGCGCTTGCCCGTATTGGTGACCGAGCAGGAGACGGTGATACTGTCGTTTACGGAAGCTGCTTTGCCTTCGCTTTTGCCGGGCCAATCCATTTGCATATCGCTGAAGGAGAATGTCGTGTAGCTAAGCCCATGGCCGAATGTCCACAGGGTGCCAGCGACGGAGGCTCCTTTAAGCTCTAGTTGAGACGCTGAGAGGCACGGGAAGTTGAAGGGGAGTTGCCCAACGGATTTGGGGAAGGTAACGGTGATTTTCCCTCCGGGATTGAGCTCGCCAAAGATGGCTTCGGCAATGGCGGTGTCTCCGTAAGCGCCAGGGAAGAATGCCTGGATGATGGCTGGGGAGAGTTTGTTGGCCCAGTTGATGGTGTTGGCGCGTCCGCTGTTGTGGACGATGATGACGGGCTTGCCAGTGGCGGCGACGGCTCGGATGAGGTCGTCTTGCCTGCCCGGGAGGTCGAGCCCCGTACGAGAGGCTCCTTCGCCGACCGTGGCAGCGATGAGGTCTCCGACGGCGACGATGATGACATCGGCCTGGCGGGCTTGTTCGACGGCTTCGTCAATCATCTTCTGTTCTTTGGGAGTCGGGGCTTCGCGCATGATTTCCGTCTCCGGCCAGCGTTCGTCGCGGTGGTTACAGCCTTTGGTGTAGAGTACTTTGACTTGGTGAGGACCAGCTTTTTCCTCGATGGCTTTCCGGAGGGTGACGACGCCTTTGGTATCGATGGTTCCGTAGCGGTTGGCAGCCAGGGCGGGGGTGTCGGCATTCGGACCGCAGATGGCAATTGTCTTGAGGGTGGAGATGTCGAGGGGCAGGGTGTTTTTGTCGTTCTTGAGCAGGACGATGGATTCACGGGCTGCCTTTTTGGCGAGTTCCAGACTCTCCGGGGCACGCACGGCCTGGTCAGCTTTGGTGATGTCCTTGTAGGGGCGGTCGAAGAGGCCGAGATTGAATTTGACCTTCAGAACGTCTGCCACCCGTTCGTCGATAACGCTCATGGGGAGGGTGCCTTCTTCGACAAGTTCCCGCAAGGGCAGGACATAGCCGTCCGGCATGGTGAAGTTGGTGCGGATGTTCAGACCGGCGAGGATGGATTGTCGAACCGCATCCTTTTGGTCTTTGGCTGTGCGTCGCGTCGTGTGTTGCCATTCGACGGCATTGCTGTCGCTGACGATGTAGCCTTTGAATCCCATACGTTTACGAAGGACATCGTGCAGGTAATAGCGGCTGGACTGGACGACTTCACCACTGTAGTCGTTGTAGGAACTCATGATGCCTTCCGGCTGCGCCTCGCGGATGACGCGAGCGAAGGGCCACAGGTGGATGGCTTCTGCTTCAGCGGGGCTACATTGGGGGTCGAGTCGAGCCTCTCCTTCTCGTGCGCCTTTGTTGTTGGAGTGGATTGCATAATGCTTCAGCGTGGTTGCTACACCCGTTTTGCGGATGCCGCGCACCATGTCGATGCCGAGTTCGGAGACGATGTAGGGGCATTCACCGAAGTCTTCCGGGCAACGTCCCCAGCGCGGGTCGCGAATGACGTCGAGCAGGGGGGCGTAGATGTTTGTATAGCCGATGGCGGCGGCTTCTTTCCCCATGGCTTCTCCCACATCGTGGACGAGCTGGCGATCCCACGTACAGCCGAGAGCCAGCGGATAGGGGAAGCTGGTAGATTTGAGGTAGTTGAGGCCGCCGACGGCTTCGTTGGTGAAGTCCACCGGGACGCCCAGACGGGTATCTTCGACAAAAAATCGCTGGATTTCATTGATGGCCCACGCGTGTTTGGATGCGGGGAAGACCCATTCATTACCTCTCAGGCCGTTGAGTTGTTCGTCGATGTTGCCGATGCCGTCTTTCCAGAGTTTACTCGTCCAGTCCTGCATCGGCAGAGCGTCGGGAAGGACGCGCTTGTAGCCATACAGAGTGGCGAGCTGGACGGTTTTTTCATGGAGATTCATCTGCGAGATCAAATCGGCAACGCGTTTTTCCGTTGGTTGGGATGGATCTTCGTAGATGTCTTTTTTGCCGTTTTTGTTCAGATCAATCCATCCGTCGCGGTAAATATCCTTGCGAGTGGTGACGGGCTTGTGTTGCTCCATGCATTCTTTGTACGTTGGCTGGTTCAACAATGCTTTGGAATCGGCAGCGTGTGTGGGGAGTTGTCCTGCAGTGAATAGGAACAGACAGGACAGGTATGAAATGCGGGTAAGAGTAGAGATGTTCATGAGAAAGAGCGCTATTGGTGATAGCTAGGGAGACATTGGCGATCGTTATCCTTGAATGTAGTTGGTACAATAATGCATACACTGCCCCGTACTCCGTCGCAGGTCAATAGAACTTTGTGGATCGTGACTTTTTTTGGGACTACGAGAAAAAGATCTTGCAAACAATGTTAGTTTCCTCTAACTTTTCTGTGTGATAACATTTTAGGCGCAACCATAATTCCAAGTGAGTTCATTATATTGCAGGTGAATACAACGCCGCAGCTTCAGCGAGAAGTTGCGGTGTTGTTATGTTTAGAGTGTTCGTGGGCACACAAAAAGGGGAGCACCTGCGTCGGTGCCCCCCTTGAGTATGTATGCAATGTTGTCGAGTGAATGTCAGTGGTGGTTGTGTCCATCCTTGCCGGATGTGCCCTTGCCGGAGCAACAACCACCGCATGAGGACGAGCAACCGCCTCCGCAACAGGAGCCACCGCCGCAGCAGGAAGCGCCCTTTTTGAAGAAGATGCGGTAGGTGGCGTAGGCAAATGCAATGAGCAGGATGCCGCCGATAATGTATGATTCCATAATAATTTGGTTGGGTTTGTGTGTGAATGTTTAACGAGAGGCCAGGGAAGGTTTCCGTACGAGGAGCCAGATGATGCCGGCCAGCACGGCGAAGGCGAGTATCTGCCCGATGCCGAATGCCGCATTTTCGTACAGCCATGCGCCGAATTGGTTGACAAGGAAAGCAATAACGTAGGCCAGCAGACACATGTAGCCGATGGCAAACCAAGTCCATTTGGCACTGTTCATTTCCCGACGGATAGCACCGATGGCTGCGAAGCAGGGAGCGCACAACAGGTTGAATATCATGAAGGAGAAGGCTGTGATTGTAGTGAAGGCGCCAGCGCGGGCCAGCTTGGAGCCCGTTTCCTGAATTTCCTGTTCTTCTTCATCGACTTCACCTTCATCAGGTGCTGCTGAAGCTTGGCTATCATCGGCTTTTTCAGGGTTTGCCTCGCTCTCAGCCGAGTCTTCTGCTTCTGCGTAGAGAACCCCGAAGGTACCGACGACGTTTTCTTTGGCAATCAAGCCAGTGACGGTGGCGACGGTTGGCTTCCAGTCTCCCCAGCCCAGAGGTTGGAAGACGGGAGCGGCAACGTTGCCGATGTCGGCTAGCATGCTTTCATTTTCTTCCGTGCTGTTCATCGTCCAGGTGTAGCTGGAGAGGAACCAGATGATGGCACTGGCGAGGAAGATGATACTACCGGCCTTTTGGACGAAGGATTTGCAACGATCCCAGGCATGGACGATGACATTCTTCCACGCTGGGGTGTGGTACAGGGGGAGTTCCATGACGAATGGGGCAGGATCTCCAGCGAAGAGGAGCGACTTTTTCAGGATGAGCCCGGAGAGGATGATGGCGGCGATGCCGATGAAGTAGGCGCTGGGTGCCACCCACGAGGAATCCG
>CAYVAI010000020.1:0-69559 GCA_964448375.1 uncultured Akkermansia sp.
ATTTTCTTCTTGCTACTCTTTTTATGTTTATTCGGCAAGAAGATTAACTATACAGCCAGGCGAAGCAACTCAAGGAGTTTCTTGAATCAGACAAGGTAATAGAATCAGCTTATATGTTCAAGGAAGAGCTCTGTAAGCTCTTAAACAAGAAGGCACAGAATCAAGAATCCTGCAAGAGACACATTCGTCAGCTTAAGGAAATGATAGGCACCTTGCGGTATGAAGCTCCGGAGAAGTTTGTGAAATTGGCAGAAACCTTAAGTGATTGGTTCCTGCCGATCATCCGCATGTGGAGGTATACAAAAAACAATGGAATAACGGAAGGGTTTCATCGGAAAATGAAACTGATTCAGCGAAGAGCCTATGGATACCGTAACTTTGCCAACTACAGGCTCCGAGTCCTCGTTGAGTGCTCAGGCTGCACCCTCTAAAATAATGCAGCTCTTCGTTAAAATCGGTGGGATGAAACCACCACGACATTCTTGCAAGCAATCCACCTCAGGTCAAAAAAAGTACTCCGTCCCCATAAATGAGTTGGGCATGGAGGGACGTATCCCTACCATGCCCGATGTGTTTATCAATGACTTTAGAATTACCAAGACCACTGTTACGAAACAAGGTATTTTTTCCCGCGTCACGTATTGTGGTGAATTAACCGATACATGTAAATCATGCGGACATGAACACTCTCCCTTCTATGACCATTATCACAGAAGGGCCAAGTTCCTCGGATATGGCAATTCTGTCAGGACATTGTCTATCAAGGCAAAACGGTTCAAATGCCCGGTTTGTGGAAGTGTCTTCAGACAAAAAATCAATGGGCTTAAAGGGAAAAATCAAAGCAGCGAAGCCCTGCGTCAACACATTGCTCAACAGTTCTGTAAAGGGGTTTCCAACAAATGCACCGCTGAGGAATTCGGTATCTCTCCGACTACGGTCGAAAGGATGATTCACGAGAAGTACGAAGAGAAGCTCGTGGAGGTCCTCGGTTATCCAGCTCCTCTTGTGATGGGCATCGATGAGCATCGTATTCATCAGGGTGGATTCTTTGCAACGACTATTGTTGACCTAGGGAATAATCGAGTTTACGATGTCATTGAAGGTAAGAGTTCTGCGGCTATTGAGCATATCCTCATGTCGTATCCGGGCAGAGAAGAAGTCAAGGTAGTGTGCATGGATTTGAGCCAGCATTACAGGCGAGTGGTTCAGAGATGTTTCCCCAATGCTCAGATTCTGGCAGACAGATTCCACGTGATCCGCCTGGTGATTGAAAAATTCATGGAGTTCTTCCGAGAACGCAAGGAGGAGATCAAATGGGATAGGCAAGTGACACGTATTCTCCGTAAGCATGGAAAGAACCTCACGGAGCGCCAGGCGAAGCAACTCAAGGAGTTTCTTGAATCAGACAAGGTAATAGAATCAGCTTATATGTTCAAGGAAGAGCTCTGTAAGCTCTTAAACAAGAAGGCACAGAATCAAGAATCCTGCAAGAGACACATTCGTCAGCTTAAGGAAATGATAGGCACCTTGCGGTATGAAGCTCCGGAGAAGTTTGTGAAATTGGCAGAAACCTTAAGTGATTGGTTCCTGCCGATCATCCGAATGTGGAGGTATACAAAAAACAATGGAATAACGGAAGGGTTTCATCGAAAAATGAAACTGATTCAGCGAAGAGCCTATGGATACCGCAACTTTGCCAACTACAGGCTCCGAGTCCTCGTCGAGTGCTCAGGCTGCACCCTCTAAAATTATGGTTCCCACTCTTTTTAGCGTTGACCCAAAATTATGGTTCCCACTCTTTTTAGCGTTGACCCTGAATGTCCCCCAGTTCGTCAAAAAATAAGATTTCCTGCCGTCTTGCCCCTATCAACAAGAAACCCTCTCTAAGCAGTTAACTTAAAGAGGGTTATTGTTGGTACTCGAGAGGGGGCTCGAACCCCTACGGTTTATCACCACTAGATCCTTAGTCTAGCGCGTCTACCAATTCCGCCACCCGAGCACTTTGGGTGTTGCCAGTCGGCGGGGAGATATATATCTATTTTGCCCGATTATTGCAAGCTCTTTTTGTAAAAAAATTATTGGGCAGTCGTGGAAAGTGGGGGAGGCATGATGACGGGACGCAGGCTAACTGCTTCATCAGAACGGCGTTCCGAGGGCTTGAAGAGCCAGCCAGGTTTTTTGTCGATGAGCTCGTATCCGGTCAGTTTGAAGACGGGTAAGGGGAGGTTGGAGTTGGGCTCGTAGGCTTTTTTGCCCGTGTAGTGGCCGTAAATGCGGTATTCGTAGTTGTCGTCAGAGGCGTATGAGGGAGTCGAATCGGATTCTGGATAACGATCGGGGACAAGTTTGGAGCTTTCTTCCATGATGACCAGTTGAGCATCTCTCCACGAAGTGCCGGGCTTGCGCAGATACCCCCAGAAGCGTGTGGCCGGGACGTGGTAGCGACGGCCTATGTAGTAGTTGCCCTTGGGTTCGGAGGAAATTATTTGTTCTCTCACGGCTATGGCCTGCTGGTCTTTCAAGGTGCTGTTACACTGTGTCAAAGGGAGGCTGGAGAGGGAGAGGGCAAGGAGGAGCAGTTTTTTCATGAATGGGGTGGGTATGAGCTGTGTTGCGGACGGAGTCAAGGGAAGAGGATGTCCTAAGTCTTTCATTCTCCAGTGAATGGAGCCGTATATGAGGCTCCTGTGGAGGGAGATGTTTCGGAGGTAACAGCAGGAATGTGGAGGCCGTTGGCTGTCCTGTGCGCATTTGCAAGTTCGTTATTTACGAGCTGTTGTTCCGACTGGTGTACTAACAGGTTTAGGGCTTCTCCAGCAGCCATGAGGCCGAATGTGCCTGTGATATGGGAGGCAGAACCAAAACCGGCGTCGCAGGCCATACGTCCGTGGAATCCTGGGTCACGCTGGCAGGAGGTGCCGCCATCACAGGTGGGATAGACGGGCTTTTCGGATGAGAAAATGCAGGGGATGCCCAGTTTGCATTTTTTCTCGCTGAAGGGCATTCCGTATTCGTGTTTGAGAGTTCTACGAAGGCGAGCCAAAAGGGGGTCGCCCTCTGTTCTGGCAAGGTCTCCGACGCGAATCATGGATGCATCACGGCGCCCCCCTGCCCCGCCACAGGTGACGACGGGGATGCCTTTGCGGTAGCAGGAGGCTATGAGGTTTGCCTTGGGAGCCATGGCATCGATGGCGTCCACGATGATGTCGGGGCGTTCATTCCACAGGAGATCGGCATTTTTTTCGGTGTAGAAGCAGGTCATCCTGACGACTTCTGTCTCGGAGCAGATGTCGAGGATGCGATTGGCCATGGCATCGACCTTCATTGTGCCATAGGTGGAGTGGAGGGCGTGGAGCTGGCGGTTGGTGTTGGTGACACAGATGTCGTCCATGTCCATCAGAATGATAGTTCCAACGGCACTGCGAGCCAAGGCTTCCGCCACCCAGGAACCGACGCCGCCAATGCCGATGACGGCAACGCGAGCCTTACGAAAGTAGCTGTAGGCAGGAATGCCGTACAGCCGGCCTATTCCTCCGAAGCAATCTGCGGGTGTTGTCATGAGTGTTGGAGGTCGGATTTTTCCACATCAAGCCTGATGCGCACGATTTCCAGCGCCCTGCCCGTCTGTTCATCGATGCGGACAATGGCACCACACAAACGCACGGGCCAGTCCGCCACGGGAAATTTTGTGGGCAAGGACGTGTAAAAACGTTTGATAATCTGATCTTTATCCCTACCAAGAACACTGATGAACGGACCACACATACCAGCATCTGTGAGGAAGGCTGTTCCCTCTTCGTGAATGGTTTCATCGGCTGTCTGGACGTGGGTATGTGTCCCGATGAGGGCGGATATTTTTCCGTCGAGGTGGTAGCTCATGGCTATTTTTTCGCTGGTAGTCTCGGCGTGCATATCCACAAAGATGACTTGTGCCCCTTCTTCCTCTCGCAAGCGGATGGCTTCCTTTTCGCCCATTTGGAAGGGGTTTTCCAGCGGTGGTTGAATGAAGGAGCGCCCTTGCAACTGCATGACAGCCACTTTGCCTTTGGGCGTTTCCAGCACGATACTGCCACTCCCGGGAGTTCCTTCGGGGTAGTTGAGTGGACGTAGAACTTTCGTTTCGCCCAATTGCAGCCAAGGAGCCAGATCCGGCTGATCCCACACGTGGTCACCCGTCGTCAATACATCGGCACCTGAGGCCAGCAGGTCCTGAGCCAATTTGGGTGTTAGACCACGCCCCGCGGCGGCATTTTCGGCATTAGCGATGGTGAAGTCCACCTCGAATTCGTCCTTGAGCCCTGGCAACGCATGCATAAATGCTTTGCGACCGGGCTCACCGACGATGTCTCCTACAAACAGGATTGTGAGCATGAACAGGGTTTACTTCTTCTTTTTCCCAACGGGGATGACCAGAACAGGAAGCGGAGAGTTCCTGACGACGGAGGTAGCAACGCTACCCACGAGAACGCTTTCCAGGAAGCCACGGCCGTGTTTGCCAAGGACGATCAAGTCCATTTCATTTTCCTGGGCATAGTGGATGATGGATTCGCTAACTTCGAATTCGTCGCTGATAATTTCCTCCACAATGACACCAGAGAGTTGATGGAGTTTCTCGGCATAGGTGTGAAGACACCTCGAAGCATTCATGCGGATTTCCGTGCGTTCTTCGGAGTCCAACACGGGATAGGGGATATCATCCGGCAGTACGCCTGTAACCTCGTAGCAAATGCTGGGTTCCAGGATATGAAGCAGATACACAATTGTGTTTTCCTGCGAACAAACCAGGTGCGCGAGTTTCTCAATCACCTGATCCGATGCATCCGAAAAATCAATAGCAACAAGCACTTTTTTCATGACACCACATTATCACCACGATCCACTCTTTGCATCAAGAAAATGTTTGTGATGCCGGGAAAACCGTATTTTATCCCGATCCCTGCCATGAACCCGGCTTATGACGCAAAATGAGGCTTCACATTTGAGCCTTTTCCTTGGCATTAATGTCTAACTTACCATTCTTATTTTCTCCAGACATAACACATGAGTACATCAAACCACACATTCCAGGCAGAAGTCCGGCAGTTGCTGGACATCGTCATCCATGCCCTCTATAGCGATCGCGAAATCTTCATCCGCGAGCTCGTGTCCAACTCATCCGACGCACTGGAAAAACTCCGTCTCGTTCAGCTCAAGAACGAGGAAATTTTCCAGCCGGACAAAGCACTGGGCATTACCGTCACCACCGATGAGGACAAGCGCATCATCACCATTGCAGATACCGGTATCGGCATGACCAGGGAAGACCTCGTCGAGAATCTCGGAACCATTGCCCACTCCGGTACCAAGAAGTTCCTTGAGGCGTTGAAGAATGCAGATGGCAATGCAGACCTCATCGGTCAATTCGGCGTTGGTTTCTACAGCTCTTTCATGGTGGCCGACAAGGTGGAAGTCTTTACGCGCACCTGGCACCCGGAAGGAGAAGGTCTTATCTGGATCAGCGATGGTCGCGAAGGATACTCTATCGACACCGCCAAGGATGTTGACAGGGGCACGCGCATCGTCATCCATCTCAAGGAGGAATATGCCGACTTTGCGAAGGAATACCGTGTTCGCGAGATTCTCACCCGCTATTCCAACTTTGTCGCCTTCCCCATTGAATTCAAAGGGGAACGTCTCAATACCGTTCAGGCTATCTGGACCAAGTCCAAGTCCGACATCAAGCCGGAGGAATACGATGAATTCTTCCAATTCATCGCTCACACCGATGAAAAGCCCCTTTCCTACATGCACTTCAGCGCCGATGCCCCCATCGTCTTGAATGCCCTGCTCTTCATCCCCAAGGAGAACCCGGAAAGCTTTGGATTCGGCCGCGTTGATCCCAATGTATCTCTGTATTGCCGCCGCGTTCTCATCGACGCGAAGCCAGAAGGCCTGTTGCCCGAGTGGCTGCGCTTCCTCCACGGCGTTGTGGACAGCGAAGACCTCCCCCTGAACATCTCTCGCGAAATGCTTCAGGACAACTCCCTCATCCGCAAGATCAACGATATCCTCACCAAGCGCTTCCTCAAGCATCTGGAGAAACTCGCTAAGGATCAGGTAGAAACCTACAATGATTTTTACGCCAAATTTTCCCGTTTCATGAAGGAAGGTGTCGTTACCGCATGGCCTCACAAGGAAGTCCTCGGCAAGCTCCTGCGTTTCGAATCCACCTTCACGGAACCCGGCAAGCAAACCTCCTTTGAGGAGTACATCTCCCGCATGAAGGAAGATCAGAAGGACATTTACGTCCTCACCGGGGAATCCCGAGCAATGATCGAAGCCAGCCCCTACCTCGAAGCCTTCAAGGCGCACGGATTTGAAGTAGCCTTCTTTACCGACCACGGTGACCAGTTTGTTCTGGACTCTCTTTCCAGCATTGACGGCAAGCCACTCAAGGCCATTGACCGATCCGACGTCACTCTGCCGGATGACGTCACAAGCTCCACGGAAGGTGACCTGTCCGAAGATGAAGCCAAGTCTCTTCAAGAATGGATGGAAAAGACCTATGAAGGTAAGTTCGGCAAAATCACCTTCGGCAAGCGCCTTGTTTCTGGTGCTGCCGTAGCCCTCCACGGAGTTGACGACATGAACAACGAACTCCGTGAATACATGAAGGCTATGGGGCAGGAAGTGCCGGAATCCCACCCACAAATTGAGCTCAACCCCAAAAACGATCTCGTCCACCGCCTCGCGACCCTTCGGACGGAAGATCCCGAACTGGCCAGACTCGTTGCTGACCAAATCACCAATACTGCCCTGCTCCGCGCCGGTATGCTCACCAACCCCGCAGACATGGCCCAGTCCTCACAGGAACTCCTCGAAAAGCTCCTCCTCAACAAAAAGAACTAGTCCCTTACCCGGGATAGCACTTCCCACAGCACAGGCTGCATCCCAAAGACGGGGTGCAGCCTGTTTTTTTTCTCCAATACCACAATATCATACAAGAGAAAAACCGGAAAAAATTGATGCAACTGGATGCAGAAGCAAAAACCCTGTTGATCCGGAATCTCACGAGATTGGATCAACAGGGAAAAACAAGAATAATGACAATTCAATATATTAGAGACAAGCTCCAAGAAAATGTTTACTTCTTTTTGGGGGTAAGTAATTTGACCAAGCTAGGGAAATGGGCGCTAATGGCGTATTCTACAGCCGTGTTTCCTTCCAGATCACGAGCATTGAGGTTGGCACCATTTGCAAGCAACATGCTCACAATTTCCTTTTTGCCAGATTCGGCTGCGAACATCAAAGGAGTCACACCATCTTGATTCGCAGCATTAGCATCAGCCCCTCGAGAAAGGAGTACACGGACGGAGCCAATTCCTCCGCCGGCACAGGCTGTCATCAGGGCTGTTTCACCCTCATGATCGCAGGCATTAACATCGGCCCCCTGGTCAAGGAGAAAACGAACAACAGCCTGATTTTCGTTACTGGCAAACATGAGCGGAAAACGTCCATCTTCATCACAAGCATGAATGTTTGCACCATGTTCAACAAGAACACGAACGCTATCCAGTGTTCCTATCGCGCATGCAAGCATCAACGGCGTACACCCGTCGTCGTCGGAGCCATTGACATTGACCCCAAGTTCAATCACTAGGCGTACAACTTCCGGCTTCTCACTCAGACAAGCACTTCCTAAGGCTGTGTTACCATTAATATCCTTTGCTGTCACGTTAGCACCAGCATCAAGAAGCCTGTGGATAATTGGCATGTTACCCGAGGAACACGCGGCCATCAAAGCACAACGATCATCTGCCCCCGTTTCATTAACATCAGCTCCCTGTTCGAGCAAATAGTTGACCATGTCCAAGCTATTGGAAATACTGGCGCACATGAGAGGAGTGGAGCCTTCGTCTTCACGATCAGTCAAATCGGCTCCATGTTTGACAAGTAAACGGACGCAGTCAACATCTCCCGACATACAGGCATACATCAATGCTGTGAATCCTCCGTCGTCACGAGCTTCGACAATGGCACCCTTTTGTAACAAGTGCTTGATAATGTTTCTATGCGCACCACGGCTGGCAAACATCAAAGGCGTAGTTCCTTCCGGAGTACGCACATTGACTTTGGCACCCCGGTCAAGAAGCAGGTTGACCATTTCTTCGTTGCCATCTTCGCAGACAAGCATCAGCGGAGTCATCCCTTCGGGATCTCTTTCATTGATATCCAGCCCTTCGTCCAACAACATACGGACTTCTTCGACGGAGGAGAAGAGACAGGCAGCACCTAGCTCCGTCATCTCATCATCATCTTCCATCGACAGGTCTTCTAGCCAGGAGCCATCGGAATAAGCATCAAAGGTCGGGGCATTCTCGTCTTGGGGTGTATCGTCTTGTTTCATGGGTATATTGTCGGATGAGGTTCCGCTCTGGAACAAATATCCAATAAGATTAGAATTTTTCCAGCTTTTTCCATTGGAGGACTAAACTTTTTTCTTCCACCCCCCACGACACTCCATCACTAACACTTTATTATCAACATAATCAATCATATTCGTATTTAGTCATAAAAAAGTGAGAAAATCAGTAATTCACGATTTATGCACCACATTAGTCATCACTCTCATGATTGAAGGCGATAATATCGGCAAATTCCCCCCCGGCGGCACGAGCCAGATCTCCAGGAGTCAACTCGATCTGAGAGCCGAGTCTTCCTCCGCTGACAATAAGGGTATCATGGCGGCATGCCGAGGAGTCGATCACGGTAGGGTACTTCTTTTTCATCCCGATTGAAGTACAGCCACCACGTATATAACCAGTCACCGCGTTGATATCCTTGACCGCTATCATGGAAAGAGATTTAACACCAACAGCGCGGGCAGCCTTCTTCAGATCAAGTTCCTGGGAAATGGGGATGACAAAGACGTAATACTGCCGAGGGGAACCTTCCGTAACGAGCGTCTTGTAGAGCTTCTCAGGAAGTTGGTCAATCAGCTGCGCCGTATGGAATGCATCAATGAATTCTCCGCATTCGTAGGAATAGTGCCGATAGTCGATGCCCAATCCGTCCAGGATTCGCATGACGTTGGTTTTGACCTCCTTGTCCTTGCTTTTAGGCATAGTATCAGACTCAGAATTCGCAATTCACCCCGCAATCCTTATTCATTCATACTGCCGGATTATATAGTTCTTCATGCCAGTAGGTAGCTGAACACCAGCCGGATCACGCTGAATGAGCAAAGTCGTCAACATAACGGCCTTTTTATAATCCAGTGCCGGATCGGATGTCATCAGGAATTTGCCGAAGAAATGTGCCAGAGTCATTTCGTTACTCAAACTTTCAGCCTGGAGGCGAAAATGCCGGAATCCTTGCTGATACAGTGCTTGCACTTCACTCGTCGTCAAAGTCAAGGGACGAGAATCTGACGGAACCTTCGGGGATAGAGTACCGGATTCCTGCAGGTATTTCTGACGCTCGACCCTATAGTCGATGTTCATGGGCTCACGGAGGATTTTCCCGAGAAGTTCCATATGCTTCCGTCGCCCTCCATCTGCCGTGTTGACCCAGGTGTCATTGACGGTAATTTCAAATTTCTTTTTGTCACGCAGACGGGAAAGCAATTCCACATTGATACCATCGCGAGGATCGAGAGCCACGCGATCATAACGCATCGCAAGGTTATTATACCATTGGGCGGTACGGATTTTTTCCTTGATATGGAAGTTGGCGGCCAAACGAATCCTCAGCCCCGGAAAGTTGGCGCGCACATGCTTTGCCAAGAGAGACGAGGCCACATAAACACCGTTCAGGCGATGAGGATTGTACTCAGCCAGTAACTTGATGAGCCCGTTGCACAGGGAATCATTCATATCGACCGGAGTCAGGAATGGATTGTCGAAGTACAGAAAGACGCCGACTTTTTCCTTCACGAAAGATTCCATGGAGGACTTGATTTTATTCAGAACCATCAAGGATTCTGACCTGAACCAGTTGAGAGCCCAAAGACAGGGTGGACAACCGCTGAATTCAGGCAGTTTACTCTCCGGTGTTTTCAGAAGCATCACCGTCCCGAGAATCCCAATGCAAAGCTTATCCCACTGGAATATCCCACCTATATTCCAATCAGCCAGTGGCATGTCAGAATTGAACAGATACTGTAGAGGCTCCAATTCCGTTTTCAACGCAGACGGTGGTGATGCCTTTGATGACGCAGACTTGGATGGGCTTTTAGGCGCTGCTTTGGATTCTGACTTTGCGGGATGTTTTGCGACTGACTTGAGAGGGGGGGCTCCTACAGTTTGAGCAGCTGGGACTTCCTGCGAAGCACGAGCGTTCTCCTGTTCATCCTGTGGGGGGGGTGCATTCTTGGCCTTGCTTCTGCTTCTGGGTTTGGGTGTGGATTTCCCTTGAGCGGCGGCTTTGTCCTTACCGTTTTCGGAGGGAAGAGGTGTATTCTTCATAATGTTGCTTCCTGTTCGGTATGATTACATGATTTCGCGCATGGATTCGAGGAATCGAACGACAATGGCATCCGTCGATACGGGAGTGCCGTCATCCTTTTTCAGGATCAGGCGCAACAGATCCAGAATTTCACCACCGGCATTGCCAAGACCACGTCCCTGGACTTTGAAGCGACGGAATCCCATGTCGTACAATGCTTTCATTTCCTCCCGAGACATCTGGGTCGTACACTGGCCCGATTTCCCCAGCAAGATATCAATCCTAGCACAAGCGTTTTTATTGCGCAATTCATCGAAGTTATCCGTATGCCCCAGGAAGTTCAACGCTGTCTTGGAAAGCGATTCGTAGTGCTTGTGCCGGATGGCACACTGGCGGGCGCAATTTTCATTGACGATGATTTCGTACCTGTTTTTATCCTCCAACTGTTCGAGCAATTTGTAATTGGCATTGTCGTTGGGATGAATCATCACCTTGTCGTACAGATCAGCCAGTCCTTTGTAGTAATCCAGCTTCCCCCCGCCCTTCTCCATGGTCACCTTCAAAATGGACGAAACCGTCTTGATTTTGGGGTAGTTCTTTTTAACGTGCGAGTAGAGAATATCCGACGACATGATCACGCCATTTTCACGAGTTGGATTCAGGCGTTCAAGAACCTCCAACAGAGAATTACCCAGCGATTCCTTCAGATGTTCCTCCGTCAAAAACGGATTGGAAAACGTGAGGTCGATCGCCACCTTGCGTTCCAACCAGGACTTGATGCAAAGTTCTATTTCATCCCCGGAGCGCAACAGATGAGGCAGGACACGACCACTGTTCCATGTTGAGAGAGGCGAACCATGAACCAATGAGAAAGGCTTGAATCCAAAATTTTTGACAAAAAAGTCGTGAAAGTAGAGCAACTCCAGATCATTGGCAAAAATCCCGGACACGTCCCAAAGGGCTCCAGGCCAATCCTCATTACGTATATCGGCTAAAGGTTTCACGAGAAGTAGAAAAAATTAAATGTGATATTTCAAAGTACACGAATCATCCTCCCCCTTACAAGGAAAAAGACTCTTACAGACGCTCGAGAAAACAGGTCTTCCCGACTCTTCGCATACCAAAATCGTGCATATCGGCACCTCCTCCATACGATCCATCATTTGCGATGGTTCACATAATCCTTGCTTCCCTGTCACCATTGATACCGGAAACATACAAGTTGTAACAGTTTATCAATTATTCATAAACCTAACATCCTCAGAGAAATAACCGGATCACACAGAATGATCCGAGCATCAAAAGGGGGCGCCTTGCGACGCCCCCTGGATAACACAAACCAAAAAGATTCAGGATTTATTCACCACAGCCACCGTCTTTGTAGCCGCAGGAGCGGCAGACCTTGCACTTGCCGTCCTGAACGTAGGAGAGGGAGTGGCATTGCGGGCAGATGGCAGCACCGTTCAGACCGGAGTCAATAGCGGCGTTGCGATTCTCTTCAGCCGGAGCCGAGGAAGCCGAGGAAGCCGGGGCGCTAATCATGCGCGGAGGCAGCGCCGTAACCGTAGCAGCATCCAGTGTATGAGTCAGGATGCTCTCGCTGGAGATGGCGAAGACGTCGCGCAGACGGTAGCCGTGACTTTCAGGGAAGAGCCAGGCAAGAATCTTGGCAATCAGGTCAACCACAGATGCGCAGGAGCGGATTTCCGTGCAGGTATCGCCGTCCGTATCGTCACCAACGCGGCAGAAGCCGGACGGTTCGAAGGAGTAGTTGCGGAAGCCTTTGACCACTTCTTTCAACGGCACGCCAAACTGGAGGGCCGTGGAGAGGAGCTTGCAGTAGGCCTCGAACATGCCAGAGGCAAATGAACCTACCTGTCCCAGACGCCCGAAAACTTCACCGCAGGTACCATCCGTGTAAACCCCAACTGTCAGGTAACCAGTCAATTGACCACCGACGGAGAACTTGACGGTCTGGCCGAGGCGGCGACCGGGAAGCTTGCGCTGCCGGGGTTTGGAGGCTTCCGCGACAATTTCATTGATAGCTTCCTGACCACCTTCAACCAGTTGTTTCCAAATGTGGTCAGCCTTAAAGCGGCGCGTTTCCGGCGTATCGACGACATACACAGCGTTGGCCTTGGAACCAGCGCGGAAGATGGCGATACACTTGACCCCGAGGTCGTGTGACAGGACAAGAGAATCGTAGATATCTTTTTCTGTGGCACTCACGGGCATGTTGACCGTCTTGGAGCAGGCGCCGGAAATGAAGGGCTGCAAGGCCCCCAACATCAGCACGTGGCCGGATGGAGCGATGGCACGCACGCCGTTGCCATTAGTTGCAGCGCAGTCGAACACGGCCAGATCCGTCTTCTGGAGCCACGGAATGGATTCAATGTGAGAGGCGCCGTTGACAATGGAGAGTTCATCAGCCGAGAGCACAGGCATGTTGGCGGGGTTGGTGATGTAGGTCACCTTCTCCAGGACTTCCGTACGACCTTCGTTGCCCTTGAGGAGGCGGCGCCAGGCAGCGCGGATCGGGCCGGCTTCGTCCCCGCATGGATCGAGGATTAACTGGGATACCACATCATCCATGCGTCCGCTACAAGCACTGAGCAAACCGTCGATACCAGCTACTTCAAAGGCAGCTTCGACAACGTGGTTATCGTCGTATCCAAGCGTACGCAGACCTTCGAGGGCAAGGCGGTTGAACATCTTGAGGGAGCCACCGCCGGCAAGCTGCTTCCACTTGACGAGGGTGTAATCCGGCTCAATGGAGGTCGTACCTTCGTCGTAGCAACCCAGAGGAGCGGAAATCGTACCGGTGGGAGCCATCACGGAAACAAAGGAGTTGCGGTAGGCTTTGGCCTTGACAACCTTGCTCCACAATTCGGAGGCCTTCTCCATAAGTTCCTGGGCGCAGGATACGCGGGCAACATTCATGCGGGATGGCGCCTTGAAGCTACGCAGGTAGGCGTTCAGAGCATAGGTGGCGTTCAATCCCTGGGATTCGGGAAGCGGACCATCGGCCTTTTCCACGATACTGGCAATAAGCTTTTCTGCTTCCTTGTCCGTTTTGATACCAGAGATGGAGGAGGCTAGTTGCTGAGTGGCATTGTGGAGGCGAAGGACGGCCTTGAGGTCGTTCTTGCTTTCCGGGTATTCAATATAGGAGCCGAGTTCACCACCCATTTCAGCGGAAGCCGTCCAGCAGGCTGCTGTCAAGAGACTGCACAGCTGAGAAGCAATCCAACGGCCTTCGTCAGAATCGTAAGGTACGCCAATAGCCATAAGGGCGCCGCCTACGTTGGCAAAGCCGATACCAGTCGTGCGGAAACGGAATGTACCCTGAGCAATTTCAGGAATCGGGAAACCGCCGCGCTCCACATTCAAGTCGGCGCAGACCATAGCGAGGCGTGCGGCATGCACGAGGGCGTCTGCATCAAAGGAGACGGCGCCATTTTCCTTGCGCAGGAAGCGGTAGGCATTGAAGGACGAGAGGTTGCAACTCGTGTTGTTCAGGAAGACGTACTCGGAACATGGGTTGGAGGTCGTAATATCTCCAAGAGATTTGACGGGATTCCAGAGGTTGATCACGTCGTTGTTGTGCACGCCGGGTTCACCATTTTCCCAAATGGACTTAGCCATGGTTTCCAGCAATTCCTGAGCACGGAAGGTCTGCTCAATGCGAGAAGGGTTCGTAACCCAGCGGGTATAGGTGTTACCGTTGCTGGCATGAGCCTGCCAGAAGTCCCCCTTGAGAGAGACTGAGTGGTTGGCATTCTGGTTGGAAAGCGTTTCGCCGTACAACAGGGCGTCCATGTGCGGATCAAAGCTTTCTTCCGTCGTCAAGGGGAGGGAAAGAATCACGCGGGCAGCCGTCTTTTCAGCCGGGGAACCAGCAATCAGCTTCGTTTCCGCCAAACGCTTGAGTTCGACATGAACGTTGTGCTCACGAAGAATCACCTTGGCAATATCTTCCTGGCGGTTTTTGACATTGATGAAGTCGAAAATATCCGGATGATCACTGAACATTAGTACCATACGAGCAGCACGACGCGTCTTGCCGCCGGACTTGATCGCACCGGCCATGCGATCCCAGCCGCGGTCAAAGGAGATCGGTCCCGAAGAACGCCCCTTGCCACTGATCGGCTCACGGGAAGAGCGCAGCGAGGAAATGTTGATACCTACGCCGGAGCCGGAGGCAAAAATACGCCCTTCCGTCGTCAGGTGTTCCAGGATGTCCTCCATACTGTCACCAACTTCCGTCAGGAAGCAAGCGGAACACTGCGGATATTCATAGGTGGATTGAAGAGTATAGGTCTGGAGGTTTTCCTTCGTCCCCTTCGTGTGGTAGGACTTATTGCCGTGTCCAGAGTATGAATCGCGAAGATCCGGGCGCCCCCAACGCCACTGTTCCCAATGGCCAATGTTGAACCAAACCGGGGAGTTCGGAGCCCATATCTGTTTGATAAGCATGGCCTTGAGTTCTTCATTAAACACTTCGGCGTCTTCCAGATCGGCAAAGTAGCCTTCTTCCCATCCCCATACCGTATAGGTGTTGGAAACACGGTCAAACACGTTGCGGAAGCTTTCTTCATACTCGGGCGTTCCGGGCACGCTACCGAAGAGGTACTTGTCCGCCGTAATCTTCACAGCATTGTCATCCCAATGAGCGGGGGCTTCCACACCGAGGCGTTCGTAAATGGGCTTGCCCGTCTTCCAGTCCATAATGCGGACGTCACGACGCTCCCAAATCACTTCGTCATAGGGGAATACGGAGGCAGAGGAAAATCTTCTGGTGAATTTCAAACCGCCCAAAAGATCTTTACGAGGAGGCAGGACGATTTCCTGACCATTGCGCAATTTCAGCACAGTTGTCGTCGGGGCTGGGGGAGGGGTACTCATTTCAGTGGGCTCGGTGGGAGTTGATGATGGTTGCGATTGATTAGGCAAAAAGGATAGCTGTTCGTTATCAGAATCTTTCATGGCCGAAAAGGGGGTTGGCAACCGTATTTCCAGTTGCAGCGGTGGCCTCTTCTATCGAATCTTCCCGGAGAGGAAAAGAAAAATGTTGCGTGGTCATTTTTGTCACACCACTACATATTGTACTTCGTAAACTTTTCTCAATGTTTCCCGTTTGGAAAGATCTACCCATGGCATGAATTTTTTTTCTCTCCTCCAGGCAGGCTCATAGCAGAATTAGGGCGGGAAATGGACTTGAAGAAATGCTCGATTTCATCATCATGGAAATCCATGAAATTGCCGTCATCCCTTCATCGCATGCTGACAGTCGGCCTCTTGTTGTCCGGCGCCCTTCCCGTCTGCGGAGAAGCCCCTGTTTCTGCCGGAAACCAGGAACAAATGCTGGTCACATCCCAGCCGGGGCAGACAGCAGGCGCGTACACGGCAACATTCCCCGCGCCCATCCCAGGCACCCCCATGCCGATGGATCTGGGAGCTATGGATGGAGTCAGCCTCGATTCCATCCATATCGACCTGGCTGTTCGCCAACATGAAATTCTCGTCATCTACACCTGTTCCCTGACCTGCAGTGCGCAAAAAGCCGGCAAAAAGATCCCCCTGGGCATACCTTTTCTATACACCCTGCCTGATGCCGATGAAAATGCCAACTCCCCCCTGCCCATCCACCGAGTTCCCTTCTCCAAATCCCTGGGCAATATCAGCGTCGGCATCAACCAGTTGGCCGAGGAGTGGCAACTCGTCGAATACAGACATCCCCAGAACCAGGCCCCATCCCTACAGCAAATCAGCAGCGTTGACCACTGGCTGACATTTTCCCCAAAGCTGACTCAGGGAACCAACACTCTGACCGTGCATTTCACGCTCCCCTACCAGCAAACACGCCAATACCAGCCGCAAAAAGATGGAGCCACGGTCACTCAAGAGCCACTCATTTTCAACATGTTTCTCGATGGCATTCGCACTTGGGCAGCTCCCATCCAGAAGGGAGAAGTCCTCATCTTTTCGGAAGAAATGCTTCCCGATTCCCTGCGTCTTGTTTCGCCCGAGGACAAGAATGCCATCACGCGCTCCGAAAAAGGCGTTCTGAAATGGGATTTTGCTCCTGCCAATGGCTCCACACCAGCCAAAGCCATTACCCTGGAATATGGCCCCCGCTTCAGCTTCCGTGAGAAGAATGATGAAAAGCGCAGTTCGTTCAAGCTGAACAACACTCCGGTTCGCATACCCGCCGATTACAAAATCGAAACATCATCCTCCGCCGGTTCCGACCCCTTCGGCAACGCCTGCTTGCCAGACAACTTGCGCGATGGTAGCAAAGGCTTCTGGGCGGAAGGAGACGAAGGCGATGGAGAATCCCAATTCATCCTCATCACCTTCCCCACCCCGCAAAAACTGGAAGCGTTACTCATTCAGCCGGGCATTTCTCCCGTGCGCCAAGGCAAAAATGGCGATATCGAAGCCCAACGCCATCCCGACATCGCCTACGCCCTGTACAACAGGCCTCATTCCGTCAAAGTCGTTCTCAATGACGGGCAATACGAGTTCAAGGCCACCCTGAGGGACGACTGGAACGAACAACTCATTATCCCCCCCTACTTCAGGGGAACGGTCAAATCCGTCAAAATCATCATGGATTCAATTACCCAGGGAGCCAACTCCGAGGACACCTTCCTGTCTGGAGTCATCCCTCTTGTTAAATAGCAATTACACTAGCCACTCCACGATATTTCCCCTTCGACTTCACATTCTTGATTGCCGAGGGGGAGTCTTTTTCATAAACTCTTTTCAATACTTATCAGAATATTTTTCCTATGAGTGACCAGCCAGATGCCCAACCCAATCCTCCTCTCCTGAAAAAACGTACCCTCATCACCGGAGTTCCAACAGGGGATGCCGCTGCAAAGCCCAAACTATTTTCCCCAGCCACAGCTGCCCAGGTCGCCCCGCAATCCAAATTTCTCACCCCGGAAGTTCAGGCTCAGGTAGCCGAAGAACAAGCCCTCCAGGCTCAAGAACAACTCCGCCTCCAACAGGAAGAACTGGCCCGCCAGGCTACCGAACAGGCAGAACAAGCCGAACGCGCAAGACTTGAAGCCGAAGAGGCCGAACGCCATCGCCTCGAAGCCGAACAAATGGCCGCCGCACAGGCAGAAGCTGAACGCCTCGAAGCCGAAAGAGCAGCGGCAGAACGTGCTGCCTATGAGCAAGCCATGCACGATGAGCAGGAACGCCTCGCCGCCGCACAAACTGCCGAAGAAACCCAGACTCAGGTTGCTCAACAGGAAGCCCCCCAAACAGAAGAACTAGATGCCAAAGTCAAAAGCGCTCTGGAACAACTGAAGGTCGCTCAAGAAGCCCTCATGGCAGCACAAGCCACGGCTACTAACCAGATTCCTCCTCCCCCCCCTGCCCCAGAACCTGCTGCCACTCCCTCGCCGGTTCTCGCCACGGGCTCACGCCTGAAACTGGCTACCTCCGGAAGCGCCATTGCAGCCGCCACTCCCATTCCCACGCCTGCTCCCGTTGCAGCATCTCCTCTGGCATCATCCATCCCTGGTCGCGGTATCCATGCCCCCTTGGGTGAAGCCGCCCCCGCCGGAACCCCGCCTAGTGCTCCGCCGCCATCCATCATGAAGCAAAAGCGGATCAAATTCGGTATCATCGCCGTCATTATCGCAGCCATCGGCGCCGGGGGAGCGTACTACTACGTTTCCAACAGAGATGAAGCAATCCGCAAGGCTAACGAAAAGTACAAAACCATGCAGGTCCTCGGAGCCGAACTCGGAAGAGAATCTGCCTCCCTCGGAGCAGACAAAGGAGGCGACGTCCTGAAGTACGATTCCAGCTTATTCAAAACCAAGGTTACAGCCAGTGCTGCCGATGCCGATTTCCTGTTGTCTCGCATCCGTGGCACTCAGGACCCGACGGGAGCCAAGGCCGCCATCCACCTGATCTCCGTCATGGGACAATTGGATCCCAAAATTGCCTTGAAGATCATCACAGACATCACCGACAACCCGAAGAAGTACACCAAGACGCAAATCTCGATGTTCACTTCCATCCTGGCCGCGTCGAAGGATCCCAAAGTCATGCAGCACCTCTGGCTTCTGCAACGCAAACTCTCCGCCACAAACCAGAAAGAACTGGAAGCAACCGTATTGCGAGAAATGCGTCTCGGACTCGAGCCCAACAGCATCACCCCCCTGCTGAAGCTCCTGTTCAACACTGACGCCAAACTCGTCGATTCCCGCATCATTGAATCCCTCGGCGTTGCCATCCCGTCCATGGCTGACAAGGCTGACGATGCAGGAAAATCCATCATCGCTGAAGAAATCGTCAAGGCAGCCAACTCGGCCAGTAAAGACACGGAAGTCAAGCGTCTCAACATCGCCTACCAGGCACTTGCCCTGACAGGTAAACCCATGGCTACATCCTTCTTCCGCGACACTGTCAAAAACGGCGTTCTCCTCACCAAGATCTCGGCCATCCGCTCCATGAAGAGCTGCATCAACGACGATGCCATCCCGCTCCTCCGCGAGTTCCTGGCCTCAGATGATCCCGACCTCAAGAAAGAAGCCGTCGTGCGAGAAATCAGAAATTCCATTTCCAGCATCCTCGGCAACAGGCTCGGGCAACGTAGCACAGAAGAAGGCAAAGCCCTTTTCCAGCCGGAGCTGGACCATGCCAACGAACTGACCACCAAAGCCGCCGCTGCCCCTGATAATACAAAGCTCGCCCAGGAAGCCCAGGAAGCCAAGATGGTTATCCTGTCCACCGTCTCCATCGCACTTGAAGAATATCCTTACGTCAAGGACATCATTGACCAATTCATCAAGGACACCGATCCCAAGGTTGCCGATAGAGCCAAGGCTGTTCGCACATTAATCGCCAAACGCAAGGACCTCCAAAAAGCCCGCAAAGGCATGAGCGAAGAAGACAAAGCCGCCTACTGGCAAAATAAGCTGAACCAATAATCAGGTTTCACCAACACCTCATTTATCATTCAAAGGGGCTGTCTCACGAAGGATTGAAAAATCCGAATGAGATAGCCCTTCGTTTTTGTTCTACTCGAAAGAGATCGCAAAATGGCTTTTCTGTTTCCCATTTTGATGCATTACTGCTCAATGGGTGCCGTTTCAATTCACACACCCGCGTAGGGTGCGATCAGTCTAGCAGGCTCCACTTTTTCGCGGGAAGGGTTTCAATTCACGCACCCGCGTAGGGTGCGATATCCCGACGCGCAAATTCATATCTTGGATGATGCGTTTCAATTCGCGCACCCGCGTAGGGTACGATGTGCCAGTAATAAGACTCCGTGCCGGTTGCTCCGGTTTCA
Source organism: uncultured Akkermansia sp. (assembly GCA_964448375.1). GTDB lineage: Bacteria > Verrucomicrobiota > Verrucomicrobiia > Verrucomicrobiales > Akkermansiaceae > Akkermansia. The sequence continues at coordinate 19,745 of CAYVAI010000020.1, forward strand.
ATTCGCGCACCCGCGTAGGGTGCGATTCCCATGTCGCCGATGTCTCGGCATCCGTGGCATCGTTTCAATTCGCGCACCCGCGTAGGGTGCGATCTCCCATGTCGCCGATGTCTCGGCATCCGTGGCATCGTTTCAATTCGCGCACCCGCGTAGGGTGCGATCTCCCATGTAGAGAGCTACGTTTTCAGGCTTATTGTTTCAATTCGCGCACCCGCGTAGGGTGCGATCTGTCCTCCAGGATGGAGCGGAGCGGTTGGGGTGTTTCAATTCGCGCACCCGCGTAGGGTGCGATTGAAGTTTTTCATTAATTGAATCTTCATCTAAATGTTTCAATTCGCGCACCCGCGTAGGGTGCGATGAGAGCTGCCTCGGCAACAGTACAGTAATCCCCGGGTTTCAATTCGCGCACCCGCGTAGGGTGCGATCGTCAAGCCCAGTAAGCTGGCAACGATTGGATTGGTTTCAATTCGCGCACCCGCGTAGGGTGCGATCTGCTGGTACAACCGGAGGGGAAGGTGAATCAATTGTTTCAATTCGCGCACCCGCGTAGGGTGCGATTTGATTTGCTTGCCTTCATTCAACCACGATCTCAGTTTCAATTCGCGCACCCGCGTAGGGTGCGATCCGCTGCATTAAATATCAGGACACCGAACAATACCAGTTTCAATTCGCGCACCCGCGTAGGGTGCGATTCGAATGACTTTGCCACGGACAAGCTTGTTGGAGTTTCAATTCGCGCACCCGCGTAGGGTGCGATCATTTATCCTCCTGACCAAATTATTCATTTCAGGGTTTCAATTCGCGCACCCGCGTAGGGTGCGATCATATTGCGGCTATAGCGGCGCGTTTATACCTAAAGTTTCAATTCGCGCACCCGCGTAGGGTGCGATGAGTGGGCACGCAACACAACGATCCCGGAAGGTGGTTTCAATTCGCGCACCCGCGTAGGGTGCGATATGATACCCCGCTGTCACCAGACCTTCCAGAAGAGTTTCAATTCGCGCACCCGCGTAGGGTGCGATCAACGCGTGTTTATGGGCGCATCGTTGTCCCATAGTTTCAATTCGCGCACCCGCGTAGGGTGCGATCATATTTTTTCTTCCGTCTCTTCGTCTCTCGCACCGTTTCAATTCGCGCACCCGCGTAGGGTGCGATAGTAGGTACGGTAACACGTTTAAACAATTCTATCAAGGGAACGAATTCCGCGAACCTGTTCGGGTTGGAAGGAAAACGCTCCTGTTCTTTTAATTGCGTTATTTCAAACTGCAGATTATCAATCTATTGGAATTTCCGCGAATCTCCCGGAGTTTTTCCCATAGCTTGAGGTTCGCGGAAGCGATTTAGTTATGAGGGGTCATCAATACCATAGGATGACTTAACCTCTATGTGAAGAACTTTGTTGCAATCCACGGCTCTGCGGGCTCTGCGTCAGATTCGCAGGTAAAAGCCCTGCCGTAGTTTGAGGAAGAGGTAAGGGATATTGAAGAGACCGCATGTCTTGGACTGAATCCTTGAAATTGCTGCATTAGCTGCCTCTATCTTCCCGCTACTGATCCTGTATTTGAAGAAATTGATCACCTCGTTGAAGTTCTTCAGCAAGCAATTCATGATCAATCCTTCTGATACTGGATGCGGAAATATCGAAGAGTTGAGCCAGCATCCATGCAGAGACAAAACGGAACATCTCGGAAATGAGCCTCATCAATCTCCATGTACATCCCATGGAAGGGTGAAGTTGGCAAGGTCGGCAGGTGTGATATTTGCCACATGAAGGACACACCCCTTGCATCAACTCGAAAACGAGCTGCACCTGATGAGAAGCAAGAGGAAGTTCTCAATCGAAAATGTTGTGATAAGAATGAGTTAGGAGTCTTGTATGACACGCAGGACAAGAAAAATGGAATCTTCTATCAATTACAAGCTAGACTTGGATAGAGGATTTGCCAATCATTAAGTTCTTAACGATCCAGCCCTTGCACTTGTATAAGTTATTGAACATTACTTGCTTGTAACAGGTGTTAGAAGCGGCTGCAAGGGTTGGGTCACCTTATGTTGTGATTTGCCGGGCTACTTACAGCCTGCTTTTTACCAGCGAATCTGACGCAGAGCCGATTTTGGGGTGACCCCATTGTTTCTAAAAGCCCACATAATGTACTGCAGTTTCCTAAAAAACCGCAAGTCTTATTTTTCAAAGACTTGCGGTTAAAAAGGAGTGGTGGAGGCGAGGGGAGTCGAACCCCTGTCCTGAATGCCGTTGGTGCTGGCATCTCCATGTTCAGACGCATATTGCTGCTCTCACGTCCCCTTCGCCATGCGTCAGCTATGGGGCTCGCCAGTTACCTGTGGAAATCTCGTGCGCAGCGCGGTAACCCCGCTTTGCACCAGCCTGCTAATATGACGTCTTACTACCTAACAGGCATTGGTAGTTCGACGAGGCTGTATTAATTAAGCAGCCAGTGCGAGCTCGTTAGAGTCTGCATTTATTTTTTTTGATCAGCTTTTTAGAAGGCCAACTGATCAACCTTCACATGCAGCCGGCACCTCAAACTTCCAGTCGAAACCAAGGCGCCCCCACGTATAGAGTTGAGACAAAAAAACCCGCCCTTCGTTCGAACTTTTTGTTCGTGAGGCAGGATTTTTGTATCTCCATGGTGCAAGTGGCACGCCCGTAGGGATTCGAACCCCAAACCTTCTGATCCGTAGTCAGACGCTCTATCCAATTGAGCTACGGGCGCTTTGTTGTGACTTGCATCACTTACCACCGCGAGGTGGTGAGAGGAATATACACTACTTCCGATTTTCGTCAAGTAGTAAATGGAAAAAAATATGCTCTGCTCTCATTTTTTTTTCGATTTTCACCAATTATGGCGCAAGGAATGGGGGTTTCGCCTTCCATGTTTTCCGGGGATGTGGCACAATAGGCGGACGTATCATGAATGAGTTCCGCGTTCTCCGAGATCCCCTGCTTGCCCTAGAAACTTATTTCGGCTTTTCCGGGCTAAGGGAAGGCCAGGATCAAGTTGTACAGGCTGTTTTGGAGGGTAAGGATGCCTTGGTGGTAATGCCGACAGGGGGAGGGAAGTCTCTCTGCTACCAGCTTCCGGCGATTTGCCGGGAGGGAGTAACGCTGGTTGTCAGCCCGCTGATTGCCCTGATGAAGGATCAGGTGGATGCTCTGGAACAACGAGGCATCCCCGCTACGATGATCAACAGCTCTCTGACGATGCAGGAACAAAGAGAACGCCTGCGCAATATGCGCGAGAGCCGCTACAAACTGGTCTATGTGGCTCCGGAACGCTTCGGACAGCCCGGTTTTATGCGCTCGCTGGCTGAGGTGGAAATCGATCTCGTTGCCATCGACGAAGCCCACTGTCTTTCCCAATGGGGGCACGACTTCCGCCCCGATTATCTAAAGCTCGGCTATGCGATGGAGGCTCTGGGCAATCCCCAGTTGCTCGCGCTAACGGCGACTGCTACCCCCAAGGTTCGCGAGGATATCCTGTCTCACCTCCCGATGCACGATCCCGAAGTGATTGTGCGCGGGTTCGCGCGCGAGAATCTCCATTTCCGCATCACTCCCTGCGATACGAACAAGGAAAAGTTTAAGAAGCTCCACGAAATCGTCCGTACCAGCAAGACGGGGATCGTGTATTGCACGACTCGCAAGAAGGTGGAACTCGTCTATGAAGAACTCTGCAACCTCGGGATCAATGCCATTGCCTACCATGCCGGCATGGATGACAACGCACGAGAGGAGGCGCAGAACAGGTTTATCTCCAAGGCAGCTGATATAGCCGTTGCCACCAATGCCTTCGGGATGGGGATTGACCGCGACGATGTCCGTTTCGTCGCTCATTTTGAAATTCCCGGCAGTGTCGAAGCCTATTATCAGGAAGCCGGGCGTGCCGGACGCGACGGAGACGATGCCTGTTGCGACCTCCTATTCAATCACGCTGACCTGCGGACACAGGAGTTTTTCATCGAAGGCGCCAACCCTGGCTTCATCTTCATCGTCGATTTGTATGAAATGCTTCGCAAGTTCTGCGATGCCCAAACGCACGAGCTTTTGTGGAGCATGGCGGAAATCGCCACCAAAATGCAGTGCAAGAACGAAATGTCTGTCGGTTCCGCTCTGGCAGCCCTCTCTCGTGCTGGAGCTATCGAACGTTTCGATGTTCCCGGGCAACGCATCCGCGGCACACGTATCCTCCACCCGGAATGGGGTGCCCAGCACATCAATATCGATGTCGATGCCATTGTTGAAAAGGAGAACCGAGATCGAGACAAGCTCAAAGCCATCACCTCCTACGCTTACTCCGATGGCTGCCGCCAACAGTGGATTCTTCAATACTTTGGCGAAAGTGCTTCCGAACCCTGTGGGCGTTGCGACCAATGTGCCGACATGGATGGCTACTCTGCAGAAGAACTGGGCCAACAAGAGTCGGAAATCGTACGCAAAGCCCTGAGCGGCATTGCACGAGCCTCCTTCCGTAGCCGCGACGGCCAGTGGGAAGGGCGTTGGGGGAAAGTGAAGATTATTCAGATGCTCAAGGGCGCGAAAACCCAGGATATCCTCAAGACCTCCCTGCCCCGCCTGAGCACCTACGGCATCCTTTCTGACCTGACGGAAGATGCCCTCAAGCAACTCTTCCATGGCTTGAAACTGGCTGGCTACCTCCGCACCTGCGGGGCGGAACGCCCCATGCTCACCATCAGCAAACGCGGCCATGATGCCATGATGGGGAACGAACCCGTCCGTATGATCTGGCCTCTGGCTCGCAAAACACCCTCGCGAAGTGTCACTCCATCAGCTGCTTCCACAAAGGGGAGCTCCGCCCGTCCGCTCTTCAACAATGCACGACCGAACTTCGGGGTTTTTGATGAAGAATTGTTTGAGAAGCTCAAGGAACTCCGCCGCGACCTTGCGGCAGAATACCACCTCCGTCCCTACATGGTCTTCCACAACAGCACGCTGGAAGCACTCGCTCGCCTCAAACCTACCACGCGGGAAGGCGCAATGAACATTCACGGCATCGGTGCCGGCAAAGCGGGCAAATACCTTGAGGACTTCCTCGAACTCATCGCAGAGCACGAAGGAGTTTGACTATTTTTTAGAACGATCCTTCTTTCATAATACCAGCTGACGGCATCCGTAGCAACGGAGGGCCTACTCGGAGATGGCCTCCATTACATTACAGGCACTCATTTTTCCGTTATACAACCACTTATAATTAATAATAAATATACCAAAACATTTCCATAGAGATATTCTGCGTTTACTTTGATGCACAGCATTGGTCTTGCGCTGAAGAAGAAGTCCTGAGAAATTGCGTGTGTTATGCCGGATTTATCCAATATGCACCAGAGCGAACGCGTCATCGAAATCATGGACACCACCTTGCGGGATGGAGAACAAACATCGGGCATTTCCTTTTCATCGAAGGAAAAACTGAGTATTGCCCGTCTGTTGGTCAAGGAATTGAACGTTGACCGTCTGGAAATTGCCTCCGCCCGCGTCTCGAAAGGGGAAATGGAAGGAGCCCGGGAAATTACCACCTGGGCGGACAAATTCGGTTGTCTGAATCGCATGGAAATTCTCGGCTTCGTCGATGGCGGTATTTCCCTCGCTTGGATTCTCAACTCAGGCTGCCGTACAATCAACCTGCTCACCAAAGGTTCCCTGAAGCATTGCTCCGGCCAGCTCAAGAAAACCCCGGAGGAACACTGGGACGACATCCGGCGCAATATCGACATGGCGGAACGCATGGGCATCACCGTCAACATCTACCTCGAAGACTGGTCCAACGGTATGCTCCACTCCCCGGAATACGTCCACGGCATGCTTCATGCCCTCAGTAACAGCCCCATCCGCCGCTTCATGCTACCGGATACCCTCGGCGTACTCAATCCATGGAACACCTATGACTTCTGCTCGGAAGTCGTCACCGCATTTCCCGCGTTACACTTCGACTTCCACCCGCACAACGACTACGATCTGGCCGTTGCCAACGCCGCCGCCGCTGTCAAGGCCGGTATCAGTGGCCTCCACACAACGATCAATGGCTTGGGAGAACGCGCGGGCAACGCTCCGCTCTCCAGCGTCCTTCCCGTCCTGCGCGACCAGCTCAATGTCGCCTGCCGAGCCGAGGAAAAGAAGATCAACCACATCAGCCGCATCGTGGAAAGCTGCTCCGGCGTGCGCATCCCCTCCAACAAGCCCGTGATCGGAGCCAACGTCTTCACCCAATGCGCCGGCATCCACGCCGATGGAGACAGCAAGAACAACCTCTACTGCAACGATCTCCTGCCGGAACGCTTCGGACGTATTCGCGAATATGCCCTCGGCAAGCTCTCCGGCAAGGCCAACATCCGCAAGAACCTGGAGGCACTCTCCATCCAGCTCGACGAAGACTCCATGCGCCGCGTGACGGACAGGATCATCGAACTCGGGGACAAGAAGGAAGTCGTCACCGCCGACGACCTCCCCTACATCATCGCTGACGTCCTCAAGCAGGATCGCGAAGAGGAACAAGTCCGCATCCTCAACTACAGCCTATCCCTCGCTCAGGGACTCAAACCCGTCGCCACAATCAAGATACTCATCAACGGGCGAGAATACCAGGAAACCGCCACTGGCGACGGCCAATACAACGCCTTCGTCCAAGCCCTCAAGCGCATCTACAAGAGCCAGCTCAAACGCGACTTCCCACGCCTCACCAACTACTCGGTCAACATTCCTCCCGGTGGCCGCACCAACGCCATCGTCCAAACCTTCATCTCATGGGAATACATGGGGGAAGCCTTCCGCACGCGAGGCCTCGATCCCGACCAAACGGAAGCCGCTATCAAGGCCACGATCAAGATGCTCAACAAGATCGAAACCATGCACGCCGAGCAATCCGGCACCCCAAACACCTTCCCCGACGACACCCAGCCCGCCTACTATTGAACGCTCTGCCTCCCCGGTTTATCGCCTTCAGCCGTCTGGCTTGGTCTTGACAATGGGCAGGGCAGACCTAGTATCAACTCCTACAAATAGTACAGGCTCCACCGTTTTTTCGGCGAGAGACTACCAGTATCAACCCCATAACTTCCAACAACGAACATGAATCAGCCACTCCGCCCAGAAACGCTTTGCGTCCAGGCCGGCTGGGCTCCCAAAAAGGGTGAGTCCCGCGTCCTGCCTATTTACCAGAGCACCACGTTCAAATACGAAACCAGCGAACAGATGGCCAAACTGTTCGACCTGGAAGAAGCAGGGTTCTTCTATACCCGCCTTCAAAACCCGACGAACGAAGCTGTCGCCTCCAAAATCGCCCAGCTCGAAGGAGGCGTTGCGGCCATTCTCACTTCGTCCGGACAGGCCGCTTCGTTCTATGCCATTTTCAACATCTGCGAAGCCGGTGACCACGTCGTCAGCGCTGCTGCCATCTATGGGGGCACCTACAATCTCTTTGCCATCACGTTGAAGAAAATGGGGATCGACGTCACCTTCGTCGATCAGGATGCCTCCGCTGAAGACATCATCAAGGCCTTCCGTCCAAATACGAAAATCCTCTTCGGGGAAACCATCTCCAATCCTTCACTCAATGTTCTGGACATCCGCAAGATGGCCGACATCGCTCACAGCCAGGGTGTGCCGCTGATCGTGGACAACACATTCGCCACCCCGATCAACTGCCGTCCCTTCGAGTTCGGAGCCGACATCGTCACCCACTCTACCACCAAGTATATGGATGGCCATGCCGCCGCCGTTGGTGGCGCTATTGTGGACAGCGGCAACTTCGACTGGGATGCGCACAAGGACAAATTCCCCGGTCTGACCGCACCCGACCCCTCCTACCACGGTCTCGTTTACACGGACACCTTTGGCAAGGGCGCCTACATTACCAAGGCCACCGTCCAGCTCATGCGCGACCTTGGTTCGATTCCGTCTCCCCAGAACTCCTTCCTGCTCAACATCGGGCTGGAAACCCTCCACCTCCGCGTCCCTCGCCATTGCGAAAACGCTCAGAAGGTAGCCGAGTTCCTGGAACAACAGCCCGACGTCGCCTGGATCAGCTACCCAGGCCTGCCCTCCAGCTCGCAATATGAACTCGCACAAAGGCAGTTCCGCAATGGGCAAACCTGCGGTGTCGTCACCTTTGGCATCAAGGGTGGCCGCGAACGCGCACTCAAGTTTATCGACAGCCTGAAGCTCGCCGCCATCGTCACTCACGTAGCAGACTCCAGAACCTGCGTGTTGCACCCCGCCAGCCACACCCATCGCCAGCTCAGCGATGAACAATTGATCGAAGCCGGAGTCAAGCCAGACCTCATCCGTTTCTCCGTTGGTACAGAAGCCGCTGAAGATATCATTGCCGACCTCCAGCAGGCTCTCGCTGCCATCCAGTAAAACGGATCGGAAGACAGGATTTTTTTCATTTCCAATCCGCTCTTCGTATGTACGGAGGGCGGATTTTTTGTTTCGAATCCCCCTTGTTGCCATCGTTGGTCATCACACCATTTCGATCATTTGGAAAAAGCTTGATTCGTATGACTAATCGAGCCAGCCATAATGTACTCGTAGTGCCCGATTCGTCTTGATTACGCGGGAGGGCTTTCTATACTTTTGTGGCACTTGCCGCCCGGTGATACGCACCAGCGGAAAATGCACTAATCCCATACACTATCAGTCACTTCCCCATGGATCTCTCCGATTTACGCAACAATATTGATGGCATCGATGCTCAAATTGTCAACCTGTTGAAAAACAGATTTGAATTCGTGCGTCAGGTCGGCGAGTACAAAAAAGCACGCAATGCCCCCATTTCCGTACCGGAACGGGAAGCCCTGTTGATGCAAAAGCTGGAGAATCTCAACAACGGAGTCCTTCCCAAAGAAGCTCTGTATTCGATTTATCGGGAAATCATTTCCTGCGGACTTCTTCTGGAGGGCAATATCCGCGTCGCCTACCTGGGCCCTCCCGGCACATGGTCCCACCAGGCTGCTCTCAAGCAGTTTGGTCACAGCGTTGAGTTGATCCCCGAACCGAATTTTGCCGATATTTTTGATGCCGTCAGTCGTGGCAAGGCTGATTACGGCGTTGTCCCGGTCGAAAACTCGACGGAAGGAGCCGTCACTGCTGTAATGGATCTTTTTGTCCAATCCCCGCTGAAGATTTGTTCTCAAATCCATCTTCGCATTCGCAACGGACTGATTTCTTCCGTACCTAAGGACAGGATCACGACTATCTATTCGCACCCACAAATCCTGGGTCAGACACGCAACTGGCTCCACCGCCACTACCCTGAAGCCGACATCGTTGCCACTACTTCATCCACTAAAGCCGCACAGATTGCCAAGGAACATGCAGGAGAAGGCGCCGCCGCACTCGGCAGTCCCCTCTGTGCCGAATTGTTCGGGCTCGACCTGCTTGTGGAGGACATCCAGGACAACTGCAACAATACGACACGTTTCGCCATCATCGGCAATCAGGACACCCAACCCACTGGCAACGACCGCACCTCGCTGCTCTTCCTGATTCACCACAAGCCCGGTACGCTTGTCAAGGTGCTCGACATTTTCCGCCACCACAATATCGACCTGACGCGTATCGAATCCCGTCCGTCCAAGGTGGTCAACTGGGAATACGTCTTCCACGTTGATGTCATCGGACATTCCAAGGAAGAACCCCTCCTGTCCGCACTGAAGGAAGTCGAACAAAACTGCTCCATGCTCAAGATTGTCGGCAGTTACCCCAATGCGGAAACACTCTGATTCTCCCATTAGCCCATCCCTGCCCCTTCAGTCCTGCCCCCAACTTCATCCTCCATGAAAAGCCGCCTGCATCCCTTTATCATTGCCAGCCTTACCGTATTCATCTGCGCGGTGCAGCCCGGTACCGCTGATGAAAAATCCGTGACTGCTCCGGTAACTGCCGCCAAAGAGGGAAATCAGGCAGCACCAGTCTCCCCAGACTCCCAACCAACATCCGGATCCCTCAACAAGGCCGACGAACAGCACGCCGCCTACACGGAATCCAAGGCTGAACGCGATGCCCGCATGAAGTGGTGGCGCGATGCCAAATTCGGCATGTTCATCCACTGGGGGCTATACTCCGGCCTGGCCGGGGATTGGAAAGGCAAGTCCATGGGATCCGAATGGATCCAGAAGAATGCCGAACTGGACACGGATACCTATTCCGCTGAAGCCCTCCCTCTCTTCCAGCCCAAAGAAGGTTTTGCCAAAGAATGGGCTGACCTCGCGGAAGCTGCCGGTTGCCGCTACGCCGTCATGACCACCAAGCACCACGATGGTTTTGCCCTGTTCAAGAGCGATGTGTCCGACTTCGACTCCTTCGACCTCAAAAATGGACGCGACCTCGTCAAGGAATACGCCGATGCCTTCCGCGCCAAGAATATGCGCGTCGGTCTCTACCATTCGGTCATCGACTGGCATCACCCCTCCTACGATTACAACATCTGCCCCGACCTCTGCTACCCCAAGCAACAGTCAGCCATGCTGGAATCCAAACAAATTCCCCGGGATCAGGAAGCCTACAAAAAATACCTCCAAAGCCAGGTTAAGGAACTGCTCACCAACTACGGCAAAGTCGATGTCATCTGGTGGGATTACTCCCAGGGTGATATGCAAGGCAAGACGGGATGGAATGCCCCGGAACTCATCAAGATGGTGCGCAAGCTCCAACCCGGCATCATCATGAACAACCGCCTGTACTCGTTCTCCGGGCTCGGCCTCACCAAAATCGATGGCCTGGATCTGCGATGCGGCGACTTCACAACACCGGAGAAGAGCATTCCGACAGAAGGCTATGCCGGCACCGATTGGGAAGCCTGCATGACCATCGGCGACAAATGGGGATACAACCGACACGATACCAATATCAAGAGCAAGGATGAACTCATTCTGAAGTTGGCCGAATGCACCATCAAGGGCGGCAACCTCCTGCTTAACGTCAATCCCCAGGCAGACGGCACCATCCCCATGGCTATTTCATTGGCCATGAAGGGTGTTGGTTCCTGGCTGAAGGTAAATGGAGAAGGCGTGTACGAAACCCGCCCGGCATCCATCCCGAACCTTCCCGAAGGCGTCGGAGTCACAAGCAAGGGCAAAAACCTATACCTCTTCATCATGCAACCTGCGGCACAGAGTCGCCAGGAAGCTCTCGTCATCCCCATGCCCGAGGGCTTTGCCAAGGCTGAGTTTCTGAATGGTTCCACTACCCCGGAAATCAAGGAAGGAAACATTGTCCTGAGTCCGGATGCCCTCAAGGGCAAGACCGTACCCGTCATCAGGCTGTCCAAGTGATTCATGAGGACTGCGTAGCTTTTGTACTGCCGAGTCTCAAAGGCCCGAGCCCCGTTCTACCTGCCTTCTTTTTACAAAATCCGGCTGTCCAAAGAGAAGACCTGCCCCGACGTCAAAGGCATCGACTCGTGCAGGAAATACAGGAACTCCGCAACGCGAAACGGTGTATTGAAGGCTCCCAGTACGTGTTTGGCACGCGCCTGCTCCACAACAGACTCGGGCAATTGCCCCGTCATCGGCGTCTCCATGAACCCGGGAAGCACCAGATTGACACGGATGCCATCCCCCCCCCATTCGCGAGCCAGCGATTTCATCAGGCCTTCCAGACCTGCCTTCGAGGCGGCATAAAGCGCCTGCCCCATGCCGGGGTGCATCGCGGCGTATGACCCCATCAAGACGATGCTTCCCTGGCGGTGCGTGCGTTTCATGCCACGCGCCACACTTGCGGCGCACCAGGCGGCGCCGCGCAGATTAACCTCCATGACTTCATCCCACCGGGCTTCCGTCTGGCGAGCCAGCAATTGATCCCCCGTCATACCAGCGTTGCAAATAACGCAGTCGAAGGGTCCCTTGTCTGCAACAAATTCCTTGATATCCGCACAACGGCGCACATCCAGTTCCGCATGGGAAGGTGCTACCACTCTCCAGCCGCGCGCAGCAAAAAGCTCCTGGACACATTGAGCTAGCCCCCCCTTTCCCCCACTTATCATGAGGGAGGGAACATCGTCCGTTTCCAAAGCTTGCGATGGCATCATGGCAGAACCTTCCTTGCCTGCATCACAAGTTCAGGATGCGGGGTTCACCCAGCGTCCATGTTCGCGGATCAACTCCACAAGACAATCAACGGCTTCTTCCTGCGGAATATTGAAGCGGATCGGCTCCTTCTTCACATACAAATTGATCTTTCCTGGGGCTCCCCCCACATAGCCGAAGTCGGCATCAGCCATTTCACCGGGGCCATTGACAATGCACCCCATCACAGCAATTTTCACCCCCTTCAGGTGCCCCGTCGCCGCCTTGATGCGAGCCGTTGCTTCCTGGATATTGTACAGGGTTCTTCCGCAGGACGGGCAAGACACATAGTCTGCCTTCGTCAAGCGTGAGCCACTGGCTTGAAGAATGTTGTAGGAGAGGAACAAGGCCGTATGCGGGTTCGGTTCGCCCTGCACCAGCACGGCATCGCCAATTCCATCACAAAGAAGGCTGCCAATCGCCCTCGCCGCCTTCAACAAGCAGGCTTCTCCACCCGGGGAGGATTCCGGAGAAAGCGTGTCCTTCAACAAAATCAGATGGCGGCCTTCAATGCGGGCAGCCAGCAACCTGAAGGCATCACTCACATCCATCGGGCAACCATCCTTCACCGTCACTACGGTGGGTTCGAAGAGTTCCTTCAGCTGTTCAACAGCTTCATCATCCAGGGGATCGACAGCGACGGGATCCAGCTTGTCTAGATCAAGTTCCGGGACAAACTCACCCAGAGCATCCCGTTCACGAGACAAGACGTCAAAAGCTTCATGAGGGAGCACCACCCGCACGGGGTTGTCCCAGCCCAGGCGGACGCCATAGCACATGGCAAGCCCCGCCATCCGGCGATTATAAGCATAGGGATCAAAGGGGGCTTCCGGCTCAGTGATGGGCAATTCGGGGGAATCCAGCTTCACGGAAGGCTGGAAGGGAGCCGCAAGAGCAAAGGCCACAGGCACCTCGCACACAGCGTCCTCCGTCAGAGAAACGCGCAGAGTGTCGCCAATGCCATCCTGAAGCAGAGAGCCAATGCCCACCGCGCTCTTGATGCGGCCATCCTCACCGCCACCTGCTTCCGTCACACCCAAGTGAATCGGGTAGTTCCAGTCGGCCCCCAGTTCGTACATGCGGCGAACAAGCAGACGATATGCGGCTACCATCACCTTCACATTTGACGACTTCATCGAAAAGACCAGTTGATGGTAGTCCAGTTCGCGGGCAATGCGGGCAAACTCCAAGGCACTTTCCACCATGCCTTCCGGCGTATCACCGTAGCGATTCAAAATGCGGTCGGAAAGTGAACCATGGTTCGAGCCGATGCGCATGGCGCGGCCGTGTTCTTTACAAAACTGGACAAGGGGAGTAAACTCGGCTCGGACGCGTTCCAGCTCCGCTTCGTATTCATCATCCGTGTAGTCGCGAACCTCAAACTTCTTTTTATCGATAAAATTGCCCGGATTGATGCGGATCTTCTCCACCCACTTGGCCGCCTCCATCGCAGCATCGGGTTTGAAATGGATATCGGCAACCAGAGGAGCCTGGCAGCCAGCCTTCCTCAATTCGCGAGAGATATGTTCCAGATTGGCAGCAAAGACCTTCGTTTGGGCAGTCAGGCGGATGATCTCGCATCCGGCATCAGCCAACTGCAAGGCCTCACGCACACAGGCCTCCGTATCACGAGTATCAGATGTCAGCATCGACTGAATGCGAATGGGATTCCCTCCCCCCACACCGACGTTTCCGACCATCACCTCGCGAGTGATCCGGCGCTCATATCTGTACAGGCTGGGACAATACGACTGTTGCATGCCCCACATGATAGCTCCACGGACTCGCGTTTGCAAATGCCAAACGCGCCGTTCTGTATCCAAAATGCGTGAGTTTCAAGACCAGGGATTACTTCTTCATATTGAAGATGTAGATTTTCTTGTCCTTCATCGCCGGAACAATCAACTGATTGCCATGGATGAGGAAATGGGAAATCCCCTTCATGGCGAGAGGTGCCACGTTGGTCACACGCTTCGTCTTCGTATCGATACGCTGCATGGCCTCCGGGAGTCCTTCCTGAGACAAATCGCTGAAAACAAATAATTTGTCGTCATTGGCAATAGCGCCGTATTCACCGCGAAGCTTCTTGCCTGCCATGCCTTCCAATTCCGTGACCGTCCCATAAAGAATATCGACGGCAAGGAGACGCCCAGAGGGTTTCTCCTTCCTATTGACGACTTCACGGGCAGCTTCCGTCACGTAGAGAATCTTCGCGCTCTTGTCCCAAAAAACGCCAGTAGGAGCAAACAAAGGCTCCTTTGTCACAATTTCCGCAAAAGTCTTCGAACGGGTGTCGCCAATGTAAAGCTTGTTCAAGTCGCGGCTCGCCACGACCACGCGTCCATCACCCAGTGCCGTAATGCCATCGAGCTGAGTCATTGGTAAATCCATCGAGACGCTGATTCCTCCGTCAAGCTCCGTCGTTTTCTTATTGAAAATGAACACATTGTCCACATCCGCCACACAAATATAGTCACCATCCAGGCAAATTCCCGTTGGGCTATTGTACATCCCCTTTTCGGTAATCATCTCCGCCTTGGCGTTTTCATCGGCAAGATCCAGCTTGGCCACACCACCGTCTTCATCCTTCAAGCCAGTCTTGGGCTCCATCCCTACGGAAGTGATATAAAGCGTCGTACCATCAAGGGCAACCCCCCCCGGACAAAAGTCCAGATCAATCGCCCTTGGCTTGAAAGGAACCGGTTCCGGCTCAGGCGCTTTCCTGGCATTGCCGGGAACGGCAGCCAATGCAGACACACTCAGCAGGAGGGAACAGGAAGTCAGTAAAATGGAACGCATCGACATGGTCATAGAATTATGATGTGAGGAACTTATTACAGACCGATCCCCATTTCAACCTCAAAGGAATGCATCACAGAGCTTCCTTTCTCAAAATTATCTTCATTTTGACTTGCTTCTTTCCTCCATTTCACATTAATCCACAGATTAAGATGTTGAAAAAATTTTATCTCAGCCTCCTATTGGCGGGATTTTCACTTGTTCCCCATGCCTTGGGAAACGGGGGCGGCTACAACAGCCCGGAAGGAGGAAGCGGCGGCAATGTCCTGCCCTTCGTGCTCGAAGGAGTCAGCCATATTGCGATGGAAGAGGAAGACCTCGTCATTGAATTGTGGAGCACCTGCGCCGATATTCATGTCACCTACAAACTCAGGAATACGACAGATTCCCCCGTCTCCGTCCGGTTCGGCTTTCCAGTCGAAACCCAGTCAAATCCGGACACTCACAATGCGGAATCCATTGCCGATTCATCGGGACACCTCCCGGTCAATCCTGTTCTATCCTACAAGGCCTGCCTAAATGGCAAGGAGTTGCCGAACGAATTACAATTGCAATCCGTCCCCCTCGAAGAAGACAAAACGTCCAATCTCTGCCTGTATGGCTGGCTCGTTTCCACCATGGAACTGCAAGCACATGAAACGGCGGAATTGACCATCGAGACCAGAATGAAGCACATCAAGGGCAGCGATTTCACCGTCAGCGAAAATAATACCATCGTCCCCCGGAACATGGTGTACCGCCTCTCCACGGCCGCAGTGTGGAACGGCCCCATCAAACGAGGCAACATCACCATCAAGGCTCGCTCGGTCGATACGGATGAAGTCGTCTTCAAATCCCCTGTCAATCGATTCAAACGTTCCGGCCACGGCTGGAACTGGCAATTCGAAAACCTTGAACCCGGTTTGAAGGACGACATCATCCTCCAGGTTCTTCCCGAGATGGGATCTCACTACCAGTGGGATGACTTCAACAACGATTGGGAACAAACCACGAACAGTGCTTACATCTTCAACCGCCTCGGCAACTGGTACAGAGGCTTGGACATTGGTTCAGCAAAAATCACCGTTTCTTCCATGGCAAACAAGGCCGTGAAGTTGAACAAGGCCTTCAATTTGCTCTTCGCTCCTGGTAATTCCCGAACATGGGTTAGTGAATCCATGAGCCCGGAACGTGAGGAATCCCTCACCATTACCCTGCCGGAGCCCACTCGAGTCGGTGCCATATCCCTTTATCCAGGAGTCTTCAAATCAAATCATCACGACGACGAAAAAGACGATTCAAGCTACCGCGATTACGACCGCATTGAAACCATGCAAATCATTGCCAATGGTGGAACCTGGAGTCGTCCCGTCAGGTTTGAATCCAATGAGGAACCATTGAATCGCTGGATTTCTCTGAATGATTGCCCAGAAAAAATTTCCTCCCTCAAACTGGTGATCAAATCCGTCTATCCCGGCAAAAAAGGACTGAAACAAACTGGCATTTCTAATCTAAAGCTCTACCGTAAACTCGCACAAAAGCCCCATCTTCAGCCCTGTCGCTGATGCCCACAAACCGCTCTTTTCATTGGTTTTCTTCTCTTCTCACTCATAACAACATTCAATGATATGTTGCGAAAAACACCTCTCTTTCTCCTAACGGGCATACTGTCTCTCTCATCTTTCTCACTTGGCAATGGTGGGGGCTATCTATCCCCCCAAGGAGGCGGAGGCGGCAATGTTTTGCCCTTCGTGCTCGAAGGAGTCAGCCAGGTCGCCATGGAAGAGGAAGACCTCGTTATTGAATTGTGGAATTCATACGCCCACATCAACGTCAAATACAAGCTGAGGAACACCACGGATGCTCCAATCCATGTCCGTTTCGGCTTCCCAGTCGAAGCTCCCAATGAAGAAAAACAACGCGGGATGGTATTGTTAGAAAGACAACAACAGAAGAATCCCGTCCAGACCTACAAGGCCACGCTTAACGGAAAACCCCTGCCCGCTGAATTGCAAAGACAGGCGCAAGCCCTCGAAGAAGACAACATATCAGGACTCCGCCTCTACGGCTGGTTTGTCTCTACCATGGAACTGCAAGCCCATGAACAAGCTGAATTAAGCATCGAAGCCGACGTCAATCATATCGACGATGGAGGGTACGCCAACAATGACCTCAACACTGACGTCACCCGGACTATGGTGTACCGTCTTTCCACGGCCGCCGTATGGAATGGACCCATCAAAAACGGCAACATCACCGTCAAGGCGCGCTCCATAGATGCAGAAGACATTGTCTTCAAGGAACCAGTTAATCGTTTTAAACGTTCCGGAAACAGCTGGACATGGAAATTCAAGAATTTGGAGCCCACGTTGAAGGATGATATGATCGTGCAAGTCGCACCGGTTGTTGAAATGTACGCAACAGATCAGGAAGAAGAATCCGATCAACCTCAAGGAAGCTACTACAAGCGTCAGGGAAAATACTACCATGAGTATCCCATCAAGTCAGATATGCTTGCCGTGGTCTCCTCAGGACAAAAAAAAGATACTGGCAATTTTATTCTTCAGCAGAACAGTCAAATCTCGATTGATGAATGGCGCACGGGAAACATCACCCCCGACAAGGAAGAATCCCTCACACTGACTCTCCCCAAGCCTGTGCGGCTGGGAGCAATTTCCCTCGCTTCCGAGAGTATTGAAGGCAACGACTGTACCGTTGAAACCATGCAGATCATCGCCAACAACGGCGCATGGTCCCGCCCCGTCAGATTCCAACCGGGAACGAAATTTCCGATACGCTGGATATCCCTCGAAGGATGTCCGGAAAAAATCTCCACACTCAAATTGCTCATCAAATCCATCTCTCCCAGTTCCAGACACTTGAACAAAGCCGAAATTTCTGATGTGACCCTCTACGAAAAAATTTCCAAACCCCCACGTATACATCCCTGCCGTTGATCATGCGCTGGCTTTTTTCATTACTTGTGGCGGTATGGATATGGGGGGTACAGGCAGCCGTTCCTGTTATTTATCTGGAACAGAGCCATGCGGGAAGTTTCACCTTCTTTACGCAGACAACAGACCGAACGCGGGATTACAG
The DNA here is from genome assembly GCA_964448375.1 of uncultured Akkermansia sp. GTDB lineage: Bacteria > Verrucomicrobiota > Verrucomicrobiia > Verrucomicrobiales > Akkermansiaceae > Akkermansia. The sequence goes on from CAYVAI010000020.1 coordinate 37,724, forward strand.
GCTTCTGCTGGTTGATGCCCATCCGGATTCCAACGCGGCGGTCAATTCCGATGCCATACGGAACGGGGTTCTGGAAGTAGCCAGCCTTCGGGAGCAGGCTCAGAGGCTCGACCAATGGCGGGCAAACGGGCGCATCCAATGTTACAACTGGCTGGAACCTCTGATGCCCCGGCCAATTTCCACCGTCTATTGGATGCCCGCCCGGGAACTGCTACGGCAAAAATCCACAAAGGAATTGACGGAAGATGCTGTCGCGTATCTGGATGGACGCCTCGAAATCGATCCCCGGGAATGCGGTTCCCTGAGCGAACGATGGCACACGATCGCCCGTTGGGAGGATTTACCCCAAGACCAGAACCTGCCCTGGCTGGCAAGCATTGACCTGGATGCCTTTGCCTACGAAAGTGATCCGGAAAAGGCTCTGGAGGAATGCTGGCTACGCGTCACCGGGCTTCACAACCTGCAAGCCGTCAGCATCTGCCTCTCCCGCCCGTGGCACAGGGACGATGCCACCGCATGGCGGCTTTGGGAAAAAGCCATTCGTCTCGCTCTCCAAACCCACCCGGCGCGCATCCAGATCAATGGTTGCCTCCTGCCGGAGAAAGACACGTCCCGGATAGCGACAACTCTGGCGACCGAGGGGAAGACCGTGCCACATCTCGATTGGACGACAGCTCCCAACTCGTTGTGGGCTCTTCTGGCGGCACATCGCCAACGATTCTCCCACGCCCGCCCCGATGCAACATGGAGTTCCTTGCTGAAATCACACGACAAAGCCGTCCCGAGAGTCGGGCTTGCGAATGCGCGCGCATCCCTGGACGGCACCTGGAGCATGGATGCCAGGAGTACACACCATCTGGAAGCCCTGGACATCCCGGAACCTTCATGCCGTTTTCTCTGGTATCGCCTTACCCCGGCGTGTGACATCGCCAACATCAAACCGGCTGACAGCGTCGGAGCCAGTTTCGCCGGCCAGGCGGGTTCCTGCATCGTCTGGAAAGAAGAACTCATCGCCGAAACCGAAGATCCCTTCCTCGACAACGACACATGGCGAAGCGGAATTTCCATGGGGCGCTCGTGGTGGAAAGTCGTCGCCCGGGCTGGAACACAAGTCTATGAGAGCCAGCCCGTCACTATCGCCATCACAGAGGGAGAGGGATTCCATGCCGCCCTCTCCGGGCAATTCGGCACCCCCTACATGTACGGAGCCGGCAGCGTCCCATACGGTGGAGAGTTCATGGCTGGCACCGGGCTTGGCAATGACTGCGCCAACATGATCTGCTTCGCCTGGAGGAAAAGTGGGCACCGCATTCCCTGGTGCAGTCCCATGGAGCTCACCCGCCACATGCGCTGTATCGGGCGGCTGGATCAAGCCGATGCCAGACTTGTCATCCCCCCGGAAGAACAATCCTTGGGCGTCGTCATTGATGCCCGCTATCACGCTGCAGCCTTGTGGGAAGACAAGCCCCCGCGCGGTTCCTTGGGCTCGGAAGATATCGTCATCCACCATCTATCCGGCTTCCCGGAGCTCATCACATTGGCTGATTTCCGGCAACGGTACAAACGCTTCCCGCATTCTGTCTGGACATTGAATTCCCCACCCCCCGGTCTCAACATCGCCCTGCTCGGCGATGTCGTCCCCAGTGGAGAAGATGGCCGATGGGGGGAACTATGCCAGGCAATGAAGCCATACAATCTTGTCATTGCCAATGTTGAAGGTAGTATATCAGCCCCGGATTCGAAAAGCCCAACAGGAAGAAAATTCATCTTTCAAGCCGCCCCCGGTCAACTGGCATCCACCCTTCGGAAAGCTGACGTCAAGGTCGCTTCCCTCGCCAATAACCATGCGGAAGATAGCGGAACCGGGGGACTCCTCCAAAGCATCCGTGAATTGAACGAGGCAGGCATTCAAACCGTCGGCGCCGGGACAACCGCCGAAGAAGCCCTTGCCCCCGCCATCGTTTCCATAGCAAGCCATACAATTGCCATCTGGGGTGTTGCCCATGAAGAGGCCCTGCACCCGCCGGTTTCCTCGAAAATCCATCTGGCAAGGCTACCAGAGGATTCCAATGCCCTACTTCGATCCCTCCAGTCATGGCAGGGAAAGGCGGATATGAGCATCATCATGATTCACTGGGGACGGGAAAACACGGATGAATACACCGATGAACAACGGCAATGTTCCCGCTGGCTGGCCTCCATCGGCTTCGACATCATCGCGGGCAGCCATCCTCACGTCCTCCTGCCGCCGGAATCCCTGGGGAACACCCTCGTCTTTCCCTCCCTCGGCAACGCCAGAATGCCCAATCGCGGCCCTACTCCGGCCTTTAACAAACGCGGCTGGGGATTCATAACCACGGGCAATTGTCAGCTGAGGCAATTCGGAATTAAACATCTGGAAGACAAATAAAACGCTGGGAGACAAAATTATCCACGAGAACGAGGCAGAAAGCATTCTGCGGATGCTTCTCTTGACACCAGGGAGCAGGCGCGGCAGGTAACAAGAAACTTGCGTTTCTAATATTTGACAGGCAGGATAGACCGACTGAACGCCCTTTTTACTCCGTCACACAGCCATGTTTGAATGTCTTGCCAGCACCCTTCTTGCTGCTCTGCCCCTGGCAGAGTGGTTTCACAGTTCCCCGGTTCAGCAATGGATTGTAGGGGGGCTGCTCGTTCTCATTTTCATCGCTTTCGTCAAGGAATGGCTACCGGTCGAAATCACGGCTTTGAGCGCGACGGGACTTCTTCTTGTGTTCGGTGTTCTGAATACGAAACAGGTTCTCTCCAGCTTCGGAAACAGCGGTCCGTTGACAGTCGTCTGCATGTTTATTCTCAGTGCCGCCCTGGAAAAAACGGGATTGATCTCTGACCTCTCCAAGGTCTTTAACCGGGTGTCCAAGGGCAATGAAATGTTTGCGCTGATGGCGATCACGCTGGGGGCATTCGCCGTGTCTCCCTTCGTCAACAATACGCCCGTCGTCGTCATTCTAATGCCCGTTGTGCTGTCCTTTTGCCGAGAGCACGGGATTGCCCCATCCAAACTCCTCATCCCCCTTTCCTTCGCAACCATCCTGGGCGGTACCTGCACGGTCGTCGGCACCTCAACCAACGTCGTCGTTCTGGGGCAAGTGCAAAAGCTGGGCTACGATGGCATCAAAATGTTCACCCTGATGCCGATGGGATTACTCTACGCGGCCTTTGGTCTTGTTTACATGTGGACGATTGGGCGGAAACTGCTTCCGAACCGCGAAACACTTTCCACACTGCTGCCGCAAGGCTCCCAGAAGGACTTTTTGCTGCAAATGCGCATCATCAAGGATTCTCCCTTCATCGGTGAAACTCCCCTGGAACTGATCCGCCGCGAACTCAGCGGCATGAAGGTGGTGGAAGTCCGCCGCAAGGGCGTTACGCTACAGGAAGAACTGCCGCAAATCATCCTGCAGGAGGGAGACCGCGTCCTCGTCCTGTGCGGCACACGCAAAATCACCCAGGCAAGAGAAGCCAAGGGCGTCGATCTCGGCTGGGATGAAACGCGCGGCCTGGAAGCCTTGGAACAACGCGATGTCCTCATCGTCGAAGGCATGGTGGACATCGGCTCCGAATTTGCCGGGCACACGCTCACCGAATTGAAATTCCGCCAGCGTTTCAATGTACTCGTTCTGGCCATCCACCGCCACGGCAAAAACATCACGCAGGATATCGGCAACAGCACTCGCCTGAGCGAGGGCGACACCCTGTTGCTGGAAGGCCCGGAAGACGGCATGGAGCGCGTCTTGAAAAAGCGCCGTCTCATCCCCCTGAGTCGCCGATCAGCCGAAGTCCACAACCGCAATAAACGTGGTTGGGCCGTCACGGCCATGGGCATCTTCATCTTCTTCGGACTGCTGGGATCCTTCGACAAATATGGGGCATTCTTCGCCTTCTTCTCGCAATTCGACCCCTTCTACCTGTCCTTTATCGCCGCCCTGATCGTCGTCATCACGGGCTGTATCAAGCCGCGAGAAGCGTACCGTTCCGTGGACTGGAGCATCATCTTCCTCATCCTCGGCATGCTCTGCATCGGGGATGCCATGAGCCAGAGCGGCCTGGCGAAGACCATTGCCAATACCGTCGTGGGCACAGTGGGTCCCTTCGGCCCCGTCTTCATGCTCTCCGCCCTGTACCTATTGTGTTCCATTCTGACGGAAATGGTTTCCAACAATGCCGTGGCTGCCGTCATGGCTCCGCTTGCCTACGAGATGGCCATCAAATTCGGGGTAGATCCCATGCCCTTCCTCATGGCCGTCATGTTCGGAGCCAGCGCGAGCTTTTCCACCCCCATCGGCTACCAGACCAATACCTACGTGTACAATGCGGGAGGATACAAATTCTCTGATTTCCTCCGCGTCGGCCTGCCCTTGAACATCTCCCTCTGGCTCCTCTTCACCTTCACCGCATCCTTCTTCTTCCCCTTCCACTAAGGGCGGGGAAGAAGAGATGATCCGGCTCTGCGTCAGATTCGCTGGTAAAAAGCGGCTGTAACTAGCCCGGCAAATCGCAACATAAGGTGACCCACCCCTTGCACCCGCTCGTAACACCTGTCACAAGCAAATTTATACTAAGCAACTTATGCAAATGTTTCTGGATTCTCGGGGAAATGAAAAACGAAAGGATTTCCTCGAGCGAAGGAGGAAATCCTTCCAGAAGAAGTGCCGGATTACAACGTTGATTCATCCCAATCTCCAACCGACGGGTTCCAGGTTTTCTCGAAAGTTTCTTGGGACAGCAAGGCACTGCATGGAGGCAGCAGAAAAGAAGAAATCCTTTGAACGACTTCTTCCAAATGAATCGGAATTCCGAAAAGCAAAGAGGCGGGAAATTTCTTCAAAAAGGCGCTCCATTGCATCTCCTTCATTTTGAGAAACGAGGAAGACGTTATCAGCAAAGAAGAAGGAATATTCAGATGGCGCCTTTCAAAAGTTGCCTGAAGGGCTTGGCTTAGAAGATTCCCTTCAAACGAATGATGGCTGGACAGAACGTAAATGTCATAGAAATCCTTCATTCTGGAATTTTGAAGTCCCAGAAAAACCATGGCGTGGAATTTTTCAGCAATGGAGCTTTCCTGTGTATAACCCTTCAACATAGGAGGAGCTATATCCAACGCCGTAGGAAAATGAATGAGAACGGGAGCCGGCAGAACAACGTCGGAAAAGCCTATGTCTATTTTCATCCGTATTCTCATTTGTTCCAGATAACCGAAAAATAGAATGCGGCGGCCTTGGTAATCTGCGTCCTGGGTTATTTCCATGGAAGTAACCGAGTTTGGATCAAAAGATAGACCGTCATCCGGCACGGACACATCCAGAATCTTTCGAATGCACTCTTCAATGGATGAAGCGCTATTGTCCAATTGGCCCAACAGGTCTATGTCCATCGTCGCCCTTGCCTGTGGTACATTCCAAACGCGCAGCATGAGCGCTCCTTTGAGGATAAAACTATGTTGAAATTCGGATTCTCCCAGACGGTACAAGAACCTCTCCATCGCATAGTACTGGACGATTTCCTGAAAATTTCGTCCGCTTTGCCGTGACAGGTTGTAAAGCTTGTCCCTTACTGAAGCTGCCTTATTGGTGGGATGTTTCTTGCTCATACGAGTGTTTCCAGATAAGGCATAATCGTCTTGGTAACCCCGCGTAGAGCGGCGTATTCATGAATGAGAGGAAGATTGACGGAGTGATTGCTTGCGTACATTTTGAGGGACTCTAAAAATACATCCATTCCGATTCGGTTCCTGAAGAAAAACACATCCACGAGAGTTTTTTCCTTATTGTAAACCTTCAATGGAGCACCCTCCATATCATGTGTTTCAATGCCTGCTTCATAAATAGCATTCCGAAACCGGAATGCACGTACGAGAGGATAAGCAGACTTGGGAGGATTTCCTTGATAAGGGATGGCAATATCGATCACATGAGGAATTTGCGTCGTCAAATCATGGAATGAGAGTGCCGACACAAGGCAGATAACCGCCATAGGGTATTTCTTAGCCACGATGAGCATTTCCGGAGACTCATGCAGCCTTTCATCACTAAGACGATAAATACCGCGTCCCCATCTCTGAATAATCCCCCGCTCCACATATTTCTGTAGCATTCTTGTAGTCATCAGTGCCGGGAGAAGTTCTCCTCGTCGAACAACTCCACCTTTGCTTCGGAAAAAATCTTTAATGGGAGTAGGGATATCCATGAACTAAAAGTACACACTTCACTGGTTGATGTGTGTACTTTTAGAACATTTGAGTGACAATGACAACTCGAAAATCTGCTCAGGCTCTGCGTCAGATTCGCTGGTAAAAGCTCTGGCGTAGTTTGAGGAAGAGCCGATGATCCTCAATGTTGGCGTGACATCCCGGGGCTTGTCGTGTTAACACTACAGCATGGCATACCAAGCGGATTCATCCAGATACAGTCACTTCGACTACGTACGTTGCGGGCGGCGCGGCCTGCTCCTGCCGCCCCTGTCCCTGGGATTGTGGCACAACTTCGGTGCAGAAGCCAATCCCGACAACAGCCGCCAAATGGTGCTGAATGCCTTCGACGCTGGCATCACCCACTTCGACCTTGCCAACAACTACGGCCCGCCTCCCGGCTCTGCCGAAGAACGCTTTGGTGACATCCTCGCTTCAGACCTTCTGCCCTACCGCGACGAAATCATCGTCTCCAGCAAGGCCAGCCACCTCATGTGGGAAGGTCCGTATGGAGACTGGGGCTCCCGCAAGCACATGATCGCCAGCCTCAACCAATCGCTGAAGCGCATGCGACTGGACTACGTCGATATCTTCTACGCCCATCGCTACGACCCGGAGACGCCAATTGAGGAAACCATGGGAGCTCTCATCACCGCCGTCCAAAGCGGCAAAGCTCTCTACGCAGGCATCTCAAAATACCCAGATCACGCGGCGCGCACAGCCTGCCGCATCCTGAAAGACGCCGGGGTACCCTGCCTTTTGCACCAGTTCCGCTACAACATGTTTGACCGCGAAGCGGAGACGGATAAATTCCCCGTTATCCACCAGGAACAAATGGGCGGCATTGTCTTCTCCCCCCTGGCTCAAGGAATGCTCACCGACAAGTACCTCCAAGGCATCCCTGCCGATTCCCGCGCCGGTGGCTCTTCGATCTTCCTGACCGAAGAACGCGTCCAGGAAAAATTACCCCAAATCCGCGAACTGGCTCAAATCGCCCGCGAACGCGGACAGGATCTCGCACAAATGGCCATTTCCTGGGTACTCCGCAGTCCTGAAGTTACCTCCTGCATCATTGGTGCCAGCCGCCCGGAACAAATCACAGACTGCCTGAAAGCATTGACGAACAGGAATTGGTCTCAGGAAGAACTCGACCGCATTGATGCCATCACCAGTGGTATTTAATCAAAGCGTATTTTTAACTGTAAGAACATCACCAATCTCTGCGTATAACCTAGAATATTATGAAACGCCGAACCCTGCCTCTGATCGCCTCCCTATCACTGGTCACAACCGCCTTAGCTGCGCCCTCCGGACCAGTTCAGGAAGGCAGTGCCATCATTCCCAAGCCCATCATCCTTCAGGAGAAACTGGGAGAACCCGGCTTTAGCCTTGCCCAAGGCATCCGCATCGCCCCCGGCGCCATCTCCGGCATGGCCAGTTGCCTCCTTCAAAATGCCGGAATCAAAACACAAATCAGCGAGAAGAACCCCGAGCTCGTCTTTACCTCCGACGACAAACTAGGCAAAGAAGCCTATCGCCTTGATGTTTCCCCTCAGAAAATCACCATCGAATCATCAACTCCACAAGGCGCCATCTACGCCCTGCAAAGTCTCGCCCAAAGCGTGACAAAGGACGACAAAGGCACCATCTGCTTTCCAACGATGAAGATCGACGATGCTCCACGTTTTTCCTGGCGTGGCCTGATGATCGACAGTTGCCGCCACATGATGCCAGCCTCAGACATCAAGAAAGTCATCGACCTCCTCGCCCGCTATAAGCTCAACACCCTGCACTGGCACCTCACCGACGACCAAGGCTGGCGCATCGAAATCAAGAAGTATCCGAAGCTGACGGAAATCGGCGGTTCACGCACCCATTCCCCTATCATGGGGCAACGGAACAAGCCGGATGGCGTTCCTTACTCCGGCTATTACACGCAGGATGAAATCAGGGACGTCGTCAAATACGCCAAGCAACGCGGCATCACCATCATCCCGGAAATCGAAGTTCCGGGGCATGCCGCCGCCGCCATCACCGCCTACCCGGAACTCGGGAACAAGGACATTGAAAATTACGATCCGAAAGTCGTTTGCAGCTGGGGTGTATTCCCCTACATCTTTGCCCCGACGGAAGAAACCTTCAAGTTCCTCGACGATGTATTGACGGAAGTAGCCGAACTCTTCCCAGACAGCCCCTTCATCCATGTAGGCGGCGATGAAGCCCCCAAGGACCAGTGGAAAAAGTCCGCTACTGCCCAAAAAGTCATGAAGGAAAACGGCCTGAAGAATGAAGAAGAACTCCAAAGCTACTTCATCAGACGCGTCGAAAAACTCGTCAATAGCAAGGGCAAGCGTCTCATTGGCTGGGATGAAATCAATGAAGGAGGCCTCTCCTCGACAGCCTCGATGATGGTCTGGCGCGATATCCGCTGGGCTCGCCATGCCATCGAACGCGGCAATGACGTCGTCATGACCCACACCGATTCCCTTTACCTCGACTACTTCCAGGGTCCCGGTGCGCCCAACAAGCCTGAATACGAAGTCATCGGCGGCAATGTCCCGCTGGAAAAAGTCTATGCCTTCAACCCGGTTCCCTCCGGCATCACCAAGGAACAGGAAAAACACATCCTCGGTTGCCAGGGCAATGTCTGGTCGGAGTACATCCCGGACATCAACAAGTTCCAGTACCAGGTCTTCCCCCGCGCACTGGCCCTCGCTGAAATTGCCTGGACCCCGCAAGAGTTGAAAAATGAAGCGGACTTCAAGAACCGCCTCAACAAGCAACTCCCCTACCTCGACGAACAGAAGGTCAACTACCGCCGCCCCGACAACGGAGCCCCCGCACGCCCCGATGTCGTCATCAAAACGACGGCTCCGGAAAAAGATCAATAATCATCGGGGCAGCCCGTTTTTACTTGCCAACAAGGCTATCCTGCGATCATAACGCAGGATAGTCTTTTTATTTCCCGTATGTCTGCTTGCAACAAAATTTTGGACACTTTCAAATCGTTCTCCATCATTGACCGCGTTGTAATCGTGTTTCTGATTCTATGGACGCTTCTCGTTGCCATCCTGGGAGATTTGACTGGCTATAATATATTATTATTCCAATTCTGTCTGTTCATGCTCTACGCAGGGCTTGCCATCATTTGGTTCCTGCTGGCAACAAGCACCATCTATGCGCTAGGCTGGAAGAGCATCCTCTTGTCTCCTGTATTTGTCATCGGTTGCTATATCTTCGGATTCAACTCCGTTTCTTTAGGATACCACAGCGGGGAATCTGTTGAAAATTATACCCGCGTTTTCGCCCCTTTTTTCTACACTACACCATCGATGGTCATTGCCATCATCATCTTCCTGATCATCTATTTTGAAAAACCATCGCGCTCCTTTCAAAAAAAATGTTTTTCCTTCCTGAAAATCCTGTTTCTCATTGTCATGGGCTATTTATGCTTCTCCTTGTGCCTACGCTACAGCGAAGAAAGCCTCGAACAAAAATCCAGGATTGCCCTGATCCGGGCAGTCTACGGCATACCCGATGAATTCATCCTGATCAGCAAGGGAAAGAGCAGTAAGTATGGAGACAGGAATGTGAAGGAGTTCAAATTCGTTCGGAAAGGAGAAACCCGGGCAAATGCCAGAGAAATTTTCCATGTCGATATTTCACGGCAGGGTTTCATTATGAACATTGACATCAAAAACAACAAGTGGTGATTCAGCACTCCATTCCCTGCCCCACATATACAACAAAGCCATCGGAAATCTGTCTGCAGGATAGCCTTGTTGTTTCAACATTTGTCGGCGTTTTCCAACAAATCGCGAAAGGAGGGCACATTAAAGAACCTTTTTGGGAGTAATTTTGTTGCTTCCTGGATTGATATTAAACATCTCACCGTTAATCACGAGTTTGTAAGGATTGTTCGAGGTCACGTTGACGAGCTTCTTCTCACTGTCATAGACAATATCCGTCGTAATATTGGCAAACTTCAGTTTCTTGATGCCATGTGTGCCGTTCCTGCCCTTTAAGGCCCAGTCAATACGCTTCTCGATACCGTTGATTTTCCTGAATCCCATCACGTTTTCAATCATCATGGAAATGGGGCCCAAAGCCGACCATCCGCAGAAGTCGGGGCGAGCGGTTCTACCGTGTTCCGTAGAAGGCGAATCCTGTGAAGGGCTGTAGCATTCCCAAATCGTATGTTTACCTTCGAATCCTTTCATATACACACGAAGTATCTGTTGAAGAATGTTGTCCGACAATTCATCAGCCAGTTCGCAATAGCCGTATTTTTCGAGGGCCTTGGTCGTCATGTAAGCCAAGGGTAGCCAGATACCACCACGCCAGTAGTCCCCAGTTGCATCATTGTACAAGGGGTGAGAGCGAGAAAGAGAAAGGAAAGGGTATTTTCCACCCAGATCGCTCTTTCCGTCAGCATCGGATTGCAGGTACTTAACCATGCGAGACGCTTGTTCGCGACCAGGGATTTCCGCCAGCATCACCCAGAATGAAGCACAGGATCTCACCTTCGAAAACGTACCCGTTTTGCGCGACAGGTCGTAGTAGAACCCATCGGCTTCATCCCAATAGTATTGGTTGATCGTCTTCTTGAGACCGTTATAGACCTGCATCCACTTTTTCTGTTTTTCCATATTGCCACGCGTTGCATGGATGCGGGCAATGCACAGAGCGGAGAGAGCCTGCTGGGCCAGGGCGTCCACCCAGACGATATCCGTATCGCGATCGGATTCCGGATTGCGCGGCGTATTGTCCATCCCGGAGGCCCCGCGCGACCAGGTAAAGCCGATGAAAGGGTATTTTTCCTGATAGCCCGCTTCTCCCTCCACGACAAATTTACCATCAGGAGCTCGGCGTACAACACCCCGGAAGATGGGCTGGTAGCTGGCATAGGGTTGCATATCTCCCTTCTTCACGTTCTGGAAAAAGTTAAAGTGCTTTTCCAGAAAATTTTCCTGCTCCATGACGTGGGAGATTCGCTTTTTATCCGCCAGCATCGTGTAGTTTTCCCATTCGGCCCAAGCCAGAATGGGAGGGTTATCCCGAAGGCAAATTTTTAACCCTGTTTCTACTTGTTTATGAATGGGATAATAAATATTCTCCAAGGTTTGGAGGCCGGGAAAAACCGATGGTGCGTAACGAGCATAGAGCACCATGAATGCCGAATCCCATATCCAGATTTGATCGTCGTAAACGTTTTCATCCAAATAGGGAGAGGACGGAAGACCTGGCTTCATATCCTTGCCTGTTCGCGTACGGGAGGCAGTGATCTTCCAGGCAGTATTGTACAGATTGACCAGATTTTCATTGGGATGGACAATTTGCGGGACAACTCCTTCCCAATCCAGCTGGGCGGCATCACTATTGATTGTCGAAGGGCTCCACTCGGGAAATGCAGCATTCTGCTCTTGAGCAGGAACATGAGTTGACGCCAGACAAAATGCCAGTGCCGACAAAACAACTTTTTTCAATGTATTCATCAGTCAGGAAAATATGATTCGTATCGAGAGAGTGGAAGCTTTCCAAGTTGACGTAGAATGTACATTTACATCTCCCTCGACGCAACATCAAAGATCGGAGAAAAACGTCTTTCTCCAACTACATACATCATCCACATCTACGAGAGCAGAACATTACCCACCCCGTCGTCTTCATCCCAAATTCCCTGTTCCACCATAAAATTATCCCACTCGCTAAGGAGGAATTCGAAGAATCGGGCATTGACGTTAAAGTGGTAGTAGGAGTGGTCGGCAAGGTTCAGGTAGGCGTAGTGACCGATGTTCTTCTTTTTCGTCCACTCACGGCAAAACTCTTCCGTCATCCGGGGAGAGATCACCCTGTCCTGTCCACCGTGAGAAGCAAACAGAGGGGGAAGCCCCTTTCGTATGCGACGCGCGGGAGCCAAAGCCTTGCGTTCCTCTTCGTTCATGCCGCTAAGGACGCGATCCGCAATCCGGGTGTCCGTATCGACAATCCCACGGAAAAGAGCCACACAAGCAGGACCCGGAGGCAAAGGTGGTGATTTACGAAACCAGCGACGGTGTTTTGGCGCATCCGGCAAGGCCACATGCAAAGCCATCAAACCGCCAACGTCGCTACCAGCCACCGTGATGCGCGCCGGGTCAATACCCAGCTCCACAGCGTTGTCCCTCACCCATGCCCACAATTCGCGAGCTTCGTGCAGAATATCGCGCGGAGCTACATCGTAATTCACTGGCATGCGGTACTCCGGCAAAATACAAGCCACACCACGGCTTACCAGATGCAATGCCCAAGGGACAAATTCCACCTGGTTGAAGGACGACCACAAGCCACCGTGAAAAAAGACAACCCCCGGAATGGAATCTCCGCTACGGTGGTTCGGAGGGAAAAACACCCTGGTTTTCAACACTTCATCATCCCCGAATTCGCGCCAGACAAATTCGGGTTGGAGACGAAGCAACTTTTGATACCGATGCTCCGCCAGACGGTCAGAAGGGGACTGCAATTCCATAGGAGGATGGATCATGATGCATTTGTGTTGCCTTCAGGGCAAGAGTCATGTCATACTGTCGGGCAGAATGACACATCGCATTTTCCTATCCGTCCTTTGCACGGCGGTCTGCTTTGCCTCTTCGGCCTTTGCCGCACCGTCCTCCAGCCAGAGCCAGGCACAGCTTAAAAGTGATCTGGAAACAGCCTACAATACATGGCGTCAGCACATGGTGCGCCAAAATTACGATGGCTGGCAGCAAACGACAGCCGCATATCGCAAGGTCAAGGTGCGCAACCTGGCTGTTTCAGAAAAACGCCCCTGGCCTCAATCCCTCTTCAACCAACAGATCAGCCCTCCTTCCCTCCTGCCGTTGCGCTACATCGGCTCCGTCGTCAAAGGGCCGACAGCTGCCGCAACCTACTTCGGCAAAGTTGACTGGGGTATCGGCGGAGCACCCTCCGAGAATGCCTATGTCCTTCTGTTCACCAATGAACGCGGTATGTGGAAGTACGACCAGGCTCGCTTCTTCAACCTGGCTCAGCTTCCCAAGGTGCGCGAACGCCTGCGCAATAACGATGTCTCCGTCCTCGAAGAACAGGATGGTTTCCAGCCCTCCGGCTCCATACCCCCTGTGCCGCCCGTCTGCCCGACGCCACAGTACATCGGCAAAGTCTTCGTGGACTGCCCCGGCCGCATCGTCAAAGCTCGTATCAATAATGTCTCCGACCACAACTTTGAGGACGTCCGCATGGCGGAAGTCATCTCCGGCGGCCTGCGCAAGGGTGTCAATACGCTCGACCTGAGCATCACCCCTGCTCCGGGCGGCAAACCGGGACCTCTCAACATCATGGTTTACGTCATGCCGGAAACCGTCGGCAACTTCCCCGGCATGGCCTACTCGTACGCCATCCCTGCGGAACAAGCCGGCCTCAACGGCCCCACGACATTCACCATCACGGATGATACAATCCGGCATATGGCGCCACAGTACCACAAGGATGATAAAGATACTTCCGGGAAAAAATAATTTACCGATCGAACGTTCATCACCTTCCTGATGTCTATCCCTGCAACCAAGCAAACAACTATGACAGAAAAGACATCATCGGAACAATCCAGCTTTTCCCTCGTCGCCCCCTGGGTAGCAGGTACGATTGGGATTATTGAAATTATCCTTGGCTTCATCGCCTTGGGTATGTCCTTTGCGGTGGGAGCGGCTTCCGTATGGGTCGGTGGTTTCCTCTTCATCGGGGCTGCCATCCTGCGTCTGGCTCGCGCGTTCAAGGCAGGCGGTTCTGGAGCAATATGGTGGAACGTGGTATCGGCCATCATCTACGCCATCCTCGGTGCCATGATGATCGCCAACCCGATTGTGGCCATGACTTCGTTCACTCTGGTCATCGGCTGGTTCCTCGTGTTTGGCGGAGTGTTCCGCCTCTTTGCGAGCATGAAGGTTGGATCTGTCCCCGGCAAGGGTTGGCTGGTATTCAACAGTATCATCACCCTCTTCCTCGGCATCATCATTGTGGCAACCTTCCCACAATCCGCAACCTGGTTCCTCGGAACCGTCATCGCCTGCGAACTGATCTTCTCCGGCTGGGCCATGTTCCTCATCGCCCTTGCCACCAACAAGAACAGGAAGTAAGGCACCCATCACCCATTCCCTTCGAAAGTGCTTCGTCTCCGCAGGCGAAGCACTTTTTTGTCGCTCGCGTCCGAGAAAACTTTTCCCTCAATTGGGGCATCATACGCATAGAAAATTTGACCTTGAGGCAATTTGCAAGCATCATGGAGGGGAACCATGAATCATCTCACTAGAGCCCAAGCTGTATTCAACATGGAGATCGAAGAACTCCAGAGTGTTGCCTCCAGACTGAACGAACACTTTGATAAGGCCGTTTCGGTAATGTCCAAGGCACTGGCCAAAGGGCACAAAATCATTGTCGTCGGCGTCGGCAAATCCGGTAATATCGGCCAGAAGATTGTTGCCACGCTAAACTCGACCGGAGCCCCAACCGTCATGCTTGATTCCCAGAATGCCCTTCACGGCGACCTAGGCGTCGTCTGCGACGGAGACGTCTGCATCGCCATGTCCTTCTCCGGCGAAACGGTCGAACTGCTCAACCTGCTTCCCTTCCTCAAGCGATTCGATATGCCCATCATCGGCATGACCGGCCACATGGGGTCCTCGCTGGCCAAGTATTCCGACATCGTCCTCGATACGGGTGTCAGCCGCGAAGCCTGCCCGCTCAACCTGGCCCCGACCTCCAGCAGCACGGCCATGCTCGTCATGGGAGATGCCCTCGCCATGGCTCTTCTGGAAGACCGCCACTTTACCGCTGACGACTTCGCCAAGCGTCACCCGGGGGGTTCCCTCGGCCGCGCCTTGCTCACCAAGGTGGGCGACATCATGCGCAAGCCGCCGGAAATCGCCATCCTGCCGGAAGACTCCACCGTCAATGAGTGCCTCCAGGCCATGACAAACAGCCGTGCCGGAGCAACCATCCTTGCCTCACCGACAGGAGAACTCGCCGGGGTCTTCACCCATGGCGACTTTGTCCGTGCGTACCAGAAAGATGTCAATGCCGGAGCAATGCCCGTGAAGGAACTCATGACGCGCGAACCCGTATTCGTGCTGGAAGATGACCTTGCTACGCAGGCCATCCGCGCCCTCAGTAGCCGCAGAATCGATGACCTCGTCGTGCTCAATGCCCGGAAAAAGCCCGTTGGCATCATCGACACGCAGGATCTCGCCCGCCTGAAACTAATCTAAACTCCTGTGGCAAACATGTCCGGCTACCCTTCCGAAATTCCACCCGGGTTGCCGGATGCTCACACCCATCTTCCCCTCTCGTTTGATCCAAACGGGAGGGAGTTTCCATTCCCTGGCTCGGCTTCAGCCATTGTATGCTCCGCCGAGCCGGATGACTGGGATTCCGTGGCAGCCCTCACACGGGCATTCCCGGAAAAGATTATCCCGGCCTTTGGCATCCACCCCTGGCACGCCGGAATCGTCAGCAATGCCCAATGGCAAAAGCTTTCCGCTCTCCTGGATGAGTTCCCTCAGGCAGGCGTTGGCGAAACTGGTCTGGACAAGGCACGCCTCCCTCTCATTCCCATCGTGCAACAGGAGGAAGTATGTCGCACCCACCTTGCTATTGCCCGGGAGAAAAAGCGCTTCGTCACCCTGCACTGCGTCCGAGCCTGGGGCTTAGCCCTCAAGTTGCTGGATGAACTACCCCCGCCTCGCCTGCTCGTTCACGCGTGGCGCGGACCCAGAGAATTGATTGGACCTTTGCTGAAGCATAATGCCCTCTTCTCCGTCGGCACTCGGCAATTGATGGATCAAACAGCGCGAGCCGTCATCGAAGAACTGCAACCGGAACGCCTGTTACCCGAGACGGACGGTAGCCCGGCAAGCCTCATCCCAGCCTTCCGCGAACTCTGCACTCTCTCCCGCGATCATACTCCGGGCTGGTGGCACACCCATATCCGGGAGACCTACATGAGCCTGACTTCTCCATCCGTTGTCCCGTCCTGAGCAACTGGAGATGGATTCAGTTACCCTGCTCCTCCATCTTCCAACGCGGCCAAAAAGGCACCAGAAGCATACCGACAGAGATGATAACCTCCACAATGCCAACGGATACCAACATGACGGGCACCCCAATAGCGTCCAGCAAAGCCCCCCACCCCAAAGCGGCCAGGGGTTGAGCCCCAATCGTTACAATGGTAAAAAGGCCAAGAATGCGCGAACGGTGGTTGCCCGGGGAGAGCAACTGCACCGTCGATGAGGTTGTCACAAACAGAGCTGAAGTTGCCACACCCGCCAGGAAAAAACACACCATCTGTACATGTAGTACGGGTACTAGCCCGGCCACGGCAAACATCGCTCCCATCCACAGCGTACCGCAGGAAAGATTCAGCCCGATTCGCGAACTGTAACGCAGGAAAGGCATCACAAACAGAATGCTCGACACCGCACCGGCACCGACAGCCCCCAGAAGCGATCCCGTCGCCGATGGATTGCCATAGGTCAAGGCTGGCACGATCTGGTACAGAGATTGCCCCAGAAGGTTCTGAACCAAAGCGCTGATAAGGATCATACGCAGCCGCTTGTCACGCCAGACGATCACCAGCCCAGAGCTTGATTGCCCGGCAACACCCGCCTGACGTTCCACGCGTTCCGGGGCGTACATCCCGCCCAAAAGCATCAGGCACCCCACCAGGGGGATACAACACAGAGCATTAAGGCCGAAAGCATAGTTGGCTCCCAATGCCGCGATCACATACCCGCCAAGAGGCGGACCGACGGATCGGCAGATATTGAACACAAGAGAATACATGCCCACGCTTTTGAGCAACATCCCTTTCGGTGACAAATCCCCCACAAATGCCTGCTGGGAAGGAAAAGCCACGCACTGCATCCCCCCCAGTAAAAGGGAGGCCACGTACAAATGCCACAGTTCCAACATACCCCCCCAACTCAGAAAGCACAAAAGCACCGCCACGGTAATCTGCACCAATTGCACAACCAGCAGCAACTTCCGGCGGTCAAAACGGTCACCGAGTGCCCCCAGTGCCATGCCTCCCAGAAGGAAGGGTGCCGCATTCAAGGCAGCCAATAGGCCAACCGCCGTCCCGGAACCGTGCGATAACTCGTACACGAGAATCCCCATCGCCGTCACCTGAAGCCACATTCCAATCAGAGAACAAGCCTGCCCCAACCAGTAAATGCGGAGTGAACGCACATTCAAAGGCACAAAGAAACCGAGCCAGCCCTGGTTGGGAATCTGCAATGCGATAGATAATCCTTTCTCCAGGAAGCCTACAGCCCATGGGCTCATTCGGCACGCCTGTTCTGTGTCTTTTTGCCGTTATAACGTCCAAAGTACAATTATAATGAAAGAGCATTCCCTGGAAATTCGTAAATTCGAATGTGAAATTCAGAATCCCCAGATTGTCTTATCTCCTTCTCCTCCCTGGGCTGGCATCTCTTTCCATAAGTGATCAAGCGCAGGCTCTCCCGCCAGCCCCCATCCAGGCCAGCGAGTCCGCCGACTGGATGATTGATGGAAGCACATTCAAAGCCCAGACTCGGACGGGCAATAGCAATCAGGAACTCGTGCTCGGCAACGGGCTCATAGAACGCGTCTTTCGCCTCGCCCCCAACTGTGCCACCGTCGGTTTCAATAACCTCATGACGGGTGAATCCGAAATCCGCGCCGTCCGCCCTGAAGCCGTCGTCACCATCAATGGCAAGGAATACAATGTCGGAGGCCTCACCGGACAAGCCGTAAACAACTACCTCGCCCCGGAATTCCTGGACACCATGAAGGCAGACGCCAATGCCTTCACCTACATCGGTCACAAGGTCGAACAGGCAAAAGAACGCTTCCCATGGAAGAAAAACGAAGCCTGGCTTTCCACTGCCACCGCATGGCCAGCCCCCGGTACGCGCGTTACCTTCACCTACAAGGCCCCGGAATCAGCCCCCGCCCCCGTCAAGAGCACGACGATCAACATCATTTACGAACTCTACGACGGAGCCCCCATCCTGTCCAAAAAGATGGAAATCATCAACGATAACAAGGCTCCGCTAACACTCAATTCCTTCAAGGCGGAAATCCTCGCTATGACGGACACTGCCCCCAAGGCTCATTACGGAGAACCACACGAAATCCGCATGCTCGCCCAACCCGCCGGTACCTACACGAAAAACTACCGCAAGGCCCCCGTTCAGACAGATGCCCCGCGCGATTACATTGACCGCTTCACCCAACTCTTCGTCGTCACTGACTACGCCATGGGGGGCGACATGGAAGCCATGAAGGACAACCCCGCCGTGCGGTGGGTCTTTGACCACCCGGAATACGAACTCACAGGTATTCGATACTACGGCCAGTACAAGCCCGCTCGCCTGGAAACCACTCTCCCCATCGGGCCAAACACGGACATTGCTGCTGGCGAAACATGGAAATCCTTCACCACTTTTGAAATGATGCGCGACTCTACCGACCGTGAACGTCGCGGCTTGGCCGAGTGCAAATTCTGGCGCATGATGTCGCCCTGGGTTCAGGAAAACCCGATCTTCATGCACGTTCGCGATGCCGCCCCGGACACCCTTCGCAAGGCAGTTGACCAGTGCGCCGAAGCGGGATTCGAGATGCTCATTATGACTTTCGGAAGCGGATTCAACATCGAGAACACCAAACCCGAATATCTGGCAAGCATGAAGGAAGTCGCCGAATACGCCAAACGCAAGGGCATCGCCATTGGCGGTTACTCCCTGCTGGCAAGCCGCGGAGCCAAGGATGCAGATGCAGCCATCAGCCCGAAAACAGGCAAACCTGCCGTTTCGCGCGAAGAAGGTTCGCGCTTCGGCAAATCCCCCTGTCTGGCCTCGGAATGGGGAGACACCTACTTTGATCGCCTGCGCAACTACTTCATCACCACAGGCATGAACGTCTTTGAAAACGACGGTTCCTACCCCGGCGATACATGCGCTTCCTCCGAGCACAACGGCCACAAGGGCTACGACGATTCTCAGTGGAAACAATGGAACGTCATCAAGGACTTCTACCGCTGGTGCCGCAGTAACGGCATCTACCTCAACGTGCCCGACTGGTACTTCCTCTCCGGCTCCAGCAAGACGCCTATGGGCTACGTTGAAACCAACTGGTCGCTTCCCCGTGCCCAGCAGGAAATCATTGAGCGCCAGAACATCTACGACGGCACTTGGCAGAAAACGCCCACCATGGGATTCATGTTCGTCCCCCTCACCCAGTACCACGGAGGCGGTGCCGCCGCAACCATTGAGCCGCTGGACGAACACCGCGACCACTACGAACAACGCCTCAAGAACCTATTCGGAGCTGGTGTCCAGGCATGCTACCGTGGCCCCCGCCTGTACGACACAGACAAAACGCGCGACCTCGTCAAAAAGTGGGTATCCTTCTACAAAAAATATCGTCCCATCCTCGACTCCGATCTCATCCACCTACGCCGCCCGGACGGTCAGGACTGGGATGGAATCATGCACGTCAACCCCGATTTGAAGCAGAAAGGCTTTATCTCGCTCTACAACCCGCTGGATCGCGAAATCACCCGCAAAATCCGCATTCCTCTCTACTACACCGGGTTGACAGATACTGCCATACTCAAAAAGGAAGGTACAGTAACAAGCCGCCACAAACTCCAGCGCGACTACTCCATCACCCTCGATGTCACCTTCCCGCCCAAGGGCTACGTCTGGTACACCGTCGAATAGTATAATCACTACAATTCTCTGAGCTCCATGGATACTTTGTGAGTGGGTATCCATGGAACATTGAAACTCAATTTCCAGGAGTCTAATTGCCAATCTTCCGCAAGTCCATGTACAAGGGAATTACACCTCGCTCACTTTCGTATTAAGGCAACTTTGCTTGCTTCGTGAGCGAACATGAACTATCAAATCAGGGAGCAGGTCTGATCGGTTCTCTCTCCCCCTTCTGCTCCATGAACAATCGTACTTTCATCCTAACGCCCCTTCCGAAGGTTTTCGTTTACCTCGTGTTCACGACAGGCTCCCTCTGTGCCACTCTCATGTTCCTCATGGACATGAGTTTCCCGATTTTTTACCATCCGGAACTGGCGCAAGCACCGAATGTCGATCCCATCGTCAACATCTACCTGCTCGTTTTGTATCTGGAGAGATTGTCCAATCTCCTCTTCCTCGCGCTCCTTTTCATTTCCATGTATCAGCTCCTCTCGTTGCAGAGGCAACTCGGCTCACCATCGCATTTTATGAGGCGGTACTCCCCGCCCTTTTACTTTGTGCTGGTACTGGCTACCTGTGCGCACTACATGATGCACATCCTCCCGGCCATTATCTCCATCCCCCATATCAATTGGATACAAGGAAGCCTGCTGTCCATTTATTGCATCGCTTGCACAGGTATTCTCTACATCCTGTATGCGGGCAACAAAACCGGATTCCGGCAGATGAACCACTGCCTGTTCTACTGGTTGCTTTTCACCCTCTTCAACTTGATCTACCTCATCATCGCAACCCAGCATTCCTTCAATGCCATTCCTCCGCTTCAGTACAACTCACTGTCCTGCGCCAAGATCATTATCATCCTCTGCTTCGTACTCTCCACCAACAAAGTCATCCTCAAATACCGGGAATCTCTCACAGGCATCGAAGAACTCCCCGACTTGATGGATGATGAAGATGAAGACGACTGAATCATCGCGGAACTTGAAATAGAAAACTCTATTCTTTCTGCATAACAGAATCAGAGCCGGGGAATAAATCCAAATAGGCTTGTCATCCACAGGCTCACTGATAGAGTTAAAAACAGAAAACAATCACCCAAATTATCATGAACGATACTTCAGTCTATTCCCTTGAATCCGCCAGGGAAAAAGGTGCTATTCATTCCTTTCTCCAGAGGGTCTATCTGTGGATGACCATCGGCATCGGCCTAACGGCATTCGTTGGTCTGTGGGCAGCCGAGACGCCAGAGGTAGCCGCGTACCTGACAACGGGTACCGCGCCAATGCTTGTGCTTATGGTGGTAACCTTCCTCATGGTCGTCGTCCTTTCTGCGGCGATTCGCAAGCTTTCTGCAACAGCTGCCACGGTACTTTTCCTGGCGTATGCGGTTTTGGAAGGTCTCTTCCTGACTCCTATTTTCTTCTTTTACACACAGGCTTCGCTGTTCAACACCTTCATTTGCACTGCCGGGATGTTTGGAGCCATGACAATATTTGCCTTCACCACAAAGAAGGATCTCTCGGGCTGGGGCCGATTTCTCTTCATGGCTTTGATCGGGCTGATTATCGCCATGGTCGTCAATGTATTCTTCGTCAAGAGCGGCATGGCGGATCTCATTATTTCCGGTATCGGAATTGTCGTGTTTGCCGGTTTGACGGCTTATGATACCCAAAGGCTCATCAAGAATCCCGACTTCCTCGGCATCGGCTTTGCCAAGGCTTCAATCCTGGGGGCTTTGGAGCTTTACCTGGACTTCATCAACCTCTTCCTCTATCTCCTGCGCTTTTTGGGGCGCAGAAACTGAGAAAGCCAGCTCCCCCTCCCCGCCCCAGCAATGGATCATTATTTCCCATCGCCGCCGCTAATGGGTCGCCCGAGTTTCTTCGCCTTGCGCAGGAATACCTTCCTGTAAATCGAGTATTCGACCACGCACAGAATGGGCATCAGAAAGTTCCCCACAATGGGGAGCAGGCGGAAGAGGTGGCGGCATATAAACAGCACCATGATCAAGGTGCTGTCCTTCAACAGCGTCATATACTGCGCGTAGGGATTGACGATGCTTCGCTTGTACAGAGACGACACCAGCAGTGGCCCCAGAATCGGAACGAAGGAGATGATGAAAACGATCGGGTAGGTCCAATAGCGACGCCGTTTGACGAATTGGTCGAAATCCCGAACGATGGCACCGCTGGATAACACAGGGGTGCCGCAAGAAAGGCAGAGTTGGTCAAGTGTCGGCGCCGTCAGAATTTCTCCGCAACAGGCACACCGGCGAAAGCTACGCAGGACATTGGCATGCCTGTCGCGTCGAGGCTCGGTCACAGAGCTCCCTATTCTGGAATACCCGATCATATTCAGTTTGGCTGGGTGTGGATTAGGGGTGCCACAGTACGGGCAATTGAGCGCACAGGGATACATTTTTGTGCCGCAATGGCCGCACGACAGGCGGTGTTTGTACTCTCTCCTTCTGCTGAAATGGAAGAAGAACCAGACTCCCACACCTCCTATGAACGCAAGGATAAAGACGATGCCGGGATACAGCAGGAGATAGGATACGGCGTACTCGGACCAGGTGTGGCGCGACTCCTGCATAAAGGATTGCGCCGTCAAGGGATCTTGCTCAACATCGGGAAGACGGGCAAAGTAATCGCGTCCGAAGTCTCCAATAGGGCCCGGCGGCAAAAGGTCTTCAAGCGGTATCTTTTGGACGGCCATAGCCTGCTTCCCTTCTGCTGCCTGATACCATCAAAAAACCGAGTACCACAGCCCGGTCAGTATAGCCGCGGTGACTACTCCGAGGACACACCGGCACCACCAGGGAAATCCGTAGTGAAAGACTTTGCCGGGCAATACGCCCAGCACAATGTGCCCTGCGGAAAAGCCAATGATCCAGACGAACAGAAAGGCAAAACCATAGCCCCACTCCTCAAACATGACGCCAATGGCGTTCAGGAAGTAGGCAATTGAGTTGCCCACAAGAGCGCTGAATATCAAGAAAAACGCACAGGACACCGCATTCTCCGCCACCTTGCCGGGGTGCGAGCGCAGGAGAAGCAAGCCGTACACCACAGTCAGAGGGAGAATGCCGTACAAGGTAAAAGTCCAGTACAGCGATGAAGACAGGAAAATCAGGCCATCTTTCATGCGTCGGCTTTCACCTGGTGGTTCCCACGCTCCCGAATAACTGCATAGTTACGAGAATTCACTCAGCAGCCTCCTCCTGAGCCGGGAAGCCCACGCTCTGCACGAAGGTAACAAACTTGTGCTCCGGGAGCTTCAGTCTGGCTCCGAGAGCTTTCCGATCCACAAGGCCGCGGATGACGGTGGACATGCCGGTAGAAGCGCAGTAGAGGTAGATATTCTGGCCGATGAAGCCGGAATCGACAGAGGGATAGTCCACCAGATCATTGCCAGGAGCCGACCAAGTGATTTTGGATTTGTCGGCCACGAGGATGATGTTGACGGGAGCCTTGGCTGCCAGAGGCTGGGAGCCAGTCAGTGCGCGAATATCGTCCTTTATGAGCAATTTCAAGGAATTGGCTGGGGCATCATATTCGAACACGCCTTCCGCAGTCGAAACATACAGGGAGATTTCCTGGATGTTCCGGGCGGATGGGGCCGTGCGACGTCCATCTTCCCGGTTGACTCCCCAGGCCGCCCACAGAAGGTTGGACATCTCTTGAGGCGTCAATTGTCTGTCGGAAAATTTTCGTCCAGAAGCGCGTTTCTGCAAGGCCTCCATCAGGGGCATACCGCCCGTTTTGACAGGCTGAGGCAATGCGATTTCCTCAGCAGACACAGAGGAAACAGCCATCAATACTAAGGACAATCCGGCAAAAAGGCGATGCGGCTTCATACCTCTGATACTAGCGCAAATATTTTTTGCAGAGCAAGTCTTCATTGCGTCCCTTCAGCGTGGGAGAAAATTTAAGGGGGCCACAGTCTGTTTCCGGGAAAAGGCAGTTCGCTTCTTTTTCGGCCTGCTCACCTTAATCACTTTCCCATCCTCAAGTTCCACTAAGGCCGTGAAAGAATCGGCCCACCCCCCATCTGGCGAAGACAGGGAATGGGCCGATGAGCTCACTGAGCGTGCTGGTATGAACTTTGCGCTTACTCTGTCGAGCTGTCG
Organism: uncultured Akkermansia sp.; assembly: GCA_964448375.1. GTDB lineage: Bacteria > Verrucomicrobiota > Verrucomicrobiia > Verrucomicrobiales > Akkermansiaceae > Akkermansia. The sequence goes on from CAYVAI010000020.1 coordinate 61,836, forward strand.
TTCTTGTGGGCAGCCAGGTACTCGCGGGCGGCGACTTCGTCCGGGTCTTCCTTCAATTCATTTAGAGCGAATTTGATCCGGAATAATTTCATAATAAGAACGTAAGAACACGGAATCAGGAAGATTCCTATCAGCGTTGCCATGCCCATACCGATGACCACCACCGTACCGATGGCATTGCGTGCCAGTGCGCCGGAACCAGATGAGAGCATCAACGGAATACACCCCAGGATGAAGGCAAAAGATGTCATCAGGATGGGGCGCAAGCGTAGTTTTGCCGCCGAAAGCGTTGCATCCATCAGGCTCTTGCCTCTCTCCATTTCCAGATTGGCGAATTCGACGATGAGGATTGCGTTCTTGGCCGCAAGCCCCACCAGCATCACAAGGCCAATCTGGGCATAGAGGCTCATGTCCATCCCCTTCCAATACAAGCCGAGGTAGGCGCCAAGTACGGCAATAGGCACGGTGAGGAACACCGCGAAGGGAAGCGTCCACTTTTCATAGAGTGCCACCAAAATCAGGAAGGCAAAAATGGACGACATCATGAAGATAGCCCCGAGGCCAATGCTGTTGCGCACCTTGTTTTCCTGGAAACTCATGTCCTGGTAGTCGAAGCCGATCTTGGTCGGATCCATCGTCTCGTGAAACACTTCTTCCAGGGCATCCATCACCTGCTGGGTCGAGAAACCGGGCTTGGGCATCACATTAAGCTTGGCAGCGTTGTAGATGTTGTGGTGCATGACGAATTCCGTATCCTCGATTTCCTCCATGTTCACCAGGGCCGAGAGTGGAACGCGTTCACCAGTGGTGTTGGTGACATAGAAGCCATCCATCTTTTCGAGGTTGGTACGGTCTTCGCCCTGCGCCTGGATGTACACCTGCCATTGCTGACCGAAGGCATTGAAGTAGTTGACGAAGGAGGAGCCGTTGTAGGCGGCGAGAATGCCGTTGGCGACATCAATATCCACCTTGTGGAACTTGCACTTTTCACGATCGAGGTTGACGAATTTCTGAGGCATGTCGGCCATCATCATATCCATGCACATCATGATCTCGGGACGCTTGGCTGCGGCCTCTTCAAAAGCCTTCACCTGGCTATAGAGGAAGGGGACTCCCTGCCCTTCCAGATCTTCCAGCACCATGGTGACACCATTGGCGGTACCGACACCGGGAATGGCCGGGGGCTCCAGCACCATGGCCATGCCATCGAGCCCGGCCTGGGCAACCTTGGCCTGGAGTTTGAGGGCCAGTTCGGAGGCGGATTCGGGGCGTTCACTCCAATCCTTGAGTTCGATAAAAGCGATACATGCTCCAGGGGTCTGCACACTATTGAGGATGTTTATCCCAACGACGGTTGTCAGGTTCTTGACTGCCGGATCCTGGAGAGCTTCTTCAAACTTTTTATCCTGATCGTAGGCGACTTGCAGAGACGTGTTCGGCTTCAGAATCAGCGCGGCAAGCAGGAAGCCCTGGTCTTCATCCGGCAGGAAGCCGCCGGGCACTTGATCAGCCACGGGCTTGATCGCCCCCCAGAAGAGGAAGAGCAAGGGAATGGAGATGATCAACTTGCGAGCGAGTCCTCCGCAAACGCGGGTGTAGCCGCTGGCCGTCTTGCCATAGCACTTATTGAAAAGCTTGTGGAAGGAAGCCAGGAGGCTCTTCGATTTACTTTTGGGCCTCAGCAGGATGGCGCACAAAGCCGGTGAAAGCGTCAAGGCATTGAAGGCCGAGATGAGCATGGAGATGGCAATCGTCACGGCAAACTGCTTGAACAAGGTCCCCGTAATACCCTCCAACAGAAGGGACGGTAGGAACACGGCCGCCAGAACCAAGGCAATGGCAATCACGGGGCCGGATACTTCCTGCATGGCAGCAAAGGCTGCCCGGCGAGGGTTAAGTCCCTTGTCTATATGCTCCTGCACTGCCTCGACAACCACGATGGCATCGTCCACCACCAAGCCAATGGCCAGCACCATCCCCAGAAGGGAAATTGTATTCAGAGAGAAGCCCAGCAAAGGGAAAACGCAGAAGGTGGAAATCAGAGACACTGGCACGGCAATCAGGGGAATCAGCGTTGCGCGCCAGTTCTGGAGAAAGAGGAACACGACGAATGCCACCAGGATGATTGCCTCAATCAGAGTATGCTTGATTTCCTCAATCGAGTAGCGAACAGCCGCCGTCGTATCCAGAGACATGCAACCGGAGATACCTTCCGGCATCAAGGGAGCCTTGGCTTCCAACAGCGCAGTCACGCGATCCGCCGTAGCAATGGCGTTGGAACCGGGTGCCTGGAAAATGGCAATAGCCGCCGCCATCTTGCCATTTAACCTCCCCATGGCAGAGTAATCTTCAGCCCCAAGCTCCACCTTGGCGATATCCCGCAGGTACACGATTTCTTCGCCACTCTGGCGGATGATGATATCCTCGAACTCATGCGGAGAGGAAAGGCGCCCCTGGGTACGCACAGTAATGGTCTGTTCCTGTCCATCCGGCACGGGATCCGCCCCGATCTTACCCCCGGGATTCGTCGTATTCTGGGCGGAAATCGCACCGCGAACTTCTCCGACGGAAATGCCGTAGTGGGTCATCTTCGAGGTATCCAGCCAGATACGGATGGCATATCGCCCCGCACCATACACCTGAACTTCGCCAACGCCCTCGACGCGCTTGAGTTCGTCAATAAGCTTCACCTGCGCGTAGTTGGCAAGGTCAACCGAATTGTAGCTGCCATCCGGCGAGGTCAGCGAGTACATGAGCAGAGGGAGCCCCGGCTGTTGCTTGATCGTCACCCCCGTACTCTGCACTTCCTGAGGAAGCTGGGAGGATGCCTGACCATAGCGCATGTTGGTCAATACCTGGTCCGTATCCGGATCTGATCCCGGTTCGAACACAACCGACAAATTGTAAACGCCGTTATTGGATGAAACGGAAGTCATGTAGTCCATCCCCTGCACGCCGGAAATCTGGCGTTCCAGAGGGGTACCAATCGAGTCGGCCACGGCCTGCGCATTCGCCCCTGGAAACATCGCCTGCAACTGAATCGTGCGCGGTGTAATTTCCGGATACTGCGAGATGGGGAGGTTCCCCAGGCAGACCAACCCCAACAATGTGGTGACAATGGCAATCACCGCCGCAATGGCGGGATGTTTGATGAAAAATGCACTCATGGCTTACTCGGCTGTAATGGAGGGAGTTGTGGACTCCGGTTGGGTGTAAATAAAGGGCGTCGGGATGACCGTTCCAAAACCTGCCGGAGCACCTTGTGCACGCATCATGTCGTTCACCTTGGAATACTGGGCGGCCATCATACCGCCTTCAACGATCACCGGAGCTTCGGAGGGCATCGCGTAGCCGAGTTCCTTCAGAGATTCTGCAATGGGCTTCACCGTACCCGTCACAATCTGCATCAGCATGGGAGCCTTGCCTCCCTTGCCATCAGGCATATCAAGCACAATCGTTTCCCCCAGCTGAACATCAATGCGCCGAGGCGTCTGGTCGGGAGCCACCACATAAATATTGCGATGGTTCATCGCCGACACCAGAGCGCGCACCGGGACGAGCAGAGCATCCTTCTCCACCCCCGTCACTGCCCGTACGCGGACAGCCATGCCGGAACGAAGCTTGAGCCCCGGGTTGGGCACGTGACCAATAAAGTTCACCGTACCACTCGCACGGCTCACCTCGCTATCCACGGAAACAACCGTACCCTTCTCTTCAAATACGGTTCCGTCCTCCAAAAGCAGCTCGAACTTGCCCAAATCACCCATGCGACCAGTCTTCACATCCACGCGACCATCGAGAAGGCGATTGAGCACCTGTTTACCCGTCACCGCGAAGTCCACGCGAATAGGGTCGATCGACGACATCGTTGTCAACGCAGACCCATTAGCAGAAATCAGGTCGCCCACGCTCGCTTGCGATTTAGAGGCCAGCCCACGGAAGGGAGCATACACCTTCGTGCGTGCCAGATTGATCCTGGCATTCTCCAGGGCGGCTTCCGACTGCTTGATACCGGCTCCCGCCTGTTCCAAAGCCGCCTGCGACTCCTTGAGCCCTTGCTGGGCATCCGTAAACACCTTTTCAGAAATCGCCCCCGTCTTAATCAGCTTATCGTAGCGCTCCACATCCTGCGCGGCACGGTTCTTGGAAGCTTCGGCCTGCATCCGACTAGCCTTCGCAGCCGCGAGATTACCCTCAGCCTGGTCAACAGCTGCCTCGTACGTCGCTGGGTCAATCTCGAACAACAATTCACCCTTCTCACATATCGAGCCATCCCAATACACCTGCCGGAGGAGAGTACCGGACACCTGCGGGCGGATATCTGCCTGCTCCACGCCCCGCAAGGAGCCAAACCACGAGGACTTCAAATCCACAGTCTGCTGCTGCATATTCATCACAGATACCTTGATCGGGGGCATCTGTCGCTGCATCGCAGCCGCCTGACCATCCTGGTCAGTTCCGTCCTTGCACGCGCTAAGCGTGCCTACTACCAGCCCACTCAGAGCCAGCATCAGTATGTGTTCTACTTTCATATAATTGAATGGAAATATTATACATGAAGCATGCTTCATATTTATCGAATCGCAAGTATAAGGATAATCAGATTCACCGCATCACAGTTGCAAACTACTCAAAACTACTTGATATTGTTGTACATACGTTGTAGCAACACCTTCATCAAGGCCCTGTCTTCCAGAGAAACACCACGGAGCAAGGTATCCTCAATCGCTGCAATTTGTTCACCGATAGATTGGTGAATCATATGACTGCGCTCTGTGAGATAGATATTTTTCACACGGCCATCCTCATTGTCGAAAGCCGTCTTCACCAAATCCTTCTCCTCAAGGCGAGAAACAATACCCTTCACCGTCGTATGCGAGATGCCAAAATACTGTTCCACATCCTTCTGCGATACCAGCTCGCCATCCCGGGAAATCAAATACGTCAGCACCCTGCCCTGTGCAGCAGTCACGCGCTCCAACGTCAGCTCACGCGTAATCATTGTATCCACACGATCCGTGATCATCTTGAGTAAAAACGAAATTCTGAGATCTCTATTCATGGTAGTTATGAAGCATGCTTCCGAAGAACAAAATGTTCTACCGGGAACCGTGGTGAAGTCAAGTCCAATCGGAAATTCTACCCAGTTCACATGACAGGAATAAAGTAAAACCCACGTAGTAGAATGCGCGTCACGTTTGCCGCTTGACCCAACGGCTCGAAGGGGTAGTCTCTCCGCAAGATGTCTCTGACAGCAACCCTTCTCGACAAAGTATTATCAGGCCAATCCTGTACCCGTGAGGAACTCCTCCTGCTCTGCGATGCCCCCCTCGACGAGCTTTGCCAGGCAGCCAACAAGATCCGTGAACACTTCTGCGGCAACATCTTTGACCTCTGCACCATCATCAATGGACGCAGCGGACGGTGCTCGGAAAACTGCAAATACTGCGCCCAGTCCGCCCACTATCACACGGCTGTGGACGAATATCCCCTGCTCTCCGGAGACACCATTATGGACGGCGCCATACGCTGTGAAGAAGCCGGTATCCTTCGCTACTCCGTCGTCACCTCCGGCAAACGCCTCACCGATGCCGATGTTGACCAACTCTGCGAAATATACCGTCGCATGAGTGTCGAACGCCAGCTCGGCCTCTGTGCCTCCCACGGTCTCATCACGCTGGAACACTGCAAAAAGATCAAGGCTGCAGGCGTCTCACGCTACCACAACAACCTGGAAACCTCCCGCCGCAACTTCCCCAACGTCTGTACCACACACACCTACGACCAGAAAATCCAGACCATCAAATGGGCTCAGGAAGCTGGTATGGAAGTATGCAGTGGCGGCATCATGGGACTCGGCGAAACCATGGAAGACCGCATCGACATGTTCATGGACATTGCCGCCCTCGGCATCAAGTCCACCCCCATTAACTTCCTCTCCCCCATCCCCGGCACACCCTATGAAACGCTGGCCCCCATGAGCGAAGAAGAAAAACTCCGCATCATCGCCATTGTCCGCTTCATCGTCCCCGATGGGGCAGTCCGCATCGCTGCCGGGCGCAACACCATGAGCGATCAGGGGCGCAAAGCCTTCCTCTCCGGAGCCAACGCCGCCATCTCCGGAGACATGCTCACCACCGCCGGGGTCTCCACCCGCGACGACATCGCCATGCTGCAAGAAATCGGCTACGAAATCCGCATGAAATAAAAGGCGACAGACATCCCCCTTATCCATTGAAAACCAAGAGCCCATCCCGCGTATTCTGCGAGATGGGCTCTTGTATAATTAGAATAATGATCTGGTCAGTCTGAGTTAGTGCTTGCAGCAGAAATCGCCACCGTGCTCATGGCCTTCGCCGTCGCACTGGCAATCGTCGCCACAGTCGCATTCGCCGCCATCCTTGCAGCTACCACCGCAGGAGCAGGAAGCACTGGTAGCACGCTGAGCGGCAGCTTCCACTTCCTCAGGAGTCGGAGCGCGGCCCATATCGATGGACATGCCGAGGAACTGGTTAATCGTAGCCAACAAGCCGTCAACAGACTGGCGAGCTTCCAGGAAACCACGAGCCAGTTCATTTTCAATCACAGAAGCGCGGAGCTTGTCAAATTTTTCGATTTCCTCTTCAGTCGGAGGCATGCCAGCCAAATGCTTGGAACGAAGTTCTTCGCCATAAGCGTTCACTTCTTCAAACAACTTCGTAGCATCAGGGTTCTGGAAGAAAAGCCCAATGCGAGCCTTGGCCGCAATAATCTGAGGCGACTGTGCAAGAGCATTGCAAAGGCTCGTTGTCGCATCGAGCAAATCTTGCTGTAAAGGGGTTGTGTTCATATCTCCACTATTAAACCATACACCCCTCCCCTACCGCAACGAAGAATCCTATCATCCATGACATGCCGTAATGCATCCGTAATGCATCAAAAAAAAAGTCACCGAAGGCCCTTTCAGGTAAAACCGGTGAAATGAGCAAAATGGTGGATGCATCAAAATAGTTTCTTCAAACTATTCATATACCTCTTAAAATGAGCAAACAATCACGACTTGAGTTACTAAATGAGGATCGACAGGTCTACGCTTCAAAAATGACTCGGAAAGACAAACATGAGTTCCTCTTGGAAATACAGTAACTTACAGGACATAAGTCAATTAAGACAATCATCAGAGCTCTCTCCACGACAAAAGAAAAGCCCGTCAAAGAGAAACGCGGGAGAAATCATATTTTGAAAACAAGATAGATCAAAATTCTCAAAAAATCTTGTTTACCATGAATCAACCCTGCGGAAAAAGACTCAAAGCCATGCTGCCAGAATGGATTGATGCCTGGGAAAAACAGGAAAAACCGATTGAGAAGGCCTGCCGAGACAAGCTGCTTAAAGCCAGTAGTTCAACGCTGGATAGAGTGCTCAAACCTTACAAAACATCGGCATCCAGAACTCAGTCCAATGGAACGATCACTTCGTTAAAGGCGCTTATCCCCATTGTCGATTATCGAAGACGCATCGAAAAACCAGGTTATCTCTACGCCGATACAGTCACCCACTGCGGGACAACAATGAAAGGGCGTAATGCATCAAAAAAAGTCACCGAAGGTCCTTTCAGGTAAAACCGGTGAAATGAGCAAAAGGGTGGATGCGATTGTGTGGGCTAGACGTTCCCCATTGCAGGTCAGGGCTTCAATTCACGCACCCGCGTAGGGTGCGATTACTAATATCTATTGTAGAGCTGA
>CAYVAI010000021.1:0-67473 GCA_964448375.1 uncultured Akkermansia sp.
CATTTTCTTCTTGCTACTCTTTTTATGTTTATTCGGCAAGAAGATTAACTATACAAGAAACACGACAATTTTTCAGCTTCATCTCTTGCTTTTCAAATTTCACTTTTGCCTATTGAAAAAGAATTTGCTGCTCTTTTCCTCGAAGAATCAATCAAACTCAATCCCAAAAATTTGGAAGCATGGATTTTTCTTTTTGAACGAGAATTTCCTCGAGCTACTTACGATCAGAAAATTTTGCTTTTAGAGAAATTCATAATTGCTTTCCGCGATAATCCGCATGCAATTGCATATGTAATACAAAGTCCTGTCTGTAAACAAATTTTCAATTCAGATCCCTACCGATTAATTTGTTATTTATTGAATGACAAAGAAGATGGAGAGTATATGGATTTATTCATGAAAAATTTCACATCATTGCTTTTTCGTGAGTCTCAACTCCCTGGAAACAAGATATCTTATAATGAAAAGAACAGGAAAAAAATTATTCCCGTTTTGGTGGATTATTTCAAAAATGACAAATCTAGTCGTAAATCTCGAGCAGCAACAAACAAAACACTTCAAAAAATGATTTTACGGTTAAACAAAAATCCAATTACATGTGAAATTTTGATAAATCTACATTTACAATTATTATCTCTATGGGGTAATAAAATTCAACTCCAGAATTCACTTGATTTTTATAACAAAAACATCCATAGTTTTAAATCTCAGGAAACGCACAAATCAGTAATACAAGCTTGCATGACAATAAATGAGATTTTGGGTAATTCTAGAGAATGCAAAAATTTAAAGGAAGATCTTGATTTTTTGGAAGGCAACGCATCCAACAAGAAAGAATCGCTACAATAAATATCCTCAGTATCCACAGAAAGCAAACTACCATTGATGCATAGTTAATCTTCTTTCCGGATTAATCTAAAAAGAGTAGTAAGAAAGAAATGAAAGCAGAAACGAAAATTATGTGCCTGAGCCTCTAAGCGCTCAAACTCGACGAAGAACTCCATAGAAACAATTATAGGATCAAAAAAAGAACAACAGAATTGAAATTCTAGGTGGGCTCGAGTCTTATCCAGGTGATATCAGACGGATGCACCTTCAATCGGAATGAAAGTGCGATCATTCATGATGGAGCTCACTTTAATTGAGTGTGATTCAAATCCGAACGTGGCTTTTGCTTATCATTACGAAACGCCAATGAAAGACCTTCTCGGAAATTCTCATTCATACGCGCAGACATGGCAACATGAACATGCGTTCGCTCTTTGCTGATTTGATCCACAGAACAGACTGACAAAACAGGATGGAAATCTCATGGTATGTACTTCGCATAATATATGTAATGCAAAATTGCATGTTCGTTATTCACTGGTTGTCAATAGGGACATGATTTGTGATGAGAGAGGCTTACCGAATTTTTTATCGGCCCTGACTTCTTCCCAATTTCATTCCCTGAGCAGTTTCATATGCAAGATCGGATACGGCATCCCTTGATCATCTGTCTCCGTTCTTTTATAGGTCTGGAACCCCATGTGTTGGTAGTATCCGATTGCCAGCGGGTTTTGTTCATTGACGCAAACCTCGTTCATGGAGTACTCCTTCATTCCGTACTCAACCAATTTGCTACCCAACCCGCCTCCTCGTTCCTGTGGAGTAATAAAGAGCATTTCGAGCTTACGTCCAGCGATGCCCATGAACCCGGCAGGGACATTATGTTCATCAACGGTAATGACCAACAAATGAGGAATATCAGATAAAGCCTGAGGAAGATACGTTTGAATAGCGTCTATTTCCAAATCAGACAGGAACACATGAGTTGCCTTCACTGAATCTTTCCATATCTGGACGAGTTGTTCGATCAGTAGCGGATTTCTATCTTCTATGTGAATGATGAGCATATCTCTATCAGCTACATCTGCAAAAAGAACACGAATGGGCACAAGTCGAAATAGGAAAAATCTTCCGATAAAAAGATTTTTCCTATTGACTATTAGTAAGTTATGCGATAATATGAAACTGAATTCAATTATCGAGAGAAATAATCTTCCCCTTGGCCCACAGTTTATCGACTTCGTAGAATTCACGGGCTTCTGCTCCCATGATATGAACCATAACGTCAATGTAGTCCATCACAGACCACAGCGAGGATGCTTTCTTTTCCAAATAGACGGGATCCATATCAAGCTTTTCCGAGATATCAGCTTCGATATTGCGAAGAATGGAGCGCAGGTGAGGCACGGACAATCCCGTGCAAACGACGGTGAAATCCGTCAGAGACGACACGTCACGGAGATCATAAAGACAGACGTTTTCCGCTTTGTTATCAATAGCGGCCTGGGCGAGAGCTTGAGCCAGTTTCAGCGATTCAGTTGTAGGCATGGTAAAAAATATAAAAATGGGTCGTAGGTAAAATTATTTCAGGAAGGATTGATCTTTGCGGAAAGGATCCAGCTTGTCATCTTCCGGGGTATCGGAGGAAGAATCGTTATCTTCAGGCTTGGAGGTGTCATCCCCCTGCTCTTCTTCCTGATCATTTTCTTCCAGGTCATCATCATCCTTATCTTCCGCAGGAAGAGGGGGGGGGCCGACTCTTTCGGGAGGATTGCTCATGGCGCCCTTGTTCAGGATGTCCATAACCTGCTCACCGTCGAGCGTTTCAAATTCGAGCAAGGCTTCCGTAATCAAGTCCAGCTTGTCCCGGTTTTCCTGGAGAATAGTCATGCACTGGTTGTAGGCATTTTCGACAAGATCGCGGATTTCCTCGTCAATCTTCTGGGCTGTTTGCTCGGAATAATTACGGGAACGCGTGCCGAGGTCGCGAGCCAGGAAGACTTCTCCGTTGTGTTCGCCATATTCGACGAAACCAAGCTTTTCACTCATTCCAAATTCGCAGACCATGCGACGAGCCAGATTGGTTGCCATGCGGATGTCGCCAACAGCACCACTGGTTACATCGCCGAACACGATTTGTTCCGCACAGCGTCCGCCCATGGCGACGATGAGAGTATCAAGCATTTCACTGCGGCGCATGTGGAATTTATCTTCCTTCGGCAACCACATGGTAGCCCCTAGGGCCTGACCTCGAGGGATAATAGTCACCTTGTGCAGAGGCTCGCTATTGGCTGTTTTGAGCAAGCAGATGGCATGGCCAGCTTCGTGGGCGGCGGTGATACGCTTGTCCTTGTCGCTCATGCTCAAGCTGCGACGCTCCTTGCCCCAGCGCACCTTGTCGCGGGCTTCTTCAAGCTCGATATTGCGGATCTCCTTCAAGCCCTTGCGAGCGGCAAGAAGGGCGGCTTCATTGATAAGGTTTGCCAGCTCAGCACCAGAAAATCCGGCAGTACCGCGAGCAATCGGCCCCATATCCACATTTTCGGCGAGCTTGACCTTGCGGGCATGAACCTGAAGTATCTGTTCGCGGCCTTTGACATCGGGAAGGTTGACGACGACTTCGCGGTCAAAACGTCCCGGACGCAACAAAGCCGGGTCAAGCACATCAGCGCGGTTGGTAGCGGCGATGACAATGACATTTTCCTTGGCATCGAAACCGTCCATTTCCACAAGAAGGGCATTGAGCGTTTGTTCACGTTCGTCATGCCCGCCCCCTACCCCGTAGCCACGATGGCGTCCCACAGCGTCAATTTCGTCGATGAAAATCAGGCATGGAGCCGACTTCTTGGCCTGTTCGAACATATCGCGAACACGGCTGGCGCCAACGCCGACAAACATTTCCACGAAGTCGGAACCGCTGATGGAATAGAAAGGAACATCTGCTTCACCGGCAATAGCCTTGGCTAGAAGAGTCTTACCGGTACCCGGAGAGCCGACCAGCAACACCCCCTTGGGAATGCTTCCGCCGATTTCGCGGAACTTGCCGGGGTTCTTCAGGAATTCAACCAACTCATAGACTTCTTCCTTGGCTTCATTGACACCGGCGACATCCTTGAAGGTGATCTTGTTCTTTTCCGGAGAAATGAGCTTGGCTCGGCTCTTTCCGAATGTCATCGCTCCCTTGGCTCCGCCTGATTGGGCGCGGAACATGAAGAACATCAAGCCAATAAGCAGGATGATCGGGAGGAAGTAGAAAATAAACGTTCTCCATCCGCTGCTTTCTGTGCGATATTCGGCCGTATCTCCCAAAAGGCTCTTGATGCGGGTGCCGTCAAAATGAACGCTAAAGGGCACTTCCACTCTTTCGATAATCTTCTGTTCACCACCGGGCTTGGGCCAGTTGCGCGTCACCAGGCGGCCAGTCAGCGTTGCGATAGAGCCATCGTAGTACATCTTGGGCTCTTTTTCCCCTTCGTTGCCGGTGATACGACCTTCTGCGACAAGGCGGCTGAATTCGTCTGAGGAGATGCTCTTGACGGGAGTCGCTGGTACGGGAGCTTCCATTAAGCCGGAAGGCTGAATAACTCCGGCTTCATCGAGACGCTTTTTAAAGTTGTCATCGACCAGTCCGGAGTTGAAATTCATCACGAAAGGCTCATAGGAAAGCGTGGGCTGCACATCCTGCTTATAGCGGAATGCCGTAATGACAGCGTCAGGAGAGGCATCAGAAAGTAATACCGTAATCGGATACTTCGCCGGATCATTGTAAATAATGCGTCCGTCCTTGTACGACTTTTCAAACTCGGCAATCGTTTCCTTCTGTTTGCCAAACCCCAGTGTATCCGGTGAAGTAAAGGCTAGCAAAAGGATGGTGCCAGCTACGATAAGCATGACCCATGTTCCCCAATTGGGTGATTTCCTGTTTGAATTGCGGTCGGGATTGTTCTGGTTGAAGTCGTTGTTGGGAGGCATGTTGTCAGCCGTGGTGATGTGGATAAAAAGATACGTCCGGACGTAGATTCATTGCCCGGATTCAGGTCGAGTTTTGCGGGAATAATACTGGTGGATTGACTTTTTCAAACAATTTTCCGAGACATACCTGCCCGTTTATGAAAAGATAGAGGAGACTCTTTGTAGTTCCCTACTGATTGGTGCGAACAGGAGGCAGGATAGGGTTTACGGCTTGATTCGGTGGAGGAAGAATCCCGGAGCTTTGATTGGGTGAAACGGGTTGCACTGGCTGAGCAGGCAATGCCCCTCCCTGAGCCGGAGGAAATGTTTGGGCAACAAATTGATCGACGGGAAAACGCACAATGGCGGCACGGGACGATGGGTCACTCAGGAATTTAGTCAATTCCGGGTGATTCATCAAGCCTGCCATATCCTGCCTTTCTACCATGGCGCGGATACCCGTATCACGGCTCAATGTCCATAAGCGCCTGGGTCGCGGAATATAGGGAGCAATCGCTCCATACTTGCCCGCTGCCTGGTCGTGTTCGAATGTCGCCAGATAAGTCACGATCTTGGACAGGGAAACGCGGCCAGGATCTTTCATGGGATCCAGAGAAGCCAACCATTTGGTAGATTCGTGCTCGCAAATTTTTTCCTTCCAATCATACACCCAGGCTGTAGATACGGCTTCATTCTTGCCTCCTCTTTGTGCCAGGGCTACCTGGTGGGCATGTTTGATGTCGGCTACATCGCCATAATAGAATATGGCTACCACACCTACCCAGCAAATGACAAGCACCATCAGTATCGTCGTCAAAGCCCCCTTGACTCCGCCAAAGCCCATCTTGCTGCCCAGAGAAAACACATTGCTGAACCAGAACATCCCGTGGGTGAATACGGCGAAGACAAACAGGGCCAAAAGCCAGGAAAGCGCCGTCACCATCCATTCCCTCGGGTCAGACGTCAGGAAGGCCAGGTAGGTGTAGCCGTGGCGGCTAATCCAGTAATACGTGAGAAGGCCTCCCAATACGCCCATTCCGAAGAGCACCATTTTGATGACGCCTTTCATGACAGCCAGGATGAAGAGGCCGGCCAGCACGACACCGGCGATGATATAAATGGTAGTGGAGGTATCCACGAGCAGGAAGGAAGAGATTAAGGATATCAACCACGCTGGCAGCGCTGGCGCAGATAGTGATCGCAAATAGTCATCCAGGCCATGGCCTCGACAATCGGGACAGCTCGGGGAAGCACGCAGGCATCGTGCCTGCCTTTCCCGGTCAACGTCGTATCGAAGCCATCGGAATTGACGGTTTCCTGATTGATCATCAACGTTGCTGTAGGTTTGAATGCGATGTTCATCTGGATGGTTTCTCCGTTGGAGATGCCCCCCTGGATGCCCCCTGAATGATTGGTGCGCGTTCTGACGCAGCCATGATCCATGAAGAAAGGATCGTTGTGCTCCAGCCCGGTCATGTCCGGAGCATGAAAGCCGGAACCTACTTCAAAGCCTTTGACGGCAGGGATGCTCATCATGGCGTGCGCCAGCGTGGCATCCAGCTTGTCGAACACGGGGTCTCCCAGTCCGGGAGGGCACCCTCGCACGATGCAGGACACGATACCACCGAGGGAATTACCCTCACTTCGTGCCGCCTTGACGGCTTCGATCATGGCCTCCGCTGCCTGGGCATCGGCCGTGCGCACAATGTTGGATTCGATCATCTCCGCCGCGACAGTCTCAGCATCGACATGGGCCTGGACATCATGAATGCGATCCACCCAGGCAAGAATTTCCATTTCGGGGAATGCCGTTTTCAGCACAGCCCTGGCGACGGCTCCAGCAGCCACGCGTCCAATCGTTTCGCGGGCAGAAGCTCGGCCACCACCAGCCCAGGCACGGATGCCATACTTGGCATCGTAGGTGTAGTCGGCGTGGGACGGACGATAGGTTTTCGCCATTTCGTCATAGGCGGACGAGCGTTGATCCTTGTTGCGAACGCTCAGGGCAATTGGAGTACCCAAGGTGAGTCCATCAAGGACACCGGAAAGGATTTCGACGGAATCCGCCTCATTGCGCGGCGTGACGATCTCGCTCTGCCCTGGGCGGCGGCGATCCAGTTCCGTCTGGATTTCTTCTCTGCTCAGCGGGATCAGAGACGGACAGCCATCAATCACGACACCAACACCTGCCCCATGAGATTCCCCCCAGGTTGTAATGCGGAAACATTGCCCAAAACTGCTCGACATGCCGGGATTGTTGCAGACAAGCCCCCAATGGTCAAGATTGCTCCACAAATTATATGTCTCTTTCAGAGGGTGGCTGCTGTTTCCTCTTGATATAGCGCAGGGCTTGAACTACAAGCATAACACTGTCCTTTTCTATATCTGACGGGAACATTTACAACACAACGCTTCATGTACGAACAGTTTTACGTTTTGAAAAATGGTGCAAAGTTGGGGCCATTTTCCCGCACAACGCTCCAAACGGATTGGGCGATAGGGCTTTATGATGGCTCAGAATCCGTCATTACCAAAGATGGCGACTTTCCGCTAAAACAGGTTCTGGATCAGGGAACAGCCAAAACAGAGGAAGAAAAGAAGATCGAATCGATGATGACCGATCTTCCCGTCCCTAATCTTCCACCAATTACGGAGCCGAATCCAATTTCTCCCGCTCCAGCCATTCCTGTGGATGCGGCACCCTCTACGACTCCGGCCCCCACAATTGCCACCCCTCACAAGCCCCTGCCTCGTCCGACGGGAGTCTCGCTTCCACCACCCACGGTGCCTTCTCCTATCAAAATTCCCGTCGCTACAGCAATGGCCGAGAATGGTCTCATTCCCGATGACGATGATTCTTCCGATGATGTATCGGCAGAATACATCCATGCCCAGAAGATGGTCTATGCTTGTGCGCTGGCGGTCATACCCTTTGTCGGCATGCTTCCGGCTTGGTGGGTGTGGAAACGCTTCAAGGTGCTTGCCGAAGGATACGACCCTGAAGATACCACCCCGATAGGACAGATGATTCTAAGCGGAAAGAAAATTTCCTTTTATGGTCTGGCCTTTTCCGTTCTTTCTGCATTCCTGTTTATTGTTTCCTGGGGTTCGTGGGCGACATTGTTCAAGTTGCCTGTCATTGTTGGGTTAACCGTTGTTGCGCACGGCTGGGTATTGACTAAAATTGGAGGCTTTATGCTGGATCAGGAGTATCGCCTGCTTACCGGCATCGTCATGTCCCTTCGCATTGTGGCCCTCCTTGTCATTTTGACCGGAGTGGATAGTCTCAGTAGCATGGTATTTGGCGCAGTAGTGGGGCATTTCGTCGGCATGATCACCAGCCTTGTCTTTCTGGCGGGCAGCTGCATGATTGTCATGGCCTCGTCCGATGTCTTCCGCATTCCTCACACCAACGGTGGTAAGATGATTCTGATTGCCCTGATGGCTGGTATGAGTCTGGGAATTATCTTCAGGCTTTTCGCTTCCATCATCTGATAATCCGGTCGTTCACGCCAGGCGAAGAAAATAAAAAGCCCCCGTTGCCATACTTCCGGCAACGGGGGCTTTTCGTTGGAAAATGTAACAGGAACGAAGAACTTAGTTCTTGGGATCGCGGTGCCAGATAAGGACACCCTTGCCAAGCGCATAAGCGTAGGCAACAGCGAGAACACCGAGGAATACGGTCATGGAAATGAAAGCTTCAGAATTGTGGACGACCAGATCCCTGAAGTTGATGCTCCACGGATAGAGGAACACGACTTCGATATCGAACACCAGGAACAACATGGCTACGATGTAATACTTTACGGAGAACATCGGCGCATTGCTTCCAATCGGAATCATACCGCATTCATAGGGAATGTCGGCAGGTGCACGATGCTTGGCTCGCTTCCCAACAGCAACGCTGGCAACAAGGATGAAGCCTGTGAATGCAAAGGCTGCCACTACCTGGATTAGAATTGAAAAAAACTCCTGATTCATGGTTCGTCTGCCCGTTTTTACTACATCCACCTGAGAGAGGAAAGGACTTTTTCCCCGAATCGTTCAACTTTTGTTTTGAACGAAGCAATGACAGCCTCAACCGAAATCCTTGCTTTTGCCCATGCTTTCGCTAAAGTACCTGCACGTTTTTCGTGCGCCTGTGGCGAAATTGGTAGACGCGCCAGATTTAGGCTCTGGTGCCGCAAGGCATGCAGGTTCGATTCCTGTCGGGCGCACCATCCAATTTTAAAAGGAATTTCATCCCATGGGACTTTACCAAGACCAAACCAATTCCCTCTCCGAAATCAAACGCCTCGCGGCTCTTGTACTGGATCCATCCCGACGTCCTGAAATTGGCTCTGATCAATGGCCTCTGGCCATGATTGCATATGGCCTTGTTACTTGCAATGAGACGAACAGGCTCCAGGAAGGACTCGAAATCTACACTCTTTTTGAAGGCAATTGTTCGGATGAAGCTCGTTCCCGTTGTGCGATGCAGCTCTCTCAATTTGTCCGCCAGCGTCAGGGCAACGGATGGCGTGCCCTCCTGCCTTTTGCTGTGGCGGATGCCAATCCTGCCATTCGTCGCCAGGCAGCTTTCCTCGCTCTGACACTTGCACCGAGTTCCGACACAGATCGTTTTCCCGGAGCGACCGAGCTGGTCCGGCTCGTATGCACGCCGCCTCAGGCTGGCAAAAGCCCCATTGCTATGCTCGATACGATCATGAGCCTGGCCGACCTGCGCTTCATGCCCTACCTGCAGGAAGTATCCTGCAAGCTCTCCGATGCAACGCTGGCATCTCTTTTGCTGGAATCCACTGCGACGCCCAATGCGCTGAGCTGTGGCTGGCTGCTGGATGTGCTCGACGCCCGCCCTGCCCTGGCTGCTGCCATTGCCAACTGCCTTGTGGGTATGGCTCCTCGCACACAGGAAGTAATGGATGTCGTCATCCCGATTCCCTCGTGGCACTTCAAAGGGGAGGCCATCCAAAGCCTCCATGGTTGGACAATCCCGGAATATTACGCTCGCATGGCAAGCCGTCTTACGGGCAAGTTGAGCCCGGAACAGATTGCCTCTGTCCAATCCGCCTGGAGCTGATAGGAGCCTGGTATGGAATCTCCTCTGCCAGCCTCCTTCTGCCTCATCCGAGTCTCCGTCGCCGGGCAATGGCTGCGCCTCGAACGCTTGTTGCAGGACGGTTCTCCTGGAGGATTGATCCGCCTTTATCCGGTTTCCACGTCTCTACATGGCATCGGTTTCTTCCCCGGTTCCAACAAAACCCCCACGGGAAACTTCCGGGTTGCAAAAAAAATTGGTGCCTCCTGCCACCCTGCCACTATTTTCCGAGGCAGGGTTCCTGTGGGCTTGTGGCCGGAGGACGCCAAAGAGGGGGACGAGGATGTGATCATGACCCGAATTATGCGCTTGGAAGGGCTTGATTCCGACAATGCAAATACCTGGGAAAGATATATTTACATCCACGGAACCAACCGCATTGATCTCTTGGGAAGCCCCGCGTCGCACGGGTGCATTCGCATGGCTCCCGATCACATCATCGACCTCTTCGAGCTCGTGCCGGAGGGGACAAAGATGATCATCTGTTAATGTCTCTCCATCTTCCTGTCTTGCGGGAAGAACGAAAAAAAAGATAACTTCTGTGAAACTTTTTTTTGAGGCCAGTGTTTAAAGAATATGAAAGCCATTGATGTGGAATTACTTTCCGCAATATGTGCCGACATAGCACTATTATTATCCCCTCCTAATACACTGCATACAATTATGAAAAAGAACATAATCCTCGCTTTGGCATTCGCCATCGCCGCACCCTGCTCATTCGCCCAGGATGAAGCCCCTGCACCAGCCGATGCTCCCCAGCGCAATCACGAAGGACAACAACACCAGGGCCGTCAAGGTCGTGGTCAAAACGGCCAGCGTGGTCAGCGTCCTGATATGAACCCGGAACAGATGGGCATGTTCATCATCGGTAACCAACTTGTTCTGGAACAATTCGACGCCGATAAGGACGGCAAGCTCAACGATGAAGAAAAAGCCGCCGTGAAAGCTGAAGTTGACAAGCGTCGTGCAGCCCGTCGCGATGAAATGCTCAAGAAGTTCGACAAGGATGGCGACGGCAAGATCAGCGAAGAAGAACGCAAGGCCATGCGCGAAGAATGGAACAAAAACAATCCTGAAATCGCTAATAAAATGAAAGAACGCCATGCCGAAATGCTCAAGAAGTTCGATAAGGATGGCGACGGACAGCTTAATGACGACGAAAAGAAGGCCATGCGTGAAGATCGTCAGAAGAATCGCCCTGGTGCAGGCAAAGATGGTCCCCGCGGTGGCGAAGGTCGCCCGGGAGCTGGTCGTGAAGGTGGCCCCGATGGCGGTTTCCGTCGTGATCCAGTGATGGTGCTTGGTCACGATCTGATCATGGAAAAGTATGATACAGACAAGAACGGCGAACTCTCCGATTCCGAAAAAGAAGTGCTGAAAGCCGACGTGAAGAAACTCATGGATGCCAAGCGTGCTGAACGCAGAGCCCAACGCGGCGAGCGTGGTGGTGATCGTGCCGAACGCGGTGGTCCCCGCCGTGGCAATCGTGGTGGTCAGGCCAAACATGGCGGCGGTGAGAATACTCCTCCCTCAGCTCCTGAGCAGGAATAAATTCCGGTCTTCCGACCAGTAATTCACATCCAAAAAACGGCTACTCCCAATTCCATGGGGGTAGCCGTTTTGAATTGTCGAAAATCATGCCCGGAAACTTGCACCTCCGGAAAGTTTATTCCTCAATGGGGTGAAACTTCCTCGAAGAAGAGGGCTGCAAGTCCGGCTATGGCTTGTTCGATCACTTGAGGCTCATCTTTGCAATCAGAAACAAACACGCTGATTACAAGATTCTTTCCTCTGGGCATCCGGATGATGCCAGCGTCATTCAGAGCACTGGTAATGCCCTCCGGTGTCACGTCGGAAGTTCCCGTCTTATGCGCTACAACCGTACCATCAGGCAGTTTGCCCCTCAGACGTCCGGCGCCAGTCACCGTCTGCTCCAGTACTTTCTTGAGAAAAGCGGTTGATTCCTTCCCGAGAAGCTTCCCGGCATCCCATTGGCGGAACAGGCCATTCATGGCGAGGGGAGTTGAGTAATTGTCATATTGCAGCTTGTTGTTGCGATGCATGTCCGCCTCTGTGGAACAAATGCGAATCGTATCAATACCTTTGTTGTGCAGGTAGTTTTGGACTGGAACGACGCCACCAGCCAACCGGAACAGGATGTCGCAGGCATTGTTGTCGCTTTCAGCTACCGAGTAGCGAATCAATTCCTTCAAGGGAATATTCCCCCCCTTGGGATACACCTTCCGCATGGGACTCCATGTGTCGGGTAGAATCTCCTCTGCTCCGACAGCAATCAGGTCGTCCAACTTCCATTTGCCTTGGTCCACAAGGTCAAGAATAGCCAGGGCAAGCGGGAACTTGAACACGCTTTGCATCGGAAAATTTTCTCCGGCAAGATGGCCATAAAGTAGTTGGTCGTTATATTCGACAGCAACTCCTACACGGCCTTTCAACGAATTGGTTATAGCATCTGCTCGACGGATCGTTTCCAGGGAGCAAATGGAATTTTCCGACTGAGCGGCAGTCGATGCCGACGAGACAGACTGACATGGAGCAACCATGGGGGATACACCTAAAATGGCAGCAAGGACAACAGAGGAAAACAAGGATTCTGAAAACATGTTGGATGTTTCCCTACCATGATCAGATAAATAGGGAAAACAGTAATTCCAACATACAAGAAAATAATCCGGAGAAAATTAACTTGTGATAGTTCAACTAAATAATTAAACTATCACAAGTTGCTTTTATTGAGTGTTTTATTTATGTCATCACGCGGTGTTGCAAGCACAGACAAGGCACCGTCACCTGTGACATTGCAGGCTGTGCCAAAGCTGTCTTGCGCGATATAAAGCGCGATCATGAGGGCACATTGTGCATCACTAAAATGGAGCATGGATTGCAGGATGCCAAGAGCAGAGAGGACAGCTCCACCAGGTGCTCCGGGCGCAGCGACCATAACAATGCCAAGAACGAGAATGAAGGGCAGGAAAAGATCAAATGAGGCAGGCACGTGGTGGTTTGTCAGAAACATGAGTGCCAGCGAACAAGTCGATATCGTGATGGCAGAGCCCGACAGGTGAATGTTGGCGCAAAGAGGAATGGTGAAGTCTGCAATGTGCGATGGCACCCCCACTTTCCTGGTCTGCCTCAGAGTCACAGGAATTGTCGCCGCAGAGGACATCGTACCCAGAGCCGTCAGATAGGCCGGAAACATGGTCAGCAACAACTTCCAGGGCGGCTTGCCGCTCTTGATTCCAGCCAACGTATAAAGCACGCTAATCCAGAGGAAATGGAGTCCGACTGCAAGACATAGCACGGTAAAGAAGGTTCCGAGCATCTGCATGGCTTGCCCTTCAGCAGCCAACCGGGCAAATTCACCGGCAATGTAAAATGGCAGCAGAGGAATAATCACGCGGTTCAGGAACAACTCGATCACGCCCTTACCCTCGTTGGCAAAGGCTTTGAAGGTCGTCAGCCTCAGTCGCTGAATCGAAAGCCCGAAGACGAAGGAAAGCACCAAGGCCGTCATGACGCCCATCAATGGAGGGACTTCCAAATTCAGGTAAGGAGCAAAGACCTTCTGTCCTGCTGGTGCGAGGGGAAGTCCCTGACCGACGATGGAGGGAATCAAGGGCGAAGCGATGAAGAAGGCCAGGCTTGCTGCCAGAATCGTCGATAGGTAGGCAATCCCTACCGTTTTTCCTAACATCCGCCCTGCTTGTTCCGGCAGAGAGGAAATACCCGAGGTAATGAAGAAGAAGACAATCAGAGGGATCACAAACACAATCAGCTCATTGACAACGGACTGTACCGTCACCATCAGACGCACGAGCCACTCGCCCCCCATTTCCGGAGCATAACTGCCAACGGCCGTGCCCAGCAGAATACCGACCACGATTTTCAAAATGAGTTTCATGGAACACTTTTAATCAAGTACAGACGTTCTGTAAAAATAAAAACTCGGCACGGCATGGAAAACGTATTCTCAGAAAGCAGATTCCGACATTTCTCTCCGTAGCTCTCCATGGTCATGGCAGACATTACTGTTCCCTCTCAGCTATTTCTCCCTACAATTCCGAGACATGGGTCATAATCCATTGGTGCCCACAATCCATTGGATGGGTGGCTCATTTTCCCAAACTATTATCTATCACCATGGAAAAAATCGTATCCTGCGGAATTATCGATTCCTACTTCGACAAGCTGAAAAGTAATCTGGACATTGATGTAGCCATCGTCGGCGGCGGCCCATCCGGCATTGTAGCGGCCTACTATCTGGCCAAAGCCGGGAAAAAAGTTGCCCTCTTCGACCGCAAGCTCGCCCCGGGTGGCGGCATGTGGGGGGGAGCTATGATGTTCAATGACATCATCATTCAGGAAGAAGCTCTGCCCATTGTTGATGAACTGGGCATCAACTACAAGAAATATGCGGATAACGCCTACGTCATTGATTCCGTTCACGCAACATCCGCCCTGCTCTACCAGGCCACGAAGGCCGGAGCCACCATTTTCAATTGCTACTCCGTGGAAGACGTCGTATTCAAGAATGACCGCGTCTCTGGCGTCGTCGTCAACTGGACGCCTGTCATGCTTCAGCATATGCACGTCGATCCTCTGACAATCCTTGCCAAAGTCGTGCTTGATGGCACTGGGCACGATTGCGAAATTGCCTCCACCGTCGCTCGCAAGAATGGCATCAAGCTTGACACCTCCACTGGTGGAGTCGTTGGCGAAAAATCCCTTTCCGTGGAAGAAGGCGAACGCACGACGATTGAAAACACCAAGGAAATCTATCCCGGCCTGTTCGTTTCCGGCATGGCCGCCAATGGCGTCAGTGGCAGCTTCCGCATGGGCCCCATCTTCGGCGGCATGCTCATGTCCGGCAAGAAGGTCGCTGATCTGATGATCCAGTCCCTGGGCAAGTAAAAGCTGTAGTAAAATCATTCACCCATTCCCCCGTGTTTCTTCGTGAGACACGGGGGAATGTTTTTTGCGGGGAATCCCGCAGAAGGCAGGGAAGCCCTTATATCATTTCGCGAAATTGCCGAGCCAAATCAGAGGCAGCGGCAAGCACATTTCTTTGTGCCACGATGGCCGAAACCACGGCTATACCGTCGATACCCGTTCCCTGGAACAGAGGAAGTGTAGTGGCATTGATACCTCCGATCACCACCAGGGGGATAGAAACAGCCTCACGAATGCGGCGCAATTCATCGAAGGATACCAGGGAAGCATCATTCTTTGTCCCGGTGGCAAACATTGCCCCAACACCTAGATAATCAGCGCCATCACGCACTGCATCCAAAGCTTCGGCACGGGTTGTGACGGAGACCCCAACCAAAGCGGAGCCTCCCATCAAACGCCTGACAATACCGGTCGGCAAATCACCCTGGCCAACATGGACGCCAGCGGCTCCCACAGCCAGGGCAATATCGACCCTGTCATTGATAATCAGAGGCACATTGCCGGAGTCTGTCACCTTTTTCACTCGGGAAGCCATATCGTAGAACTCCCGGGACGAACATTCCTTCTCCCGCAGTTGAATCACCGTGCACCCGCCTGCAATGGCCTGCTCGACACATTCCTCCAATGTGGACGACGACATCAAGCCACGGTCCGTACAAAGGTACAGGGAATAATCAGGAGAAGTTTTCATGGAATCGTGCCCATTCCTGTACTGTACTTTGCTCCATCGTACTCAAGGCATCAATCAGAGCTGTCCTGAATGATCCCGTACCCAGGTTTCCGGCACGCTCCCAGGCAAGTTCGCCAGCAATTCCCATAGCTGCCGTTCCGGCAAGAGCCGCCAGCATCATGTCGTCCGTTGCACCAGCACACGTGCCAACCAGAGCGGACGCCATACAGCCTGTCCCCGTCACGCGAGCCATCATCGGATGACCATTGGCGATACAAACCGTTTGGCAGCCATCGGTGATTACATCAACGGCGCCCGTCATTGCTACGGAGCAATTCCACATTCGGGCAGCAGAAAGTGCCACGTCGCGAGGACTTGTGCCAGCTTCGACTTCGCCGGAATCCACTCCGCGAGTTATGGCATTCAACCCAGTTACAAAAGATATTTCAGATAAATTACCGCGCAAGATTGCCACCTTCACCTCCTTGAGCAGCAAACGCGTCGTCTCATTGCGCAAGGTCGTTGCCCCTGCTCCCACGGGATCGAACACCACGGGAATTCCACGTTCGTTAGCCTTTTTGCCCGCTGCCACCATCGACTCAATCGTCCGCTTGTTCAGAGTCCCGATATTCAGGACGAGGGAGGACGCCATACTGGCCATTTCGACAGCATCTTCCCATTCATCAGCCATTACAGGAGCCCCCCCGAGGGCCAGTACTGCATTGGCAACGTCATTTACTGTCACATAGTTCGTGATGTTATGCACGAGTGGCTTGCATGCCCGCACATCATCAATCAACTTTCCGGCCTTGCTTGCGAAAATGTCCATAATCGTAGACATTTCCTACATCGTAGTTCCCCCTGTCTCAAGCCTATTCCCTGACCGCAAAGTGAGTTGCACGACAGTATCCATCACGATATGGGAACTGCTTTAGAAACCAGAGAAATCTTGCATTGATGTCTTAATCTGTGGTAAAGCAATGGGCGATGCAATTCTCCCTTTCACATATTGCCCTGTGCATGACGGCTCTGTGCGTCTCGCAGGCCTTTGCAGCTCCCGTCGATGCCACACAGACGGAAACGATTGATTTTGGCTGGAAATTCGCACGATTCGGCAAAATGCCGGATGGCTCGACCAAGCCGGAACCTGGCAAGCCATCTTCAATGCTTACAGCTAGTAGCGAAGAAGCAGGTAATCCCGCCGCCAATGCTATGGATGGCGACCGCAGTACGCGCTGGTGTGCAGCCAATAACCAGGCTGGTCATAATCTGACGATCGATATGGGGCGCCCCGTTTCTCCCCAGGAAGTAAAAATCATGTGGGAAAAGAAGGACAATCACCTTTTCGTCCTCGAAGGTTCTACGGATGGACGATCCTGGAAGAAGCTCGCGGAAGTCACCACAAATAACAACTCTCAGGAAGACAACGCCAAAATCTCCGGCAACTACCGCTACTATAAATTGACGGTCAACGGTAATAGTGGTGCCAACTGGGCCAGTGTCCGCGAAATATCATTGCTCGACGACAAGGGGCAAGCTCTTCTTCCTAAAAAGCAGGGAACCAACGAAGCAGACAAAGATCACCCCAAGTCCATCGCCTTCAATGACAGCCAGTGGCGTTCCCTCAACCTCCCGCACGATTGGGGTATCGAAGGTCCCTTCCGCATGGAACTGGAAAATGAAACCGGAAAACTTCCCTGGCCTGGAATCGGCTGGTACAGAAAGACACTCGATATCCCGGCAAGGGACACGGGAAACCAGTTCTACCTCGATTTTGATGGCGTCATGTCACGCCCGCAGATCTATGTCAACGGTGAACTCGCCGGAGAATGGAAGTACGGTTACTCCTCGTTCCGGGTTGATATTACTCCCTACATCCGGCCCGGCCAGCAGAATACGATAGCCGTCCGTGTGGACAACCCTCCCAATTCATCCCGTTGGTACCCGGGCGGCGGCATATACAGACACGTCTGGCTGAGCGTCTCCAATCCGGTGCATGTCGCCCACTGGGGAGTTTTCGTCAAGACGCCTGAAGTCAGCAAGGAACTGGCCAAGGTCGATGTGGAAACATCCATCGTCAATACCACGGATAAAGCCATCGTACCGGTCGTAAAGGAAGAAATCCTTCGCGGAAGTGATGTCGTGGCATCCAGCGAAACAGAAGGTGCCTCAATTGCCCCCGGCCAGAGAGGGGCTGTCGCTACTCGTCTCGATGTCAAGAACCCTGCACTCTGGAACATGGAGTCCCCTCACATGTATTCCGTGAAGACAACGATCATGGTGGATGGAAAGCAGGTTGACCAGCACGTGACGGATTTCGGCATCCGCACGGTAGAGTGGAAACCCGATGGATTCTACCTCAACGGCAACAAGATCAAACTCAAAGGCGTTTGCCAGCATGCCGATCTCGGCCCGCTTGGCACGGCCGTCCACAAGGCTGGTTATGAACGCCAAGTCCGTATCCTCAAGGAAATCGGCATCAATTCCATCCGCACCAGTCACAACCCACCCGCACGAGAAATGCTGGAAGTGTGCGATCGCAATGGCATTGTCGTCATCGACGAACTCTTTGATATGTGGCATGACGCCAAGAAGGGACAGGACTACCACAACTACTTCGATGACTGGCATGAACGCGACCTCGTCAACTTCGTCCACCGCGACCGCAACCACCCCTCCGTCATCATCTGGAGCAGCGGCAACGAAATCTCTGAGCAACACTCAAAAGAAGGTGCAAAGGTTTCTCAAATGCTGACGGATCTCTTCCACCGCGAAGACCCCACCCGCCTTGTCACGGTCGGCTGCAACAACGAAGGAGCCGCTCGCAATGGATTCAGCGATACGATGGATGTGTACGGCTTCAACTACAAACCGTGGGCTTACGAAAAATTCAGGCAGGATCGTCCGAATCAGCCCGTTTACGGCAGTGAAACCGCCTCCTGCGTCAGCACGCGCGGAGAATACTTCTTCCCCGTGCCGGAAAACTGGGACAAAAACAAGGGCTTCTACAACTTCCAGGTCAGTTCCTATGACTTGTTCGCTCCGGGCTGGGCCTACCGCCCCGATGTAGAATTTGCCGCTCAGGAAGACAGCCCGAGCTCGGCTGGCGAATACGTCTGGACGGGTTTTGACTACATGGGAGAACCTACTCCCTACAATCTGGATCAAACCAACGCGGCTAACTTCACCGACGAAAAGGAACGCGAAGCCTACATGAAACTTCTCAAGGAAATGGGCAACAAGGCTCCATCCCGCAGTTCCTACTTCGGCATTGTGGACCTTTGCGGCTTCCCGAAGGATCGCTACTATATCTACCAGGCGCATTGGCGTCCGGAACACCCGGTGGCCCACATCCTCCCTCACTGGAACTGGCCGGAACGCAAGGGGCTGGTCACACCGGTGCATGTTTACACCAGCGGTGACGAAGCGGAACTCTTCCTCAATGGCAAGTCCCTTGGCGTTCGCAAAAAGGGCAAGGGTGAAAAGGATCGCTTCCGCCTCGTCTGGAACGACGTCGTTTACCAGCCCGGTGAACTCAAGGTCGTCGCCCGCAAGGACGGCAAGGAATGGGCTCAGGAAACCGTTCGCACCACGGGAGCTCCTGCGTCTCTTCGTGTCCGCACGGAAAGTGACAGCATCGTGGGTGATGGCAGAGACCTCGCCTACGTCACCATTTCCGTACGGGACAAGGACGGCCAAATCGTACCGACAGCCAAGAACGAACTCTCCTTCAAAGTGACGGGTGCCGCCGATATTGTCGGCATCTGCAACGGAGACCCGACCGACTTTACTGTCATGTCCAACCCGGACAACAGCCCAGTGATGAAAATCAAGGCATTCAATGGACTTGCCCAAGTCATCCTGCGCTCCAAGCGCGGGCAGAATGGCAAAGCCTTGCTTCAAGTCATCTCCAAGGGACTCAAACCTTCTCAAACAGAAGTCATTGTTCATCAGGCAACTCCTGAACAATTGAAGAAATAGCCCAACTACGCTATGACTCGGGGATAAATGGCAAGAGCCGTTTTCCCCTCTCTCCCCCAAGGGCCGGTTCCGTCAGCAAAACGCGGAATCGGCCCTTGACTTTTCATTCGTCAAAATCTTGACAGACTCCTGAGCATAGCCCTCTATCTTGAGCCTTGCCTTATGGAGCGGATATGTTATTTTTCCGCCGACCTTCAAGGCCACCCCTCCTCATGAAAACCGTTCTTCCCTCACCCCTGGAAAATGCCTCGCAACTCATCTCGTCTATTTACGGCCAAGACGTTTTCAACCTGAAAACAATGAGGAACTACCTTTCCAAGGATGTTTACAAGAAGCTTCTTGCAACCATCAGGAAAGGTCATAAACTTGATCCCGATATCGCTGACGACGTGGCCGTCGCCATGAAACAGTGGGCTCTGGAAAAGGGCGCCAGCCACTACACACACTGGTTCCAACCCCTGAATGGCTCCACTGCCGGCAAACACGACTCCTTCGTCGAAGTGGATAATGAAGGCAATCTCGAACTCGCCTTTTCCGGTAAAAACCTCGTCCAAGGCGAACCGGATGCTTCCAGCTTCCCCTCCGGCGGCCTCCGCGCCACATTTGAAGCCCGTGGCTACACAGCCTGGGACCCCACCAGCCCTGCCTTCATTAAGCGTACCGGCCATGGTGCCACCTTGTGCATCCCCACCGCCTTCTGTTCCTACAAGGGCGAAGCTCTGGACAAGAAGACCCCTCTTCTCCGTTCGATGAAAGCAGTCGCCTTGCAGACGCAGCGTCTCCTCGCCTGTTTCGGAGAATCGCCGGATATTCGCGTCACTCCCGATCTCGGAGCCGAGCAGGAATACTTCCTCGTTGACAAGAAGCTCTTTGGCAAACGTCCCGACCTGATGATGTGCGGACGCACCCTCTTCGGCAGCATCCCCCCCAAGCACCAGCAGATGGAAGACCACTACTTCGCCGCCATTGAAGACCGCGTGCTCGAGTTCATGGTCGATGTAGATGAAGCCCTTTGGACACTTGGTATCCCTGCCAAGACACGCCACAACGAAGTCGCTCCCTGCCAGTTCGAAATCGCACCGATTTTTGAAAGCCTCAATCTGGCCGTCGATCACAACATGTTGCTCATGGAAGTCCTGCGCAGAACGGCCAATAAACATGGCCTCGTCTGCCTGCTCCACGAAAAGCCTTTCGACGGCGTCAACGGCTCCGGCAAACACAACAACTGGTCGCTCGGCGCTCCCGGCTTCGGCAGCCTCTTCAACCCCGGCAAGAGCCCTCACGAAAACGCCATCTTCCTGACGCTTCTCTGCTGCGTCATCATGGCTGTGGACAAACACTCCGACATCCTCCTGGCCTCTGTTGCCAAGGCAGGCAATGAACACCGCCTTGGTGCCAACGAAGCCCCGCCTGCCATCATCTCCATCTACCTCGGCGACCTCCTCGACGAAATCATCCAGCAGATCGAAAACGGAGACTCCGGTTCCTCCCGTAAGAAGGGCATCATGAACATCGGCGTCGATTCCCTGCCCGACCTCCCCCTGGATACCTCTGACCGCAATCGCACAAGTCCCTTTGCCTTCACTGGCAACAAGTTCGAGTTTCGCGCCGTTGGTTCCTCCCAGACCTGCGCCTGGCCGATGACCGTGCTGAACACCATCATGGCGGAAGCAATGGACGAAGTCACCGCCATCCTGGAACCCGTCTCTGGCAAACCGGAATTCCACGAAGTGCTCCAGTCCACGCTCCGTGACATTATCAAGAAGCACAAGCGCATCCTCTTCAGCGGTGACGGCTATTGCAAGGATTGGGTCAAGGAAGCGGAGCGCCGCGGGCTGCACAATCGCCCGGGCGCCATCGAAGCCCTGGCTGCTCTGGAAGACGACAAAGCCATCGCCCTTTTCAACAAATACCAGGTCATGTCCCCCAGCGAGCTTCATGCCCGCTACGAAGTCCAGATGGAAATTTTCCTCAAGGAACTGTGCATTGAAACAGAAACCGCCATCCTCATGGCGGAAACCCTCTACATGCCAGCCATTGCCAGACAGCTCTCCGAACTAGCCGACACCATCGTGCGCCTCCAGAAAGCCGGCATCACCGCTGGCCTCAAGACAGCGACCGACCGCGCCACCCGTATCGGTGAACTCTACGACTCTATTCCCGGCTGGGTGCAGGCTCTCCGCGAAGCTCGTAAGGATAAAGACACGGAAGCGATGAAGTACGACCTCCGTGCCCTTCGTCACGTGATCGACTCTCTGGAATCGATTTCCGACGCCCATCTCTGGCCCGTGCCCACCTACTCTGAACTTCTCTTCCTGCAACGCTAAGGGAAGCTTTCAGAATCGAACCAATATCACAAACCGGGCCGCTCCATGTTCAATCTGGAGCGGCCCGGTTCCTGTTTTACAGAGCTCTTTTCCGACTTATTCAGATGGAAGAACCATCATGGTTGACCAACCTGAATGCTCTTGCTCACAGCGGCAGCAGCTCGGGATGAATTGCCGAGGATGAGATCGAAAGTTCCTCCTTCGAGAGTCCAGGTCTTTGCCTTGTCGTCGTAGAAGGAAAAGGCATCCTTGCCGAGTTCCAACGTCACATCGCGACTTTCGCCCGGCTTCAGGAACACCTTGGCAAACCCCTTGAGTTCCTTTTCAGGGCGCAGGACGGAGGCTTCCTGGTCATGCACGTAAAGTTGCACGACTTCGGCACCTGCCACTTTGCCGGTGTTCGTCACCGTGCAGGAGACCTTCACTGTCTCGTCCGCACCGTAGGCATCCTTGTCCGTCTTCATGTTCTCAATCTTGAATGTCGTATAGGAAAGCCCATGTCCGAAGGGGAATCGGGGTTCGATCTTCTTGGTATCCAGCCAGCGGTATCCCACGAGGATGTCTTCCTTATACTCCTCCTTACCATCCTTGCCGGGGAAGCAAAGTTCATCATAGGAATGGGCCCCCACATCCGTCAGTTTGGCCGGGAAGGACATCGGAAGCTTGCCAGAAGGATTCACCTTGCCCGATAACACATTGGCCAATGCATTTCCCGCCTGGGAACCACCGTACCAACCTTGCACCAGAGCCGGAACCTTGTCGATCCATGGAGTTTCGACTGCATTGCCGGAAATCAGAATAACTACTGTTTTTGGATTGGCCGACACCAGAACATCAATCAATTCATCCTGTCCGTATGGCAATGCGTAGCCTCCCCGATCGGCGCCTTCGCTGTCCTGACCAGCATTCTTGTTCAGCCCTCCGAACATCAACACGGCGTCCGCCCCGGCAACCGCCTTAACGGCTTCATGGCGAAGTTTGTCTGCATCCTTCCCATCGGAGGCATAACCAGCCACATACTCCACCTGTACGTCTGGGAAGGCCTTCTTGATGCCTTCCAGAGGCGACACCTCTTCCTTGACCTTGAGCTCTGAACTTCCGCCGCCTTCCGTCATCTTGCGGACGGCGTTTTCACCGACTACAACCACCTTTTTCACCTTGGCGGGATCTACGGGAAGCATCTCACCTTTATTCTTCAAGAGGACGATGCCTTCTTCGGCAATCCGGCGGGAAGCATCGGCATGTTCGTCGGTGGCAAAACTACCCCAAGGGCGGTTCGGATTCAAAGTGGTGCGGTAGACAAGGCGAAGGATTCGGCGCACTTTGTCGTCGATGACGGATTCCTTAATCTCGCCCTTCTTCACTGCTTCCAACATGGGGGTGCCCATAAAATTCTTATTGGGATCCGTGCTGGTTCCCATTTCGATATCCAGCCCATGTTCTGCCGCCTTTTTCGTGTTGTGAGTGGCACCCCAGTCACTGATAACCACACCGTCAAACTTCCAGTCATCCTTGAGAATCTTGTTCAGAAGCAAGTCGTTTTCACAACAATAATCGCCGAGATAACGGTTGTAGGCCCCCATGATGGCCCATGCCCCACCCTTGTGGAGGGCTGCCTTGAAGGCGGGAAGGTAGATTTCGTACAAAGCCCGGTCGCTCACCTTGACGTCGATGCAGCTACGGTGGTTTTCCTGATTGTTCAGGGCATAGTGCTTGACACAGGCGGCAACACCGTACTTTTGGACTTCCTGAATGTAGGGGACGACCATGATGGAAGCCAGATAGGGATCTTCCCCCATGTATTCAAAGTTGCGTCCATTCAAGGGTGTACGGTAGATGTTGACGCCGGGGCCTAGCAGGACGTCCTTCTTGCGATAACGGCTTTCCGCTCCAATCGACTTGCCATAGAGGGCCGACATCTCGGGGTTGAAGGTAGCCGCCAGGCACGTCAATGCCGGGAACGCGGTGCACTTGTCATTCGTCCAGCCGGAGCGACCGAAATTGTGCCAGTTCGTCTCGGCACGCATACCGTGAGGGCCATCATTCATCCAGAGCTCCGTGATGCCAAGGCGTGGTACACCGGGACTGCTGAATGTAGCCTGCCCGTGACACATATCCACCTTTTCCTCCAGAGTCATGCGTGACAGGGCATCCTGCACGCGCTCCTCAATTGGTTTGGAATCGTCCATATACGCGGGCTTATCCTGCGCCGAGGCCATGCCGGTAACAAGAATGGCAACACTGGCCAGAGCCTTCCGTTGCCATACGTTCAAATGCTTCTTTTTCATAATGATACTGGAATTGAGAAAGTGACAGGCATCAACAAACAATGGTGTGCCTGAATAAGTAATAATACGTTACTTCCAGGATAAGCCTTTCAGTTTGATTGGCTTTTCAGGCTGAGCTCCACAGATTAATGAGGAGTAGGCCGGATCGTGCTGAAGGAATTCGATTCTTGCACAAAACGTCTTCCATCCCCGATATCAACGAAATCCAGCACCCAGAAATTGATTATTCTTCCCCTGCCCCATTGTTCACCGATCTTCTTCTTCCGTTTGTCAAGAGCGGACGTAGAGTTCAATTCCCTGGCAACTGCTCGCGAAGGTCGAAGACCAGAAACCATGTGGTTGACGATGAGGAGCCTGTTCCCCACCTCTCCACGGCCAGGGGTATTCACTAAAGATTCCGGGGATTCGTTCTTCCAGGGCGTTTCTACAGAATGCTTCCACAGAGGCATGGGCCACTCATCATTACCATCCGGCCGATCAGTCAACAACACAAGGCGTTTGCCGCTTGCACGCATCTCACCCAAGGTCGGCCAGGTTCCCTTCACGGGCAGAGATTGGCAAAAATTGTACACGCCGGATTCTTCCGCCACCTTACGGATAAGCTCATTGGGAACATAGGATTCCAGAATCACCGTCACCACGGCACGGGGATTCGCTCGTAGATACTCACCCAGACTTCGGAATGCCTCATTCAAAGATAAGACGCCCGGAAAAAACACGCTTCCATTGCCATGCTTCAACACAAGGCTGCCGTCTTCATCCCACACGTCCCACATCTGGGCATGCACGCCTGCCTTGAGCTGTGATGCAATATTCCATCCCTGATTGGGGCACACCCAGCCATCCATGCCATTGCTCATTGCATTGTGGGCACAGAGCCAGGTCACTTCGTCGTAACGCATATCGTCCGGCAAATCCATGGGAGATGCCCATGGGGAAATCAATTTCTGCACCTGAAGGGATACTGCCGGAGTGTCGGGTTCTACCGACCATCTGAGTCCAAACCATACACCGCACCCCAACAAAGCCGCCACCACAATTGCCATTCTCCACCGCAACGTTCCATTCCTAACTTGTGAAGACTTGGCATACATAAGCTTAATACTCGGCTAACTTTCCGTAAAAATTGTTGATAAACAAGGGGTTCTTTTCTTCCCACAAGATACCGCCCACGCGATCGGCTACCTTCATGGATAGTCGTTCGTGGAAGCATATGAAAGGCGAGACTTCATCCATCCTGCCCGTCGAAGCATAGTTGGCACAACCACACCAATTGACGCAACGTTCCTTCACTGGGCAATTTTGGCAGGTTTCCGTCCTGTTGCCACGCCCCATTATGATGGATAGCCTCCGGGCAGCATCAAAACCTTCGTAAACATTGCCCAAGCGAATATCTTTCCGATCATCATCGCCAACCAGACGTTCACATGGGTAAAAATTGCCCTCGACCGAGACAGTGAGTTCCGTTTCCCCCATCTTGCAACGATCCTTTTCATGGTAGCCTCCGTAGATATGGCTCTTGATCTTCGAGTCGATCACGTTGATTCGGCGCGGATTCCCTTCTCGAAACCCATTGAGCCAGAAATCGCCCACGAGCTCAACCTCGCGGCTCATCGTCGAGCAGGCCTCATCGGACCAATCCGATGAAAAATTGCAGTTTACCACGATTCTGTAGGGAGATACTCCTCCCAGAAATTGCACGGATTCTGACAGATACTCAACCTGTCGCGGGTCCACCACCATAATCACCTCCGCCCAATCTCCGGGCAAGGATTTGACGTACTCCAAGCCTCGCAGGCAGTCCTCGTGGCTCTCTTTTCCTCCGGCATATTTACGCCAGGTGTTGTGCATGGCAGCACAACCATCCAGCGACAAGCCGAGGTGGTACGTGCGCCCATGGAGCCATGCCGCCTTGTCCGGATCAAGCAGTGTCAAATTTGTCGTCAATGTGCGCCTCAAGCGAATCCCCATTTGTTCGGCACATTGGCTGGCGTAGTCGTCGCAACGCCGGAGAAGATCCCATTCCAGCAAGGGTTCACCCCCGAAAAATCCCAGAACCATCTTCGGTTCCCTTCCCGACTTCTCTGCCAGCGCCAAGGTTTCTATCATGGCCAGATCCATCGCTCGCCGAGCGACATTCCATTCCATAGTACGGCCGAACTTGCGGCCAGCGTAGCAATAGCCGCATCGCAAGTTGCAATCGCGCGTCAGGCAAAGGGTCAGATGCATGGGATCAGATGTAATGGGACTGTTGCTCCTGAGGATTGGCAACCGTGTCCTTGGCTTTAATGACTTTGGGGGGAGGCATGGGGGTTCCCAAAGTCCTCACTGGCTGTCCAATCAATTCACACCCAGACGTCAAGGCAAGAACGGCCGTTCCCAAGGCAAGACTTTTCAGGACAGGATAATGCGCTTTCTCTTGAATATCGGGATGTTGAATCTTCATGATACTTCAATGGGAAGGTGATTGTTGATCTTTGCTTTCGACTTCTGGCGGAAATGGTTCTACTCCAAATTCGCCGACTATTCTCGATTTTTCATCAATATCAGCTCTCTGAATAAACTTGGGGGGAGTTGCATCAGAACGAATCTTACTTCTTAATCGAAGATAATCTTGAACAGTTCCTTTTACGGAGTCAGCAGGTATCCCATCGGGCGAAAGACGAGGCACCCCCGCAGTCCTCAAATACTCTTCCTGTTGTTGAGAGCATCCGACAAAAGACGAAGACAGTAACACCGTTAATGCTCTTTTGGACAATGAATTCCAAGAGGGATAGGAAGGCTGATCGCTATCACCATGGCGAATTTCAGATTTCATTCTGTATCCTATCTACAAAAACAGTCCTCACCATGCAAGCTCCTATTTTTAAAGTTCCAGGATGCATGAAAGCCGCTCCCGGCATCAAGCAGAGAGCGGCTTTGATAAATTTTCAGCAGTTAGAGGCAGCTCAGGCTTCCTTATTCTGCTGTTCCTTGAGGAGCTTTTCAGGCAGTTTGACCTGAATGTGAATATCGCGAAGTTGCTTGAAGTCCACCGTGGCGGGGGAATCACTCATCAAGTCAGCACCACGGTTGTTTTTCGGGAAAGCAATCACTTCGCGAATTGATTCTGCACCGCAAATCATCATCACCAAACGGTCGAGACCGAGGGCAAGACCACCGTGAGGGGGAGCGCCGAAGGAGAATGCGGAGAGGATGTGCCCGAACTGCTCGGAGGCCTGTTCTTCCGTGATGCCGAGGGCGCGGAACATGGCAGACTGCAAGTCGCGTTCATGAATACGGATAGAACCGCCGCCGAGTTCAACGCCGTTGAGTACAACGTCGTAGGCCTGGGCACGGAGTTCCGTGCTAAGTTCACCCTTGAGGAGCTTTTCCTCGTCTTCCTTGACGGGGCGCGTGAAGGGGTGGTGGATGGCAGCCCAACGCTGTTCTTCTTCATCCCAGCCGAGGAGCGGGAATTCGATCACCCAGAGGAAATCGCGTTCCGTATTGCCCTTGAGGAGTTCCATGAAGTCGGCGCACTGGAGACGGACGCGGCCGAGGATGTTGCAGGACTGTTCCCAGTCACCGGCAGCGAAGAGGACGAGGTCGCCGACTTCGATGTTCAGGCGCTCGGTCAGAGCCTTGATTTCATCTTCGGAAAGGAATTTCGTGATCGGGCTCTTCCATCCATCTTCACGCACCTTGATGTAAGCCAGCCCCTTGCCACCAGCCTCCATGGCCGTCTTGGTGAGGGCGTCTATCTGGCCGACAGAGGGGTTGGTGAATCCCTTGGCGTTGATCGCCTTGACGACACCGCCGTTTTTGACGGCACCGGAGAACACCTTGAATCCGCTTTCCGTGAAGATGTCAGACACATTCGTCAGCTTCATGTCGAAGCGGCGCTCCGGCTTGTCGGAACCGTACTGATCCATGGCTTCCTTCCATGTCATGCGGGGGAAAGGAGTTTGGATATCCACGCCAATGGCTTCCTTGTAGGCGCGCTTGAGGGCACCTTCCGTCAGAGCATAAATGTCTTCCGGGGTGATGAAGGATGCTTCGATATCGATCTGGGTGAATTCTGGTTGGCGGTCGGCGCGCAAGTCTTCATCGCGGAAGCAACGGGCGATCTGGAAGTAGCGTTCCATGCCGGCAACCATCAGCAACTGCTTGTATTGCTGGGGGGCCTGGGGCAAAGCGTAGAACTTGCCGGGGGACAAACGGGAGGGAACGAGGAAGTCACGGGCACCTTCCGGCGTGGACTTGGAAAGCACGGGCGTCTCGATTTCGAAGAATCCGGCTTCGTCGAGGTAGTCGCGCATAGCCTTCGTCGAGC
This sequence comes from uncultured Akkermansia sp., assembly GCA_964448375.1. Lineage (GTDB taxonomy): Bacteria > Verrucomicrobiota > Verrucomicrobiia > Verrucomicrobiales > Akkermansiaceae > Akkermansia. The sequence continues at coordinate 28,427 of CAYVAI010000021.1, forward strand.
GGTGACGGATCATCATGTTGCGGGCCATGTCCGGGCGGCGGAGGTCGAGGTAGCGGTACTTCAGGCGAATATCTTCATTGGAGACGGTGCGATCCAGCTGGAAGGGCAACACTTCGGACTTGTTGATGACATTCAGGGCAGAAGCCGTCACTTCGATCTGGCCTGTCGGGAGGTCGGCATTCGTCGTGTCAACCGTATCCGTTTTGAGACGCTCTGTCACTTTGCCGGTGATCTGGATCACGTCTTCCGAGCGAAGAGCCTGAGAGGCCTTGGCGGCTTCGGCATTCATGTCGGGGTGGAACACCACCTGGGTGATGCCGGAACGGTCGCGAAGGTCGGTGAAGATCACACCGCCGTGGTCGCGGACGGAATCCACCCATCCGATCAGGGTGACTTCTGCGCCTACATCGGACAAGCGCAGATCATTGCATGTATGGGTACGGTAACTGTTCATATCAGTAAATTGGGAGTTGAGTGTATCTGGAAGTAGGGAAAGGAGGAATTAGCGGTTGAAGATGCCTGCCAGCGTTTCCAGCAGATCATCTGCAGATATTGTCTGCGTTGTGCGATCACGCATGTTCTTCAATTCGACGCTCGGGTAATCGCGCCCAATGACAATGGCGAATTTGGCACCAGAGCGTTCGGCACGCTGGAACTGGGCCCCCATCTTCGTCTTCGACAGGGGCATGTCCACACGGTAGCCAAGATCGCGCAAAGCGGAGACCAGAGCCAGTACTTCGCGGCGACGGGAATCGTCCGCCTGGAGCACATAGAGGTCGCAGCCGGAAGCGGCAATGCTGGCATCCATCAGGGATTTCGCGTGCGGAGTCTGCTCAATCAGGTGCGTAATTACGGCATCGCCCATGGCAAAACCGGTGGCGGGCATATCCACCGCGTTGTCGGACAATCCTGCAATCAAGGCATCGTAACGGCCACCGCCTGCCACGGCGCGAAGTGTGCGAGAGGAATCGAAAATCTCAAAGACGAGTCCGGTGTAGTAAGCCAGGCCTCGGACGATGGAGAGGTCGAGCTTGATATAGGCTTCCAGCCCGCGAGCCGTCAATTCCTCCACCAATTCGTCATAGCGGGGCGAGACTCCGGCGGGCGGGTTCTCGATGAAAGCCACCAATTCGTCGCGCTTCATCCCGAAGGCATCCAGTTTGGCCTGGCATTCTTCCGGGCGATCGCGTTCAAACTTGTCCACCACGCTCAGGAATGCCGGAATATCGTCGTCGGCAATGCCGTGGTCTGCGGCGAAACGCAACCAGACTTCACGGTCAGAAACGCGGACAATGAAGTCCCCTTCCCTGAATCCGAGTTCTCGCATGCAGTCGATGGACAAAGCAATTAACTCGCTGTCTGCCCCGCAACCGGCTTCACCGAGGATGTCGGCATTGAACTGATAGAACTCGCGCATGCGACCCTTCTGGGGTTTTTCGTAACGGAAGCAGGAGCCAATTTCAAACCACTTCAGCGGCTTGGGGTATTCGCGCTGGTACCCGGCAGCAATGCGTCCGAGGGAGGCTGTCAATTCCGGGCGAAGCGTAATATCGCGTTCCCCCTGGTCCTGAAAACGGAACAACTGGGTCGGCAACTCTCCACCCGTCTTCTTCAAATAAAGCTCGGTCGCTTCAACCATCGGGGCTTCCCACTCGCAGAATCCATATCGACGAGCCACATGTCGCCACGTATCGAACAAATAGTTACGAACAGCGCATTCCGCAGGAGCAAAGTCGCGGAATCCCGGTAATGGTTGGAAACGTGCGTCTGGCATAATTAATCGATACAGTAAGGTTACAAACGTAAGGACGAAAAAACTTACAGCATTTTCAGCCAATGGCAAGCGCATGTTTCCGAGAAAATCCCGTTGCAATTGGAAAGATTGTCCAAAAGTGATCAATATCCCGGCTCGGAGGCACGTTGCTCAGGGACGCTTCCAGCCCCCGCCGAGTGCCTTGCAAAACTTGACGATGGCATTCAGACGCATCCGGGAAGCGTCCGCCATGTCCAGTTCGCCACTCAACAGGCTGCGATGCGTATCCAGAGCATCCATCAACCCAACGTAGCCAGCTTCGTATTGCCTGGAGGCGATGTCCCAGCTGCGGCGGAGGCATTCAACTTCATTTTTTGTTGTTTCGTAAATTTCGACGCTTTTGCGGCGTTCGACCAAGGCATCGCGAATCTCGCGAAAGGCATTGAGAACACACTGTTCGTATGCTGCCTCCGTCGCGGCATATTCAGCGGAAGCCACCTTGATGGCGGCTCGTTTGCGTCCTCCGTCGAAGAGGCTCTGCATGACGCTGCCTCCCACATCAAACATGCGGGAGGGCTGGTTGAACAAGTTGTCCAGCTCTGGACTAATCTGCCCCAGAGATCCCGTCAACATCAGGGAAGGCAAACGGTCTGCACGGGCAGCGTACCGGCCGTAATGTGCCGATTTCAGGCGTGATTCCAGCTCGCAAATATCCGGACGACGTTCAATGATATCGCTGGGTATATTGGCAGGAATTGAAGGCGGAGACGCCAGCAACGAAGACCGCCCTGGCGCTCGGCTTCCCCCTTTCATCAGTCCTCTCGGACTGTCGCCCACGAGGACGGAGAGAAGGCTCTCCGCCTTGGACAACTCATTCTCCGCCATGTAGAGCTGAGCCAGCGTCCGGTCACGTTCCGCCTGCACACGGCGCAGGGCGAGTTCCGGGTATTGCCCCTGTTCAAAACGTTTTTCGTACATGGAACAGGTCTGTTCGTAGGAAGCATGGACGCTCTTGATAATACGGCACTTTTCCTCCCATGTCCTCAGATCGACATACGCCGAAGCCACCTCGCCCGTCAGGCGCAGAAACACGGCGTCCCGAGCCTCCGCAGAAGCCAGGAGTTCTGCATTGGCCGCTTCCGAACGGGAACGGATTTTCCCCCACAGATCGACTTCGTAAGACAACACGCCGGACATCTCCCACACATCCCTGCCCCGGTACGTCAGGTTTTGAGTGTAGCTTTGCCCTCGCGTCAGTTCCTGCTTCTTGCCCATGGCGCTCATACCAAGCTGCGGAGACAGAGAAGCCCCTGCTTCGTTCGCCATGGCCGCTGCACGGTCAACCAATGCGGCAGCCCGGATCAAATCGCGATTGCGAACGATGGCCTGTTCCTCCAGGCGGTTCAACACCGGATCCTGAAATATCTTCCACCACCCCGAGGCAACCGGAGATGGACTTTCCCTGCCCTCCCCTCCGGGAGGCATCCCCTGGGGCAAATCCATCAAAGGCCGCTCAAAGGCTGCTGGTCCTCCGCAGGAGCATAATATAAACCCGATTCCCGCCAGCACGAGCGGCGAGAAGAATAAACGCATGGATCCCGATATCATCAATGATTTGTTCCTTCCTGTTTTACTTTAATGCAGAACAGGGCAAATAATATGCCCGCCGCTCCTACCATCATGGCGCACAAATAAAAAAAATCGGTGGAGAACACCTGGCTTTGCAGTGCAACTGCCTTCTGCACCATGGCACTGACATCCGCATAAACCTCGGACGATGTTACCCCTGTCGAGGAAAAATGGTTTTGCCACATATCCAGTGTAGACACCGTGCCGGGTGCATCATCCTGTACATGCTCGGCCACTGCAAAGTGGTAATTCTCTTTCACGTGGGCCAACACAGTACTGACACTGCTGACGTACATGGAAATAAACACGTAACGAAGCGTATTGAGCGTTTTCCCCGACGCCCCCAGAGACCTCTCGGGTACTCCGCGCAGGGCAAGCGGCGTCGCGATATTGATGCAAAAGGCATAGCCAACACCGAATATCCCCAGCGGCCATGCAATATCCAGCCAGGAACACCCAGCATCCAGACGCGCCAGAAAAAATGCAGACCCACCCAGCCCCAGCAATCCCGCCATCATCCCCACCCGCAAAGCCAGCAAGCCACGTTGCATGAGAGGCAGAACCAGAGCCATCCCGGCAAAGAATCCTCCCGCCAACACCACAAACACACATGCAATCATGGTCGGCTCATAGTTCATAACGTTACGCATATACTGCACCGTTCCGGCTCTCAGCCAGCAAATACAGAAGATATTGCACAGGGAAGCAAGCAATCCGAAGGTGAACCGCCAATTGGCAAGAACCCTGAAATCCAGCAATGGATTCGCATGCGTCAGGCAGGAAATGACCAGCAACACAAAGGAGCAGAATCCACCATACATCCACGCCAGTACATTCGGAGCCGTCCAACCATCAATTTCACAGTAGATGATGACCATCAGGATGCACACACATCCCACCCCCAGGGAAAGAAAGGAAAACCAGTCGAATTTTCCACTCTTGGGTACCTTCTGGTTGGGAACCAGCAGACTCGTCATCACAAGCAATACTAAGGCAATCCCTCCAACAACTACGAACAGGCCGCGCCAGCTCCAATACTGCACCAGGAAGCAGCCCACAATAGGGCTAAGGCAGGATGTCGCCCCAATGGAACAGATCCGCAAATCCATAGTCCACTTCCTGTTCTCGGGCGGCAGAGCCACATTGATCAACCCTGATCCATAGACCAGTGCCAGGCCGCCGCCAGCACCTTGCAGGAATCTCGCCGCAATCATGATCAAAAAGTGATCTGCCACCCAGGCAGCCAGCGACCCGCCTGCCACAAGAAGCAACCCAAAGCGCAAGGATCGCCTCAACCCAATGCGTGACCACAGGTAGGCAGCTCCAGTAAAAGACAAAGCCGTTCCCAAGGGGCATGCGGCGCCCGACCACGACACATCCAGAGTGCCCACAACGAAAGTTCCGGACAAATCCGGCGTTGCCGCCACGATGCATCCCATATTCAAAAAGGTCAGCATCGCACAGGCAAAAGCCATCGCGACCAGAAGCCGAGCGTGAAGCTTCGGCGATTGTTGCATCTGAAGAGGATTGCCCATAACGCTCTGATTCAAAGGTCGATTTTAGCCGTCCCCTGCATTCCCGGACGGAAAACGACTCCCGGAACATCCTCCGGCAGCCTGACCTTGATGGGGAACCTCTGCATCACTTTCGTAAAGTAGCCGCTGACATTTTCAGTCGAGATCAGGGAAAACGTCGCACAGGTTGTCGCTCCAACCTCATATACCTTCCCGTGAAAACTCTTTCCGTTATATCCGTCCAGGGTAAAGCTGACATCCTGCCCCACGTGAATGCGACCTATTTTGGTTTCCTCCACACGAATATTCAGCCAGATGTCGCGATTGTCCACGAGGGAAAACAACTTCTGCCCAACGCTGACCAGTTCCCCCTGGTTCACCAGCTTACGAGCAACAACTCCATCCACGGGAGATTTGATGACGCACTCCTCGCTTAACACCTCCAATTCCTGCAACTCGGCGCGGGCTGCCTCCAGCTCTGCCAGCGCCGAACGTTTTTCCTCGTCGCGGTACCCCTCAATCTTCAGAGCCAGGTTCTCGCGCTCCGCTTTCTCCACGGCCTGGGCAGCCAGGAAGGTAGAATGGACGGCGTCACGATCTGCCGAACTGATGCCAGCATGAGCTTCAACGAGTTTTTCAATGCGTTCGTAATCGCGCCGGGCATGTTCCATATGAGACGATGCCTGAGCTGTTTTGGCTCGCTGGGACTCGATTTCCTGCGACCGAAAGCCCGCCATCATTTCATCGTAGCGAGCCTGTTTCAAATTGACCTTCGACTGAGCTGCCAACACGCGGGCACGGATACTGCGCTCATCCAGATGGGCAAGCGTCTGCCCCGGACAAACGGTGTCTCCCTCCTGCACATCGACGCTCACAATGCGATCCGCCAGCTTCGATCCCACGGCAACGATGCTCGCCTCCACGCGCGAATCATCCGTCGTCAGGCTATGCCTTTCGCGGATATGCCAGATTCCCCATGCAATACCGCCACCTGCCACCAAAGCCATGCTAGCCAGCGTAACGGCCTTCAAGTGCTTGCTCATTCTGCAATCAAGTTGGAAGTAGCTGATGAAGAAGAATAGGCCTGCACGAACATATCTATCGTCCACTTCATTGAAGCCACCTTCATCTTCCACACCTTTTCATCATCATTCAGGCAGTACATGAGCATATACCCGTGTAAGGTATTGACGAATGCCTGCACCATTGTGACGGCATCTCCCGGTTTCACTTTACCTCGATCCTGCATGGTAACCAGGTAATCGAGCAAAAAGGCATTCAACTCCCGGGAATTTCTTACATAATCATCCCCGTTCGTATCCACGGAGTCCAGTGCGCTCAGGTACGCCCGAAAGGCGTTTCTCTTGCTCTTGGTTGCCTCGAAGTACAATCGGGCAGCCAGACGCAAATCCCTGTCCAGATCCCACGTCCGCTTTCTCTCGAATACTTCCTTCAATTCACTCGCGTACTCGCGATACTTGATAATGGCATCAAGCAGGGATTTCTTCGTTGCAAAATAACGGAAAACCGTTTTTTCACAAATCCCGGCCTTCTCGCCAACCTCCTGAACACTTACCCGGTGGAATCCTCTTTCGCTCATCAATTCAATCGCAGCTTCTACAATCCTGCGTTGCGTATTTTGCTGCGTCGGAGACATATTTTCCATATATGTCTGTCAGTCTAACAGACATATTTCAACTGTCAACCCTCTCCCTTTCCCCAAAATTTGGAGGCCGGCACCCCGTCGTCCCGGGTACCGGCCTCCTTGTCTTCCTCTTCCATGTGGGGGATTGGGAATAGACAGCCCTATTTCGATAAAGTCGAAGCTGCATTCCCGAAACTGCCGAGCAGCGATCCCATGGCTGACAGTTTCTGCCCCCGGGATTTTACATTTCCCTCCCATGCGTCCAGCTGCCCCTGATGGTTCAATTCCTGAGCTTTGAGGAGCGACTGTCTCGCCTGGTCGCGAATTTCCGTCTCAAGTCTGTTGGCAACGGCTTGTTCCCTGACGGCAACCGAGCCCTCAGTTGCCAAACCGCTTCTGCCAACATCCGCATGCACCTGCCCCATGGCCTGCGTGGCGTTGTCCCTGAGACGGGACGTGTTTTCGCGCTGTTCATCCATGGATAAACGCGCCTGATTGGACAAATTCTCCGCATTAGCCTTTCCGATGACCCTTGCGGATTTTGTCCCCTGAAACTGAGAGAGCGCCGATGTTACGCCTCCCGCCAACTGTGAAGCTGCTACTACTGCTGCAGTAGCACTGACTGGTTCAAATCCCATGCATGAATATCTACACCTATTCTCCGAACTCTGCATCACGTCTGAAGCGTGATCCTTCGTACCCCTTTTATGTAACCAAGCCCCGCCGCCTTCATCAGGCAACGAGGCTTGGTTAATTCACTCAAAAGGAATTGATTTTAGAAGGTAGTATTCACACCAAGGTTGACTTGTTGGTAAGTTGAACCCGAGCGGGCTTCCAAGGAATAACCCGCGTACACGCCCCACCTTTCGGCAAAGCGGTAGTAACTATTCAGTTCGACACGCAGAGCATTCCTCGACGGGCTAGCGGACTTCACATCCCACAAAAAATCATTGATCACGGCATTGCCTTTGCCATCGGGATCATTGCGGTAAACATCGGGTAAATAGCTCAAAGAAAGGCTGTTGACCCAGAATTTCTGGTTGGAGTATTGTTCCAGATGTTTGAAGGTCAAACCGACTGGCATTCTCAGATAACTCATGTCAGCTGAGTAAAAATTGCGGCGATAATTTTCTGCCCCCCATTCCGTGAAGGTACCGTGAGACGCACGAGAGAACTCCAGTCCGATGAAGGGAGACACCGTCCAGTTTTTATCCCATTTGTAGTCCCAGGTGGAGACCACATCGACCAGCCAGGCATCATTGTTCCAGTTAGCATACGTGTTGTCTCCCGAAGTGAATACCGTGTGCATCTTGTTGTGGGAACGGCCGAAACCTGCAGTGCCCGTGAGGCTGTAGATCAATCTGTCATTGATTTCTTTGATGTAACCGCCGTAGATGTTGCCCATAAGCGTGTTTTGATCGATGGAACCCGAGCCGCGACGATTCTTGCCTGTACCGGCAATCTGACCAAAGCTGATGCCTGCCAGCGAAGAATCCGGGCACATACGTGTATCATAGCCCACGGCGTAACCACCGCCATTGTAGTCAAAGCCGTCGATTTTGCCCTTGTTGCCCTGATTGATGAAGTCACCGATGCCTTCGAGCCAGAAGTTGCTACATCTGCGATCGTACAGGCGGGAGATACCCATCTGGCGGTGGTTCATACGGCTGATGGACTTCATGTTACTGCCCGTCATCCAGAGAGAGTTTTCGGCGAGGTCACCTATGAATTCGGGATCTACTTCTTCGATATCGCCTTTATCTTCTCCATTATCACCGCCGTTTTCTCCTTCGCCTTCATTCTCGTCGCTTCCCAGGTATGTCCACAGGGCATAAAGTTCATCATCTTCCCACTGGAGTGACCATGTCCCCTTGTAGGTATAGGGACTGTTGACCACGGGACTATTGGTAATTGTAGTAAGAATTCCATCGAAGTCGTTTCCATCGCGGGAAGCCTTAATATCATTGACCACGAGGAACTTCTTGTTGCCCTTCCAGTTTGCATTGGCATATGTTCTGCTATCGTCCGCTACCTTGATCTCACCGCCAAGGACGAGAGTATTGGCATAGGCAATCACACCATTGTCGATCAAGGCATAGCCATCCGCCCCCATCACGGGTGAAATGGCCTTTTTCAGGCTGTAGTCGAAGTCGTGAACGGCACCTTGCGACCAGTCAATCGTGCGGGAAATCAAATGTCCTGAGCCATCCGACCGCCACACAACGGAGCCGCCAATATTCACGTTGGGGCCCATAATTGTGCCACCCGTCGTGAGCTGGATGGCTCCTTCGTTAAAATTCTGTTTTCTTTCTGCTATGGTCGGGTAATAAACAATCTTGCCCTCTGGATCCATTGGAGCATAAGTCGTGTAATGGAACCCTTCCATAATCAAGCCAACCACAGCTCGGTGTTCTATAACCAAGGTGCCACCTTCCAGGTAAAGGTCGCCATTCAATTGGTTATACCGAGAATAGAAGAGGCGATAAGCAAAGTCATCATCGCTTTCATCGGGAGCCTGAATGATGATATCTTCCGTGAATTCACCCGAAAAGAGGATCGTTCCAGTAAACGTGGGTGCTACACCGTTATACACAGAATTCACTATTTTTGTATCAGTTTCAGGAGCATTGAAGTAAATGGCGTCCAGATCTGCAGAGGAAGCAGTGCCGTGAGCGGTAACTATGCTTACATCGATCGGGTCATAGAATCTGACTTCATTCCCGTCCTGAGCACGAACATTGAATTGGTGGGCCTGTGCCGCGACACTGCTCATTCGAGGTAAATCTCCCCAGCTTCTTTTATTATAGACCCTGTTGCCTTTAAACTCAATATTTCCTCTATCAGCAGAAAAATCGACTCTGTGGGATTCAACATCGTTGGGAGGATTCACCATGGCAACCCGGTTCAACACACGGATTGCTCCGCCAAGAGCTCGGTACTGAGGAGATGTCGCAGCTCGGTCATCGGCAATGTTGTCATAAAATCCTACATCTCCATTTCCCATGAAAGAGAGCTCACAACGTGCATGAATGGCACCACCTCCAGAATGTTGAGCCATTTTTCCTGCGATTGCTTGATTACCACTGAATTCAATTTTTCCATTGTTCAGGAAACGAGTTGATGTTCCATGATCCGAGTTGGCCAACCCGATAGCACCACCTTCTTCGGCGCCATTCGTCCCTTCTTTCAGAATGTTGTTGTTGGCCTGCAGAAAACGGACATTATAGAATAAAAGATCACCTGAAACGATCAGAGCACCACCATTATACATACCAGAATTATTGTTAAGCAAGAATGTATTAACATCATGTATGTAGGCACTGCCGTTAGTCACATTGATCGCTCCCCCAGTGGCATTACCCGAAGTACCATTTCCTGAGACTTCGACATAGTCGATATTCTTGATCTCAAGCCCTAATGAACGGCGCGTGACGTAGTCCTGCGTACTGATTGCTATCGCAGAATTTGTGTGATTTTGAAAAATCAATGTCTTCAGGGATTCAAACGAAGCAAATGTTCCATTGACACCCGTCTTGTTTTCGTCAAACAAAAGGTTTTCCTGACTCGTACTGCCACTTACCGAAAGACGATACATAGAAGCCCCATCCAGAGAAATCACAGTATTGCCATTCCGATAAACCTGGTTACCCAAAATACTCAAAGCAAGATCTGTGTTCAGCTTTTGCGCATCTTGTGCATCGTAGATCGTATCAGCGGCAAAAAGAGAAGTCATGCTCGCTGTACTCATGGTTACAAGTAGCAGAAGTTGGTTCAAATTTCTAGGTTTCATATAGATTTTTGTATTTCAGAAGAAAAAATGACGTTTGTATGTCTCAGAAAATAAAACATTAACAACTCATCAACCAATAATCAAATTGTATTTTTCAAACAACATACGACAACAAACAACAGAATGACAATTTTTCCATGAGAAATCACAACAAAACAACAAAACAACATATTGAAAGTCAAATGAAAAAATCATATTCTATATCACATTTTATGCGATTCAGAAAGCGAGAAATAATAATCATTATTGTGTTTTAAAAACAACAGAATATAACAATACATGGCAATGAAAATTGTTAATAAATTTAGTATGTTATGATTTTTAATTATTTTATGGGTTGCAATCTTCGATCCTGTAGCCTCTTCCTCGCAATAGGAATAATGATCTGATGCCAAATGAATTGATAACCGCCTCAGCCACTTCCGTTCTAGCCAAGCCTTGAGAAATGACTTTTCCACATTTTGTAACTTGATGCCTGCTAAAAAATCTCTATAGTTGCGGTAATCTTTTTCCCTTTTCTTCTCTATGAGTCTCCACATTAGCATGACGGAGGACGCCGATAAGGCGTACCGTTCGCAGCAGAAGCGTAGTCTGTTCACAGCATTATCCACTGCTGTTTTAGGTACTCTTCTCTTTGGTTTGCTTCTTTATACAATAGCAATTGTTGTCGCCAATCCTGAGGTTCCAGAAATCGTGGCCTATGTTCCCCCCAATGAAGACGGACCGCCCAACGATTCTCCAGTAACGCCGGAACGCGTTACGACGCGTCCTTCCGCCTCTGTCCAAAACCACGCCAGCGTCATCACCTCCAACACCGTTAGCGATGTCGCCATTGCTTCGGTTGACATTGACACACCAGATGTTTCCGATCTCGGGCAAAGCCTGGAACTCGGAGTCGATTTTGGAGCAGGAGTCGGTGACGACCTCGGAGCTGAAGGCGGAGGTTTCGGTTCCGACAAACCCGGCGGCAGTTCACTGGAGGGAAGTTTCTACGATCTGAAACAAACTTCGTCCGGACAGCCCCTCAAAATTACCGACCCGGAACATTACGAACTCATGAAAAAATTTGTCGATTCCGGATGGAAGGAAAGTACGCTGGCAAAATACTTCCGCGCACCGAAGAAGCTCTATAACTCGCACATTTTCATTTCCCACAGAAATGCCACCGAAGCGCCCAAGGCCTACGGCTGTGAAGACAAGGTCAACCCCAGCCACTGGATTGCCATCTATCGAGGCAAGGTTGTTGCCCCAAAATCCGGCACATTTCGCTTCGTCGGCATGGCTGACGACACGATCACCGTTCGCCTCAACGGCAAGGAAGTCTTCGACCACGGCTACTCCTACGCCACGCTGGGACTCTATATGGCCAATGGAAAGAACTTCAAAGTCATGGATGGTTCCAGGAAGGATGACCCGCTCAAACGCCAGATTACCCGAGCTGGTGTCTATAAGATCCCTGCCAAATTCTACAAGTACAGTACGATGGGGCACTACAACGAACGCCTCAATGGAATGGCTGCCGGAACCGAGTTCACCGTCACAGCCAATGAAGTCTATCCCATTGAAATCCTGATCTCGGAAGTCCCCGGCGGCGGGTTCTCAGCTTTCCTGCTGATTGAGGAAATGGGTGCCACAGATGTGAAGAAAGACAAGGATGGTAACCCGATTCTGCCCCTCTTCCGCACCAACTATGCCCTGCCTGATCCCGCCTCCAATAAGGGTATTCGCCCTCCATTCGACCCCATAGGCGTCGTTTGGCCTTGTGTGAAATAGCCTATCTTTTCAAACGCCAACAGCCGCACCTTCTACCAAGGTGCGGCTATTCCATATTCAAGGATTATTGCATCCTCGCTCGGCGTTTGCCAACTTTGGCATCGGGTACGGACGAGAGGAAACCATGGTTCCAGGCCTCGGCCAGTGTCCGGGCGGCATCCGATGTATGGGAATGTTCGTCGTGCACTGGCTCTTCACGCAGGTTTCCGGAGGCTCCCGGAGGGCGCGTGTGGTAGAGCTCCAGATGTTCTAGTGCGGAGGGTTCCGATTCCCCTTTCGGATTGACTGGACGAGCCAGCGTCCTTTCATGGAAGAAGCTCGATTGCAAGAGCTCTCTCAGAGCATTGATTCCCATCCAGATGTCCGGTGTCCGAGGCACGACGCGAACGCGATCGATTCCTTCCTTCGCCAGGTTTTCGACGTAGGATTGCCCGTGGGCGTCGCGTTTGGCGGCGTCATGCGGAAGGAAGTGCCAGGTAATCATTCCATAGTTGGCCTCCCATTTCTTTATTCTGCCTGCATAGTGGGCAATTCCCTGCTGGTTGCAAGCGTAGTGATCCAGCCAATAAAGCCTAGAACCGACCATCTGGACAAGCCAAATGGCCGTGTGGTCGCTCAGCCCCAAATCCCACGATGTGAACAAAGGGGCATCCGGCTCCACGGGAATTGAAACGCCCACTTGTCCGCGCTCACGGGCAGCAGTTATCACAGATCCGTAAATGCTGCCTTCCTCGCCCGACAGGAAAGCCTCCTGTGGAGTGCTGGGGTATTCCTGCTTCATCGCATGCCCCATCACACGGTTCATGCGGGCATACCAACGCTTTTTGTCGGGCTCAAGATGAATGCCATGCTTGAGTTCCAGTTCGGCAAAATAGGCATCTAGTTCCCTGCTCCAGCGTTCCCTTCCCGGCAGGGAGTAGCCTTCGTGGTCAAACCAGCTGAAGAAGAAAAACCTGAAGTCCAGAGGAGACAACTCCCCCTTGCCATTGTTTTCCATCGCCTGGCACGTCAGTTCATAATTGACACCAAAACGACCGCCTTCATGCGTGCTTTCCTTGAGGATGTAACCTCCGGATGGTACCGTATTGATCGCTCCCGTCCGTATATCCCGGGCCCGCCATGGAGCATGTACCGAGACATGCGCCAACTCTGAGACGTGGAGGAACTGAATCGTCCCCCCGCGCAAGTTGGTTCCAATGCGGATGTCGCTACCGTTGCTCAGCCCGAGTTCAGTGCGCGTATCGATCGGAAGTTTCCAGCCTCCCTTGCCGGGGACGCCCGTTCGCTCCTTCACACATGCTCCCAGCCTTGAGAAGAGCAAGTCCTCCTCTCCTCCGCCCGGAGGCATGTAGTCGAGATGATCCCAGGCAAAACGAATCTTGGAGAGCTTCTGCCGTGCATCGGGCAGCGTTTTATCGATAATGCCGCAATGGAAATTGCCTCGAAACAGGCACATGTCCAGCATCAGTAAGGCCGCGTAAGTGGAGATTCCCAATTGCCTGGCCTTCAGAATATCGTTGCGGAACCATAGATTGGCATGAAGCCTGCGCTGAGCCGCATTCATGCGAAAACGTTGCAAATTGCCCGTCTTGTTCTCGATCCAGTAGAGGTGTTCGAGTCTCCATTGCTGATCGGCGAGGCGATCATGCCATGCGGCGAGTAGTTCCTGTTTTTCCTGATCTTTCATCGTTGCATATTCAAGGGGTTGTCCAAAAAGAGCTGGCGCAAGGTCAAGCCCTCTTCAATGGCCGACTGGTGGTTGCTTCCTTCGCACTGGTCGAACGAATACAAATACCCAGGTTTATGGATCAGCGGCATAATCATGCGGAGCATCTGAATGTATCGGGGATCATCCACCGCCATACGCCCTTGCTCGACCGACCGTCCAACGCCAAGTTCCTCATGGAGACGGATGACGGCTTCCTGGTAGGAACTGTTGCCCTCTCCCGGATTCCACCAGCGTCTCTGGTGGAGAGAAATATCACCGAGTTCCTCCAGATAATGGTGGAAAACCGTGTTGCTCAAGATGTCCATATCGGCACGATTGACCGAGATATCCATCTCAGGACCACGGAAACACTCCAGGGGGATATAACTCCTCCCCATGTTTTCCGGTAAAACCGGGTTGCCATCCCTGTCGAGAAACACGCCGTGGTACTGATGCACTACAAAGGGAGCTCTGGCTTCCGGCAAGGGAGAATGAGGAATTCCCGGCATGAGACGCACCGTATGCCGGGCATCCTGCGGATCACGGAACAGACACATATTCCCCAGTGACTCATTTAACAGAGAGACCGTAAGACTACCAACATCAGGCACCTCAACGCCCCCTATCATAGCACCCGCTGGCAGCTTGCTCCCGTGGACAGGCAGGTCGCCAAACAAGGGGCGAGACTCCCAATCCGGACTGACCCCATCAGGACGAGCCTCACCCACAGGGTGGAACAAGCGATCCCTCCAGACAATACCGCCCGACGTGGGGATGGGACGATTGGCAAAATCCTCACGAATCAATTCAAGAGTATGGAAGGCGGACATGATAGGCATCGATTTCCTCATCCACCACGGCAAAGATGTGGTAACTTCCAGAGTATAATCCTTGGCGACACGCGGACCGTACCCGCTGGTTACCTTCTTGCCCCGGACGGGGGTATTCCATCCTCCTGGCTCCAACTTTGGGAAAGAGGCTTCGGCATCACCTAATGCCTTCAGGTTCGCATAGGTTCCATCACTGCGCGATTTCCAGAAGGCCAGTTCCGGATGGAGAATCAACTGGGTACTCAGGTTCTGCATGAGCATTTCACTGTGAAGCAAACGCCTCTTGATCATTTTTTTGGGCAGGGAGGGCAATTCATTAATTCGCTCTACCAAGTCATTGAGGATATGCTCGGGGAGAATATCCGCGAGCCTGTTGTCATGCACGGCATGGACGTATCTTTCCATGGTCGGGTAATAGTGGAATTCCCTCCCCGTTACATCACGGTAGCCTTCTGCCAGAACATTCAACAGGGAATTGCTGCTCATCCCGTCCATAGCCCAGATGCGTTCCGAACGGACAAAATTGTTCATCCCGGTGGAATCGGCAATCATGTTGGCAAAAAAAGCCGGAATTTTTTCCTTCTCCCAATCGCGCTTTTTGGAGGATTCCGTCAATCGTCGGATCTCCTCGGTATCCATGGCTAGTGCCCAGCGTTGCAGCTTTGCCTTCTGGGATGGAGTGAGCTTGTTATCGGGTACAGACGCCAATTTTTCAATAGACGCAGCGAGAGTCTCCATTTCATTTTTAACGGGAAACGGGCGCATTGCCGTGTATTTGATCCACATCGGCACCGATTTCGGCACGCTGGCATGGTCCATGTTCGCCATATAGTATTCCTTGGACAACTGCGACAATTCTTCCACCAACAGGTGGGCATTGCGCGCAAACTCAGCCTCTGGAATCACCGTTCTGCCACACTGGACAAGAAGCCTGCACCCCTCATCCACAGGAAGCTGACCCGTGGCAAGCAAACGGCTCCAGACGACTTCCGCCTTGTCTTCGATCATCGCCAGAGGAGAGAAATGGTCGTAGAGCACAATATTGTTCCAGAGGATGCCATCGGCACCAAAGCCCATGCCATTGGCTGCGGCACAGCCCATATCGCGCACGGGGCCAACGTACTTTCTGTACACTTCCTTGCGCACTTTCTCCAGTGATTTGCTTAGGACGTCGGTACGGGTTCCCATGTTTTCCGGTGCGATAATAATCTTTTCACCGGGAGAACGGAACGAGCGATGCCCATAACCAGCCTCGACAAGTTCCGCCACGGTATGAGCTGTGAGTTGCTCATACAAACTTCCCTTGACCGTCAAATCCTTCAGGCGAATCACATTGAAGTCGTCCATGCGAAACACCTTGCCTTCCTCCACGGCAAAATGGGCCCACTGGCGCGACATGTCCCATTTGCTTCCTCCCGTTGGGGAAAACATGATAGCAAGGTGCGCCGCAAGATCCCTGGTGGCGTTAGCCATCTCGATATGCCAGGGAGACAAATTCCCATCCGGGTACTTGACTCTCCAATACTTTCTCTTGTCGGCTCCGGTTGTTGACATGATGGAACCGGGAGACAAAATTTCCAGATAATCCAGTGCAGGACGCATGAAGGCGTAGTGGTTGTAGAGGTTCATCTTCTCCTTGCCAGGAGCAATTGACGAACTCATATAGTCCTGCTGCACCTTGTCCGGCTCCAGTTGTAATTCTCGGAAAGCCAGATCCATAAACCCATCGCGGGGCAATTTGCCACGCGCCACCGTGAGGTCGAAGTCATGCAGACCGGGGATCACTTCTCTCAAGGTGCGAGCCTGTGCCTTCAATGACCACGATACGCGATTCAATGATTTCCATCTCTCCGGCATCATCTCCCGAACGACGGATGGTACGGAGGCAGCCCAATCCTCAGCTCTGATGAGGTAATCTGCCAGTTGTTCTCCAGACAATTGGACGGAAGTGTCAACTCCCTCCAAAACACCCAGCTTTCGGCGGTACTCAGGCGGGCACTTACGCTGGATTTCCTCCAGCCACGTCATAGCCTCCTGTGTTTGACCAGGGGAAGCCTCTTCCAACCAGCTTCTCCAGAACTTCCAGGTCAGGTCGTGATCAACGCGGGAAGCCGACTCGCCATCTGCGAATTGCAGGGCACCATCAAAGACAATAGTCTTGAGGAGGGTATTCATCTTCTCTGTGCAGGCATCCCATTCTTCCGGAGTACGGATCGCGGAGTCGGGAGATGAATCCGGATCAGGGTATTTCAGCAAGAGCAATCGGTAGGCATTTTTAACGAGCGACTTTGTTTGCTGGTTCAGGAATGCCAACCGGGCTTTCTGTAAATCGGGGTGATACCCCCCGCCCTCTCGCAATGCGGGAGGTACGACCGATGACTCCATCGACGCATTGATGATGGAAAGATTTCTCTGCTCATTTTCCAATTCGCGGCGGAACCAGTCCGTTAGCGATCGTTCATCGGCCGATGGCAAATAGTCTTTCCTGTTGAGACCGGATACGACATCCGGCAAGCCGGCTCGCATCGTCCAACGATCTCTGGCAACTTGGGCTGCCATGACTCCATCAGGCGATTGGTGGCTGTCGTACCAGGCTTCGGCGAGTTTACCCTCCGGTTTCCATGGTTTTTCAACCGTGGACGGGGCCATGTCCATAAAGTCTCTAACTTCTTCGACTGATGAAAAGAGAGGGTGGTTTGGGTTTTCCAACAAACGAGCCCATTCATGAGCTTTTTTGCCAAGAAACACAGTTCCCCAAACCGGACGGGATTCAAGTGCATGTTTCAACATGACAGTTTGAGCCTGAACGTTTGTCTCACCTCTAATTTTTTCAGCAATTTTTTCTTGAACATCAAGCATCCGAAGAGCTTTTCTGTTGTCCATCAATGCATTGGGATTTCTAAAATGTTGCAAGCCAAGTTTACCTGCCCCCAGAAGAATATATGGAAACATAGTAGCCGCTTCTTTAATTTGTGCTTCCGGCGATAAATTACGTTCTTTCCATTCTTCCCAGGGAACGCCGGATTCTTGATCCGATGCCAAAGCAGCAGCTTCCTGGCCTCCGTATTGCACGACTTCCTGAAGTTTATTTTCTGCAATCATCATGCCCGTATCGGCAGATAGATGAGTCCCCCCTGCACCCAGCGTTCGGAGCCCGCCAGTCAGAGAAGATGTACCACGAACCGATTTGAAAGTGCGAAATGCCGATTCGGCTACCTTTTGTCCCAGCTTTGTCATCCCCAGCGACAGGAGGGCACTCGCAATGCCAGAACCGACTGCCCCTTGCATCTGCGCGGAGTAATCGCCATCTGGATTCATGACGCGGGCATCTCCCATATGACGCCCAGTTTCTGCAACAGACAACAATCCGATGCCAGTCCCACCCGTAAAAGCCAGAGCAGCAGGCGCGGCCGCATATGCTCCATCGACCAGCATGTCGTCAATCCATCTCGCATCGCGTATATGGACGGGGAACATTCCTTCCTGCGTCACTGTTCTCAACTCGTTGAACAAACGGGCTTTTTCCGCAATAGCCATTCCATCCTTTTCAAGCTTCTCCCCCAGCCCAGGGAGGCTCACCCCAAACGAATCCTTGCGATTCATCAGGAAGAGGGCATCGGAGTTCATCTTCGCCAGATACACATTGTAAGCCGTATTCATCAGGCCGCGATTGATAGAGCGAGTGATCCCTTCTTCCAACGATCCGCGTTCCTTCATCCTGGGAGCAAGCATGCTATAAACCTTCGCTCTGTCCTCCTCGCTGAGAACTTGCAGAGCCTCCGTCGCCTTTCCCATATCGGGAGTGTGCCACAAGGCACGCATCAGTGGATTGTAGGCAAGCTTCGCGAGCATGCCTTCATCTTTCTCCTCCTCATCGACATCCTTTCCTTCGTAACGCATGAAGCTTTTCATACCCATCCACACATTCTCCGCCGACGAAGCCAGACGCCGTCGATCGTCGCCCCCTTCGTGCAACCCGCGGCGGATAACCGTGTCGGCGGCATCCTGCAAGGCCTCAGGCAGGGTGGATTTCCAGTTTCGGAGTTGTTCTTCGTCCGCCCCGTCAGAGCTTTGCAATGCCTGTTCGTAGGCTTTGCCATAGAGTGATTCAAGTTGCTGTCTGTCTTTGCGTTTCGTCTGAGCCTTGGCAGACAAGGCGTAGAATAACTCCCGATCAGACTCGCCGGCTTTCATGTTCTCGGACATCTCTCGGCGGATTTCCCCCCAGTTTGACATGACATCCTCCCGCGTGTGCGGCGTGTGGTCCACCACCCAGGACCGGACGATGCTACCCGCTACACGCTCTTCTTCATCATCATTGGCAGGCAAGGCGAAGCCGGAGGCTTCGCGGACATCCTGTGGTACCGTGGCTACATTGCCTGTCAACACCTTGCCCCAGTAATGATCGCGTTCTATTTCATGCTTGTCCTGCTCATTGGCAAAGGCCTGCTGAGCCACGTCACCTTCATTCCATTCATTCGTATTCATATCCTGTTTGTTTAGTTGCTCGGGGCTGCCCCGCTTGTGTTACTCTTCCTGGCCTGCATGGAAGCAAAGTCCACCCATGCTGAGCCCAGTTTCTTCCGTTCGCTCGAGATCAATTCATTTACCTTATCACGCGAGACCCGGGAGGGGTCCTGTGCGACGGCATCCATCACCTTATCCTGCATGTACCTCCACGCCTTGCAGGTAACTTCATCACCGGGAGCTCCCCAAAGACCGTTCCTGTACATCGCATTCAATTCACGGGACATGTACTTGCGGAGCTCAGGCTCCACCTCGGCTGTCTTCTTGAAGCGATCATATAAAAAAGAAAAATCACGTTGGGGCAGCCCAGCCGTCGCCAGTGAAATCAGGAACCCAGCCTCGCCTTCGCGCGAAACATTCCGTTCGTCAATCCTCCTTCGCCATTCGCACAAATTCGCTTCTGAAACCCGGAAACGAATTCCCCCCATCATTTCGCGCCTTTTTTGCGCTTCTCCATCAAGAAGAGCTCGCGCCTGTTCCGGCGTCAAAAACATTCTCTTTTCGGCATTGTAGATGCTTTGTGCATCCAGAGGATTGCCCTTGGCCAATTGGCTGGCATAAAATTCCCCCAAATGTTCCCGGGTGACGAGCGCCTGCTCAGCGCATTTCGCTTTCAAATCCAAGCTTTTGTCTTCTCTCCCGGAGAAAGGATGGCGTTTCTCGTCCAATTCCCGAATGGAGATGATGGGATTGGCTAGGCTTTCCCGTTCAATGGCTGCATCCTCACCATGTTGCAAAAGTTCCCGCTTGAAGGATTCTACCTCTGAAACAGGTATGAACACCCCGCTGCCTTCCTCAAGCCCTTTATCCAGAGCCCTGCCATTTCCGCGGCGTGCCGCATCTTCCACTCCGGATTTCCACGATGAACGTGCTCGATCGACCATGCCCAAATGAGCCAGTTCACGAACCTGAATGCCACCAGCCGTTTTCAATTCCCGGATAGCCTCAGATAAATCGCTGCGCATGGAACTGCTCAAATCGTCTGGCAGATACCCTGGCAACTTCGTCGCCACAGCATCATCCCAATCTCGAGCGAAATTTTCATAATCGTTTCGGTTTCGGAAGCCGTTCATCGTTTCCTCATGGAAACGCTCCAGGCCTTTTCTGAGTTCAGCCCGTTCGCCCAGTTCTCTAACCTTCTCGATTTTATCAGCCAAAACAGCCGATCCGGCAAGGGCGTCAGCCGCTCCTGAGGCCAGCCTCGTTACTCCCTGGCTCAATGCATCCCCGGCATGGAGCGGGATCATCCCGCCTCCATGTGCCCCAGAGGCCAGCATTCCGTAGTCTTGTATGTGAATAGCCATAATGATGGCACCACATACAACATAATCTCACCACATGAGTCATCCCGTCCAAAACGGGATCATTCGTGCCGCATCTTCACAAAAGACGACAACCATCCCAGCATCAATACGCCGGAAAATAAAATCAATAGCTGGATACCCGAAACTCAAATTCCTCGACGCGACCACGCTCCAGGCAGGCCGCCATCCAGTCAAAAAGTGCCCCAAATTCGCCTCCTACGACTTCGCCCATCTCCGCGCCACGCGGCTTGGAGCGGCCAGCAGCCAGACGCACAGGATCCATTCCCGCCAACAACAGAGCACAATGCGCATCATCCGCACGGAAAATCTCCTCCGCTCCCGGCATTTCCCCCAGGCGCTCTTCGGAAATTTCCATGCACACAACGCCAACGCCAAACTCAGCTGCCAGACGGCGCAGTTCAGCCACTTCACCATCATCGGGTATTTCTCCAACGATGATCAGTTCCCCCGCCTGCGCCCAGCAGGACGTGGACAGGGTACGGAAAAACTCCTTGCGCAGGGAATCAGCCTGCGGCATGTAGGCCACACAAACGCTTTGAAGCTCCACCACAGGAGCTCCCACCATGCGCCTGCGTTCCAGCCCGCTCTTGTCAAACACGAGGGAAGAGCCTTCCCACTCACCTTCCGGCCAATCAACAACGGCCAATTCTGGCTTGTTCCAGGAGGGTCCAAAATCACCAGGTGCAAACACGAAAACGCCCCGCCCTGTCGTATCATACTGGCGAACAACGAGAGCCAGGGCACGCGCCTTCATGGACTCCATATCCGTCTGGCTTTCCCCCAAAAACAGGGGAAGAAGGCCACGCGGAGACACCCCTGCATCCCTGTCTCGGGACGGAACGCGCAGATAATACCCCTGCCCACGCTCCACCTTCGCAATGGCTGAATCAGGCTCTGCCGCCATGAAGGAAAAATGGTAGCGAAGGGAAGCATCGGAATAATCGCCCCCCAAACGCATGCGGACGAGGCGGATCAACTCCGTACCCTTGATGGCCACCTTCGGGTCAGTAGGCAGGATTTCGGGAAGCAGTTCTTCCAACTGTGATCTTAAGCTCATCGTCCGTGAGGGGATTGTCCGGTAATTGGATTGCAAAGGAGGATAGAACCCACTGAAATTACTCTTCAGTGAAAGGCATCGGAGCAGCTGGGGGCACCCAGTTGTCATCCACACTCTTGTTCGATGTATCAACGCGAGGCAATCCCGACGGCGGTTCAATCGAGCTGGAAGGTACCGGTGCAGGCTGACCAACAGGCTGCACTGCCGAGGAAGAAACAGGCTGTTGGCTCTGACTGGATTGCGTAGCAGAAGGCATGGATGTCAGGCGCTCGGTCATCATTTGGCGCTCCTTGATGCTGTGAGCAGCAGGAAGATACTTATCAATTGATTCCTTCTCCTTCTTTTCCTGAGCAATTTCAGCATCCATCAACTTCAGACCAAGAGGATCACCAAAACCCAGGCGGTTCTGAAGCGCTTCGGGAAGGTCGGAAGGTTCCAAACGGACAGCACCGCCGGCATGGACGATAGACACGTAGGAATCCGTCACACGTTGAACCGACGCATCCAGATAGGTCTTCTTTGTCTTCGTCGTCATGATCGTATCGAAATGAAGGTTACGAGCCTTCCGACGTGTCGCCATCTTGTAGTTCTGGAAGTAGGAACGCATTTCCCCTCGAACGCCCAGGATTTCGCGTTCGATGTCTTCAATCTTCTTGGTCTTCAAATCGACATTCTGTTCGAGAATCGTCGCCATTTCGCCTTTTTCAATCAAAGCCTTGTTGCGAATGCGGCGTTTTTCCACATCGAAGGAGTTCAGTTTGGCCTTATTGTATTGCACCTGAACCTGGTCAAAATCTTTCTTAGCCTTAGTCAACAGATCCTCCGGCATCGATTGGTTCTGCATATAAAGCATGTATCCCAGTCCACCCACCATAGCCAGACCGATGATGATACAGATGTTCCAAAAAAACATCGAGGAGCCGGAGCTGGCTGGGGCAATAGATGCGGCTTCTTCCTGCTCGGCGAGTGCGTCTTCCTCCATAACGGGAGGAGAAAGCTCTTCCGGCTCAATGGCAGGAGCCGGTGCTGGCTTGGCAACAGGCTCAGCCTGTCTGGCGGCTGGCACTACTTCTTTCTTCACCTCGACGGGAGCCTGCTTGCTGACAGGCGCTTCCTCACGAGAGGCAGAGGGGGGAACAGGTGCAGCCACGGGAGTCTGAGAAGCTGGTGTCGGAGCTACTGCGGATGGAGAACTTGAAGCTATGGACGCCCCCGTCGAAGCAACAGATTTTCGAGCAATCGTCTGTCCGCCGGAAGCAGGCTGGAAGTCCACCTTGAAGAAGTTGTCCTTGGGAGCATACTTGGTATCGCTGGACTTCTGTTCCTCTCGTTCCTGTTTAATTTTAGCCGCTTCGGCATCCTGCCTTGCGATTTCTTCCTCCAGATCGGCCAGTTTTTCCGATGGTTTATCTAGGAAGCGTTCCTGTAAATTTTCCTTGCGTGACATGGGATGAGAGAGATTAAAATTAGTCAATGGGGTGGCTGGAACGGAACTCTTCCAGTTTCAGACGGAGCGCATCGCGGCGCAGAGTCAGAGCTTCAATATATTTATCCAGATTCTTTTCCTTTCGGCTCAAAATCTGGATGTCCTTTTCATAACTCAGAGAAAGCGTCTCCAAATTCGGAATAGGAACAACCTTGGCATCCTCTGTTTCCATTCTGCTGATTTCCTGAAGCATCTCCTGGGTTTGCTGCTGCAACAGCGTAAGCTTTTCCTGCTTTTTCTGTTCATTTTCCATGCAGGAAGTCAGGGTACAGATCGCGACTCCTGCCCAAAGCAGAGCCTTGAGAGATGGTTGAAGGTAGCTCATGGGCGGCATTATGCAGGAAATGAACCCTGTAAGTCAATCGGTTGGTCGAACAGCAGACAAAAAATACTTCTTCTTGCATGTCCTAAAGCCTTCTTTTACTGTCAAACGCCTGAATTTTCTGGCGCCACCCCTATCATCACCCTAGTATGGAGCCACACCTACCATGGACTTTTCTACAATCGGCCAAAATTTGATCATTCGTACCGGCATCGACGATTTAATGGAAGACCTCTACAAGGCCATCCATTCCGGTGCCTCCGATGTCTGCCAACTCAACGGAGGAAGCCCTGCCTTTTTCCCTGAAGTGAGTGCCATGTGGCACGACAGCCTCAACAAGATGATTGCATCTGGCGAATTCGATTCCCTCGTAGGCACGTATGCCCACCCGCGCGGCGACGCCAGGTTCCTCCAGGCGCTGGTAGAGTACCTCAATTCCAAGTACAACTGGGGGCTGACGGAACGCAACATCGCTGTGACCCAGGGAGGTCAAATGGCCTTCTTCCTTCTTTTCAACATTCTGGGAGGGCCAACGCCCGATGGCGGCAAGCGCGAAATCCTGTTCCCCATCAGCCCCGACTACATCGGCTATCAGCCACAAGCCGTCTCTGACCCGGCAGTCTTCCGTGGAAGCCGCCCCAAAATCACGATTTTCGATAAGCACTCGTTCAAGTACGGCATTGACTTCGACAACCTGGACATCACCCCCTCAACGGCGGCCCTCTGCCTGTCCCGACCCACCAACCCGACGGGCAATGTCGTCACGGATGAAGAAATGCTTCGCCTCCGCGACCTGGCCGCCCAGGCCGGCATCCCGTTGATGATCGATAGCGCCTACGGCCCCCCCCTGCCCAATATCTGCTCGGTTAAGGCAACTCCGATTTGGGACGAAAATATTATCATGACGATGAGCCTCTCCAAAATCGGGCTTCCCGGCACCCGCACCGGAGTCATCATCGCCCGAGAAGAAATCATCGATGTCGTTGTTCGCACGGTAACTACCTCAGCCCTTTGCCCGAACAACCTCGGACAAAAGCTCATTACTCCTTACATCGAAGACCGCTCCATTGATCAGATATGCGAAACGCTCGTCGCCCCCTTCTACAAAGAGAAGGCCGAGTTCGCCATCCAGTTGCTCCACGAATACCTGCCCGATGAACTTCCATGGAAGCTTCATAAAAGCGAAGGAGCCATGTTCCTCTGGCTATGGCTGGAAGGCCTGCCCATCACCTCTCAGCAACTCTACGAACGCTGTCGTGAACGTGGATGTTTCATCAACCCGGGGCATCACTTCTTCTTCGCCATGGACAAGGAAGAATACGACACCTGGCCCCACACGCAGGAATGCGTCCGCATCAGCTTCACGCAGTCCGACGATATTCTGCGCCGTGGACTCGGCATCCTCGCGGAAGAAGTCGTCAAAGCCTACGCGGAACAACACTAAACCCACTTCAGCATGAATAGCATGACCGGCTTCGGCCGCGCCCAGGTACAAAGCCCCGGCAGTTCCATCAAGGTGGAACTCTCTGGCGTCAACCGCAAACAGGTGGAACTCGCCATCAACATCCCCCGTGGCTACTCCGAATGGGAACAATTCATCCGCCCAATTATCCAGACAGCCGTCTCACGCGGCCGGGTTGCCGTCTCCATCACGGTGGAACGCAATCAGGATTCTACGGAGCAATCGATGTTCCTCGATGAAAACCGACTCGTCGCATGCATGAAAGCACTCGAACGTGCTTCCTGCCTGACTGGCAAGGATCTCCCACTCACGGCTGCCGACCTGCTGCGCCTCGAAATCATCACAACGGCCCAAAACACCGAGGAATCTGCCGAAGAACTTTGGAGCTTCGTTGAACCCGCCCTCCGGGAAGCCCTGGATGCCTTTCTTACAATGCGCGCCGTCGAAGGCGAAAACCTCAAGGAAGATATGCTTGCCAAACTCGCCAGCCTCGAAAAATTCCGCAACCAAATCGCCGACTTCGCCCCCGCCATCCCGGAACGTCTCCGCGAAGCCATGGTCAAACGCCTGGAAGAAGCTGGTATCCCCGTCGATCTGGGCGATGACCGCATCATCCGCGAAATCGCCGTCTTTGCTGACAAATGCGATGTGACGGAGGAAATCACCCGCCTCTCCTCGCACTTCTCCCAATTCAAGGCTCTTTGCGATTCTGACACCTCGACGGGGCGCCCGCTGGACTTCCTCTGCCAGGAAATCTTCCGTGAGTTCAACACCATCGGCTCCAAAGCCAACGATGCCACACTGGCACACCTGGTCGTCGCAGCAAAAACGGATTTGGAAAAAATCCGGGAACAGGTGCAAAACATCGAATAAGCTTCCCCCCCACTCAACTTCCCTGACATTCCATGAGCAAACTGGGCACCCTCCTCGTTGTCTCCGGCCCCTCCGGATCCGGCAAAACTACCCTTTGCCGCCGCGCCACAGACGCCGGCCTCTGCCGCTATTCCATCTCCTGCACCACGCGCCAGCCACGCGATGGAGAACGCAATGGCTTTGACTACCACTTCCTCACCATGGACACCTTCGCCAACAAGGTTGCCCTGGGTGAATTCCTGGAACACGCCACAGTTCACGGCAACTGCTACGGTACGCTCAAATCGGATATCATTGATCTCCTGTTGCAAGGTGTCAGCATCGTGATGGATATTGACGTCCAGGGTGCGGCCCTCGTGCGTGCCTGTGATGATCACATCATCCGCAAGGCCTATGCAGATGTCTTCATTCACGTCCCTCAAACGGAGCTGGAAGCCCGACTTCGCGGACGCAATACCGACAGCGAAGAAGTCATCTCCCTGCGCCTCCGCAATGCTGCCGAAGAAGAAGCCTGCATCAACACCTACCAATATGTGTTGACCTCCTCGGATCGCGAAAGCGACTACGCCTCCTTCTCCTCCCTCCTGCACGCCCTGAGCCTTCGCCGAATACTGCTGGAACCATAAAAAGCCCCCACCAACATCACAGCCTGCGCATCCCGGCCGGAAGCACCTTCATCTGCTCCCGATATTTAGCCACCGTACGGCGGGCAATACGAATGCCGCGCGACTCCAATTCACGAGCCAGCGCGGCATCTGTATAAGGCTTCGACGGGCTTTCTCCCGCAATGATATCCCGCATCACAGACTGGACAGCTGAGGCCGCCAGGGCATCTTCAGCACCGGACACAGCGTCCTCAACGCTTGAGTATGCCTTGACGCCGGAACTAAAGAAGCTTCTCAACTCCCTGTACCCCCACTTGCAGCGAAGGTACTTCCCAGCCACAGCACGTGACACGGTGGAAAGATGGACATCCAATTCTTCCGCCACAGTCTCCATCCCCATGGGGACCAGAAAGCGGTCACCTTTCCTGAAAAAAGCCTCCTGCCTGCGAACAATCACCTGCGCCACCTGCAAAATCATCTCCTGCCGGTGGGCAATCGCATGAATCAAATCCCGACCATCACGGAAGCAACGTTTCAAATAACTGCGTACCTCGACATTCCCGCCGTGTTCGGATAAAGTCTCTTTATAGCTGTCATCCAGACGCAGGCGTGGCACATAGTCCCCCGTCAGCGAAACTTCGAAGGTGCCATCGCGTTGTTCCTCCACGAGGACATCGGGAGACAGATAAGGGTTCATCTCGCGGCTGAATAGCTCGCCGGGATTCGGGTTCAACGCGGAAATACCCTCCATGGCCTCGGAAATTTCCTCACCGGAAATCCCAAGCTTGCCCGAGATAAAACGGTACCGATGCCGGGCAAGATCATCCCAGTAATCGCGCACAAGAGTGTAAAGCAGGGACTTTGCCTCACCGGCATGTTCCATCTGGAGCATGAGGGAATCCCGCAAATCGCGAGCTCCCACCCCATCGGGTTCCAAACTGCGCACCACCTCCAGAGCCTCCTTCATCAGTTGAATAGACAAGCCGTTTTCCTCGGCTACATCCTCCGGCGCTTCGGCAAAAAAACCGCGTTCATCCAAATGCTCCACCAGTACCAGCGCCGCGCGCTCCACAGCTTCCGACAAAGCTTCACGCATGATCTGCTGGCGCAAATGCTCCCCAAGAGACTCCCCGCCCACCACTGAATCATAGGCAAAATCATGGCGCAGAACTGCATCGGGATCGTATCCCCCCCCGTCGTACCCGTCTTCATCGTGGGCATCCGCCGCCATGTGTGCCTCCCAATCGTCATCTCCATCGCCAAACTCATCCCGATCATCGGCGGGAGATTCCAGCGACACCATGTCGCCCGGGCGCTCCTCTTCCAGCACTGGGTTGCTCTCCATCGCTTCGCGAACAATCGCCCCCAGCTCCATCGTTGATGACTGAAGGACGCGTACCCCCATCTGCATGGCTGCACCGGCAACCATGCGTTGGTTCATTCCCAAATGTGTGGATACGTCATTCACGTCGCCACAAAACTATCTTCAAGGCCGGTTCTGTTCAAGATTGATATTACTCAGCGGAATTCGTGCCTATATTCGGCTGCTTTTCATGAAAAGTCTGCCAACCAAGCAAGATTCTCTTGCATTGAATAGATAGTAACACTAGAGTGCTTCGGCTTAAAACTGATGAAGGCACTCCTCGCACTTGAAGACGGTACAATTTTTGAGGGTATAGCGTTCGGAGCCTCCGGTACCACCACCGGGGAATCCTGCTTCAACACCTCCATGACAGGGTATCAGGAAATACTCAGCGACCCATCCTATCGTGGACAAATTGTAGCAATGACCTATCCCATGATCGGCAACTACGGGGTGAATGATGAAGACAATGAGTCTTCCGGCCCACAGGTTCGCGGATTCGTAATCGAAGAACTCTCGAAAATCCCATCCAACTGGCGCGCCCAGGAAAGCCTTGATACATGGCTTGCTCGCCACGGCATCCTGGGTATCCAGGGAATCGACACGCGCAAGCTCACCAAGCATCTTCGCTCCGCTGGCGCCATGAGAGCCTGTATCTCGACTGATCTCTCTGCTGCTGAAGCCATAGAAGCAGCCCGTAGCAGCGCACCGATGGAAGGCAGCGACTTCGTTCAGGAAGTCTCCACCCCATTCAATTACCACTGGGAGGATGAATCCCGCAACTGGGTGCTGACCAACGTCTGCTCCGGCCAGGAAGGTAACTACGAAGAACTCCCCCCCGTCCGCTACAACATCGTCGCCTACGACTTCGGCATCAAACGCAACATCCTCCGTAGCCTCCGCAGAGCAGGATTCGACGTCACCGTCGTCAACTCGCGCACCAAGGCTGAGGAAATCCTCGCCATGAACAAGGACGGACTTTTCCTCTCCAACGGCCCCGGCGACCCCGCCGCTCTCGGCTACATCCACGATGAAATCCGCAAGTTGCTCGGCAAAATGCCCATCTTTGGCATCTGCCTTGGCCACCAGATCCTTGGCCACGCATTCGGAGCCAAAACCTACAAGCTCAAATTCGGCCACCGTGGAGGCAATCAACCCGTCAAGGATCTCCGTTCCGGCAAAGTCGCCATCACCTCGCAAAACCACGGTTTCGCAATCGACCCAAACACTCTGCCGAACGATGTGGAAATCACCCACATCAACCTCAACGACGGCACTATCGAAGGCATTCGCCACAAGACCCTGCCCGTCTTCTGCGTCCAATACCACCCCGAAGCCGCTCCCGGCCCCCATGACGCAGACTACTTTTTCGGTGAATTCGCCGGACTTATCGAAGATTTTCGTTCACAAGCCAACCATCAGGCCTGAACTACCAAGAAAAAAATTGATTCTCAGAAAATAACGACCATACTGTTTTTTTGACCATGAACACCATCATTATCGGTTCCCAATGGGGGGACGAAGGAAAAGGAAAACTCATCGACTTTTTAACTGAAACTGCCGACGTCGTCGCACGCGGTCAAGGTGGCAACAATGCTGGCCATACCGTGATCGCCAACGGCAAAAAGTACATCCTGCACCTTGTGCCCTCCGGCATTCTGTGGCCCGGTAAGCTGTGCGTCATCGGCAATGGTGTTGTTCTTGACCCCATCGGCCTCGTCGAAGAAATGGAAACCCTTCGCAAGCAGGGCATCGAAATCAACTCGGAAAACCTCCTTCTCTCCGACCGCGCCCACCTCGTCCTCCCCTTCCACAAGGAAATGGACGCCGCTTCCGAATCCTCCCTCGGCAAGAAAGCCATCGGCACCACCAAGCGTGGCATTGGCCCGACATACGCCGACAAGGCTCGCCGCATCGGCGTCCGCGTCGCCGACATGCGCTGCCCGAAAATCTTTGAAGAAGTCCTTCGCAGCCGCATCCAGCGCGCCAACATCGAACTCCAGAACATGGGCGCCGAACCCATGGACGAAGACAAGATGATCGCTGAAGTTGAAGAAGTCGCCAAGATTCTTCGCCCCCATATCGCCAACACCATCCCGGTGATGAATAAGGCGATCAAGGAAGGCAAAAACATCCTTTTCGAAGGTGCGCAGGGCGCTTTCCTCGATGTGGACTTCGGCACCTACCCCTTCGTCACCTCCTCCAATACCTCTTCCGCTGGCGCATGCACCGGTACGGGTGTGCCCCCGCACAAGATTGACCGCATCATCGGCGTCTGCAAAGCATACACCACCCGCGTTGGCTCAGGCCCATTCGTGACGGAAGATGCTGAAATCGCCGATTACCTCCACGGCATCGGCCGCGAATTCGGAGCTACGACTGGTCGTCCCCGCCGCTGTGGCTGGGCGGATGCCATCCTCCTCCGCTTCTCCGCCATGTTCAATGGCTTCGACGAAATGGCCATGACCAACCTCGACGGCCTCGACGAATGCAAGCAAATCAAGATATGCACCGGCTACGACCTCGACGGAGAAATTCTCGAATATCCGCCTGCTCGCTGCGAAGAATGGGAACGCTGCAAGCCCGTGTATGAAACCGTACCCGGCTGGATGCAGGACATCTCCCAGTGCCGCACCTGGAATGAAATTCCGGAAAACGCCAAGAAGTTTGTCAGCCGTCTGTCCGAACTCATCGGCACTCCGATTACGACGGTGGGCGTAGGCCCCGACCGAGAGCAGACGATTGCTGTCGAAAACTGATTGGAACCTCGATTCGTTCTCGAATTATCTCGAAGCCGTTTTTCCTGTTCCCGGGGAAAACGGCTTCTCTTTTTTCCCAAATTCCTTATTATTGAAACGTAAATGAAACAAGAAGTTCTTTTCGTCCTGCTCCCCGACTTTGCCGACTGGGAAAGTGCTTATATTGCGGCATTCCTGAACTTCGGTCTGGAACCTGGCCGAGCAAAATACACCGTCAAAACACTCTCGATCAGCAAGGATCCCATCGTTTCTATCGGCGGCTTCAAGGTGTTGCCTGATTACGATTTAGAGGATGCCCCATCCAATTATGCAGGTCTGATTCTGATTGGCGGCATGAGTTGGTTCACCCCGGAAACCGCAAGACTCGTCCCCCTCGTCCAAGAAACCATAGACAGTAACAAACCCGTAGCGGGTATCTGCAATGCCTCCGTATTCCTTGCCATGCACGGTTTCCTCAATGAGGTAAAGCACACCAGTAATGGCTTGGACTATCTGAAGCAATTTGCCGGAGACAACTATACAGGCACCGCCAACTACCTCGACGAACAGGCCGTCAGCGACCATAAGATCATTACTGCCGGTGGTCTCAACCCACTGGACTTCAGCAAAGCCATTCTTGTCGCCCTGGAAGCCGATACACCAGAGATGATCGAAAAGAACTATCGAAGGTACAAAACAGGGATATGGATGCCCTGAACTCCGGAAATCATCAAAGAAAGCATCACGCTTTCATTCAACAAAAAAGCCGACAGAAAGGGAAACTCACCCCTTTCTGTCGGCTTTTGATTGGTCATTGATTAAAACAACTTGTCGCCACTCTGGTGGTCGAATGCCGGGTGAAGGTCGAACCTCACCACGCCGACGAGGGCTTTCCCTTCGACAGCCTTGCTCACGCGAGCCACGCCATCAAAACCAAAACCCGCGCACAGTTCAATGGCGACAATACCTTCAGCGACCAGTTCCCTGGCGACTTGTTCGGCTTCCTCGTAATTTTTGACGCCAACGACTTTCAAGCTCACGACGGGAGAGTCGATGAAAGCCTTGTGCTTGCTGGCATCGTTCTCGGGAGCGATGTAGATAAATGCTGCTGGTGTTGCCATGATTTATTAAATGAGCAGGATTTTAGCGGATTTCTTCAGCGCCGAAGTACGGCACGAGAGCTTCCGGGATGCGAATGGAGCCATCAGGCTGCTGGCAGGATTCCACCAAGGCGACGTACAGGCGGGGGAGAGCCGTTCCGGAACCATTCAGTGTGTGGCAGAAACGGTTTTTGCCGTCGGCATCCTTGAATCGCAATTTCATGCGGCGAGCCTGGTAATCCACAAAGCAGGAACAGGAGGAAACTTCCAGATACTTTCCCTGCCCCGGTGCCCAGACTTCAATATCGTAGGTCTTGGCGGAAGAGAATCCGAGGTCACCCGTGCAAAGTTCGATCACGCGGTAGTGAAGCCTCAGCTTTTGCAGGATGGATTCCGCATCGGCAAGAAGGGATTCCAGTTCGTCGAAGGAGTTTTCCGGATGGACAATTTTGACGAGTTCCACCTTGTCGAACTGGTGGATGCGGATCATGCCGCGGTTGTCTCGCCCGGCACTGCCGGCTTCACGACGGAAGCAGGGCGTGTAGGCCGTCATCTTGATGGGAAGCTGATCTTCGGCAACAATCATGTCGCGGTACAGATTCGTCACGGGCACTTCTGCCGTTGGCACCATGAAGAACTGCTGGTTCTCCGTGCCGTACATGTCGTCTTCAAACTTCGGCAACTGGCCGGTGCCTTCCATACATTCACGCTTCACCATGAAGGGGACTCCCACTTCCTGGTAACCGTGTTCGAGGGACTGCGTGTCCAGCAGGAAATTGATCAGAGCGCGTTCCAGACGGGCACCTGCACCACGATACACCACAAAGCCGGAACCCGTAATGCGTGAAGCGTCTTCAAAGGAGATCATACCAAGTTTGCCTGCGATTTCCACATGATCCT
Organism: uncultured Akkermansia sp.; assembly: GCA_964448375.1. Taxonomy (GTDB): domain Bacteria; phylum Verrucomicrobiota; class Verrucomicrobiia; order Verrucomicrobiales; family Akkermansiaceae; genus Akkermansia. The sequence goes on from CAYVAI010000021.1 coordinate 60,827, forward strand.
TCGGGTCGGCAATAGCGGGCTTTTCTCCCCACAGCTTGACTTCCGGGTTGCATGTTTCATCGAGGCCCACCGGGCAACCTTCATGCGGCATATTGGGGATTCCCATCAGGAGTTCTTCCTGTTCCTGGGCGGCCTGGGCAGCAATGGAGTCAAGTTCCTTGATGCGGTCGCCAATGGCGCGCATGCGAATTTCAAGTTCGGAGGAATCTTCTCCGTTCTTCTTCATCATGCCAATCTGCTTGGAGGTGGCATTCCGTTCGGACTGTAAAATTTGCTTTTCCGTTTCTGCGTTGCGACGGGATTCATCGCACTTCAGTACATCGTCCACCAACATCCATGCCTCGCCGCCACGCGGCTTCAGGCGTTCCTTGACCATTTCGGGGTTTTCACGAATGATGCGAATATCGAGCATAGCCCGAACAGATTGCACTTCCCGCCACGCCGAAGCAAGCCCGAATTCAATTTGATTCCAGACATTTTTATTTCTTTTTTACGATATAAATGATAGCTTGTAACGTAATCCTACGTATTTAATGAACCCATGATCACAGTCAAAAATCTTTTTCTCTTTTCCTGTTCTCTCGGCTGTCTGGTTTCCGGTGTCGAAGCTCTCGACATCGTTGCCATCCCTCAGCCACGATCAGTGACGGATGCCCCCGGGCAATTCAATCTGCAATCCACAGCTACGATTGCCGCCGACAAAGGCCTCGAAAATGAACTTCGTCAACTCGGTGAAGCCTTCAAAAAAGCTGGTATCACGGTCAAGACCGCTCCGGCAAACTCCGCCCAATACGTTCTCAAGAAGGGTGGCATTCCCGGCGCCGAAGCTTACAAGCTGACAATCACCCCGAAGCAAATCACTATTCAGGGCAGCGACTCAGCCGGCGTCTTCTACGGTATCCAAACCCTTCTTCAACAGATGGAAGACGCCACTAACAAGGGAGTGAAAACGCTGGATTGCGGCATCGTCGAGGACTCCCCTCGCTACGGCTGGCGCGGCTTCATGCTGGACGACGCACGCCACTTCTTCGGCAAGGAAAAAGTCCGCCAAATCCTGGATAACATGGCCAGGTACAAGCTCAACAAGCTTCACTGGCACCTCACCGACGAACCCGGCTGGCGCATCGAAATCAAGAAGTATCCGAAGCTCACCACCGTCGGCAGCAAGGGTTCCTGGAGCCGCCCAAATGACGAGAATCCACGCTTCTACACCCAGAACGAAATCCGCGACATCATCAAGTATGCCGCCGATCGCCATATCGAGATTATCCCGGAAATTGACATGCCGGGGCACGCCACGGCCGCCAACAAGGCCTACCCCGAATACTCCGGCGGCGGCAACAAGGAACACCCCGAATACACCTTCAACCCTGGCAAGGAGGCCACCTATTCCTACTTGACGGACATCCTTCAGGAAGTCGGCAAACTCTTCCCCTCGAACTACCTCCACCTAGGTGGCGATGAAGTCGCATTCGCAAGCAAGTCATGGGATGACATCCCCGAAGTTCAGGAACTCAAAAAGAAGGAAAACCTCAAGAGCAACAAGGATGTCGAACGCTACTTCGTCCACCGCATGACCGAAAATCTCGACAAAAAAGTCGGCAAAACCGCTATTGGCTGGGATGAAATGCTCGAAGTCCACGCCCCCAAGGACAAAACTGTCATCATGTGGTGGCGTCACGACCGCGTCCCGGTTCTGAAAAACTCCCTCGCCTCCGGTTACCGCACAATTCTCTGCCCCCGTCGTCCGATGTACTTCGACTTCACCCAGGACAAGTCCCACAAATGGGGCCGTACCTGGAACGGATTCTGCCCGCTACAGGATGTCTATGAATTCCCGGACAAGGGCATGGCTGAATGGAAACTTCCCGAAGACCAGCAAAAGCTCATCATGGGCGTCCAGGCTAACATCTGGACGGAACGCATTGATAATGCCAAACGCCTCGACTTCATGATGTGGCCCCGTCTCTGCGCCGTCGCCGAATCCGGCTGGACCGCCCCGGAAGTCAAAAACTACGACAATTTCCGCAAACGCATGGAAAACGCCTATGTGTCCTTCGACAAGCAGGGCATTTACTACTTCGACGAGCGCGACCCCGCCCGCACCCCGGAACCCGCCGGGTGCAACAAGGACAACAAGGTCGTCCCCATGGACTTCCGGGATTGATCCCATTCTTTCTCCCGGGAACGCGTAAATTGCGTTCCCGGGAACCTCGGGTATTGCACCGCAGGAATCCTGCTGATAATCTTGCAGGAAGATGAGTGATCCCGCCCCCAACCGATTATTCCTGCTGGATGGAATGGCCCTGGCCTACCGCTCGCATTTTGCCTTCATCACGAACCCCATCCGCAATTCCAAAGGGCAAAACACATCGGCCATTTTCGGCTTTGCCAACACCCTGCTCTCGATCCTCGACCAGGAAAACCCCACCCACCTTGCCGCATGCTTTGACACGTCGGCTCCCACAGAACGCCACATTATGTACCCCGAGTACAAGGCGAACCGTGAATCGATGCCTGAAGACCTCCGGGCTCAGATCCCCGAGATCATCCGCATGCTGGAAGCCTTTCGCATCCCGATTCTGAGGATGGATGGCTACGAGGCAGACGATACAATTGGCACACTCACCCGCATCGCGGATGAAACGGGCGGCTACGAATCCTACATGGTGTCGCTGGACAAAGACTTGGGCCAGCTCATTTCTCCAACCTGTTTCCTGTGGCGTCCCGGCAAGCGCGGCAACGAACACGACGTCGTCGATGTCCCTGCCCTCCTGGAACACTGGAATATCAAAGACCCCTCCCAGGTGATTGACATCCTCGCCCTCATGGGGGATGCCTCCGACAACATCCCCGGCATCCCCGGCATCGGCGAAAAGACGGCCAAGACCCTCATTGAGGAATTCGGCACCGTCGAAAACCTCCTTGCCAACACGGACCAACTCAAAGGCAAACGCCGGGAAAAGGTGGAGGAAAACGCCGACAAGGCCATCCTCTCCAAAAAGCTCGCCACGATCAACCGCCACGTGCCCGTCGCCATGGAACTGAATTCCCTCGTGCGACAAAGCCCCGATGAAGCTACTCTGCGGGACTTCCTCCAGGAATACGAACTCCGCACCATCCAGGCTCGCCTTTTCGGCAAGGCACAATCCCGCCCCGCCGCCCCGGCTTCCGTCATTCCAGCGGACGACCTTTTTGCCCCTGCTGACTCCTCCGACCAACCCACCACGCCGGAGGCTCCTGCCCCAATGTCGCCCGACGGCCAGCTCCATCTCTTTGAAGATCAGCCGCTGAAAACCGTCAACGACATCCCGCACGACTACATTCTCGTCCGCACGGAGGAAGAACGACGACAGCTCGCCCAACTCCTCGAACAATCCCCCTCCTGGTGCTTCGACACGGAAACCACCGGGCTGGATCCCCTCACGGATACCTTGCTCGGCGTTGCCTTCTGCATGGAAGCCCACAAGGCCTACTACGCCCCCGTCTCATCCCCGTCTGACCTGGAACCCTTCCGCGCCGCCTTCGAAGGGAATGCCGAAAAAATCGGGCACAACCTCAAGTTCGACCTCCAAGTCATGCGTGCCGCGGGCATCAAAGTCGCCGGCCCCTTCTTCGACAGCATGTTGGCTCATGCCCTCATCAGCCCCGGTTTCAAACACGGCATGGACGCCCTCGCTGAATCCATGCTCTCGTACCAGACGATCAAGCTGACAGACATTGCCCAAGCCGATGAAAGCAAGGGGAAGGGTGTGCTGAACACCGCCTCCGTCCCCATCGAAGTCATGGCTCGCTACTCCGCTGAGGATGCCGACGTCACCTTCCAGCTTGCCTCCCTCCTCCGCCGCAAGGTGCGTGAAAGCGGTATGGAAAAACTCTTTCGGGAAATCGAACTTCCCCTGCTTCCCGTCTTAGCCGATATGGAATACGAAGGCGTCCGCATCCTGCCCCAAGCCCTCAGCGATGCATCAGAAGCCATGGGGGGATACCTCGAAACTCTCATCCACAAGGTCGAACAGGTCGCCCAGCACCCCATCAACCTCAATTCTCCCAAACAACTCGGAGAATTCCTTTTCGGTGAACTCAAATTGCTTGAGAAGCCGAAGAAGACCAAGACCGGCCAATTCGTCACCGACGAGGAAACCCTCTCGACGCTCTCGCAGAAACACGAAGTCGTCCGCGACATCCTCTCCTACCGCGAAGCCGCCAAGCTCAAGGGCACCTACCTCGATGCCCTGCCCCGCTTCATTTCCCCGGCGGACGGGCGCATCCATACCCAGTTTCACCAATTGCTCACCGCCACCGGACGCCTCGCTTCGCAGGATCCCAACCTTCAAAACATCCCCGTCCGCTCCGACCAGGGCAAACTCATCCGCAAGGCCTTCGTCCCCCGCTCCGAGGATTACCTCATCCTCTCTGCGGACTACTCCCAGATCGAACTCCGCATCATGGCCGCACTCTCCGGTGACGAAGCCATGATTGATGCCTTCAAGGATGGGCGCGACATCCACACCGAAACCGCCTCCCGTGTGTACGGAGTCGCCCGCGAAGATGTCACTGCCGACATGCGCCGCGCCGCCAAGATGGTGAATTTCGGCATCATCTACGGCATCTCGGCATTCGGGCTCTCCCAGCGGCTAGGTTGCCCGCGCGGTGAAGCAGCCTCGCTCATTGAGAACTACTTCACCCAGTTCCCCGGCGTCAAAACCTACATGGACACTCTCGTGGAGGAAGCAACCCGCCTCGGCTACGCCCAAACGGTTTGTGGAAGGAAGCGCATGCTCCCCGACCTCCAATCCGCCAACAAGAACATCCGCTCCGCTGCTGAACGCACCGCCATCAACACCCCCATCCAGGGCACTGCGGCAGAAATGATCAAAATTGCCATGATCCAGGTGCACCGTCTCTTGGCTCCGACCCGTTCCCGCCTGACACTGCAAATCCACGACGAACTTCTCATCGACCTCCACAAGGACGAACAGGAACTCGTCACCCCTATCGTCGATGCCATGCGCAACGCCCTCATTCTCCCCCACGGAGTCCCGGCTGCCGTCGAGGCGCAGACAGGCGCCAACTGGCTAGCAGCCCACTAAACACCAACACTTTTCATTCTATACGCCATGATCGAAATCATTAAGCCCACTCCGTCCGACGCCGTCTCGAAACAGATTCTTATCGAATGGTTCAAAGCAGCACGACCCAAGTGGAAGTTTCCGGCAGACATTTGCATCGCCACTTTCTTCACGGCGATGACCATCTATTCATTCATGCAAACGCCCGTGCCCTTCTTTACCTGGCTGGCTCTGGGCGGAGCCCTCCTCTCCTTCCTTGCGGCCTTTGCCTACGTCCCCTTCCTGGCGACGATGGCTCTCGCAGCTAACAAGAAGGTGCCCTCTTACTCGGAGGAAAAAACCTACAGGTTTTATCCCACCCACATGGAGTATTCCTATCAGGGAATCCAGCCCGTCACCATCCCGCTGGAGAAGTTCACGGAAGTGCGCATCTCGGGGGACTTTATCCTCTTCCTCATCGGAGACAAACTCGCTCTCTGGTTCTCCTGCAACGACGTAAGCCGCAAGGATTGGGACACCATCCTGCGCTTTCTGAACAACAACAAGGTCAAGGTCAAGGGAGAACTCCCCACGCATTAAGTCCGTACAATATCGAATCATCCCGCAGGAAGTGCTCCATCGCGGGATTTGTGTTTTCTGCTTTCCCATGTCGATCTGTTGCCTTAGCCCCCTGCCCGGTCAGGCGCCAGGCGATCTCAAGTCCATGGCGGAATTGGTCGTTCGTGAAAGCCTCGCCGCTCGCGAACGAGGAACGACCGTCGTTCTCTGGCCGGAATACCTGTGGTCCTTCTGCTCGGATCGTGCCGAGGCAAGCCCGGAGCTCATGCAGGCGCTGCTGGCTCCCGTGTCGCACGACGACCTTTTTGTCCTTGCTGGCACTCTGGAGCTTTCATCATCCAATACCGCCCTCATCATCAATCAGGGGCAATGGCACACCCAGTCCAAAATCGCGCTTGGCCCGCTGGAATCATCCATGAATCCGGGAAGTAGTATCACTATTTTCACATTCAAGAACTTGCGCATTGCCACCCTCGTGTGCATGGATGTGGAAATGCCGGAGCTTTCCTCTATCCTGAAGGATGAAGGCATTGATCTCCTCCTCGTCCCGGCTCGCGTGGAAGATGCTGAAGGCCTGCGCCGTATCACTATCTGTGCAGAAGCCCGCTCCATTGAACTGGGTTGCTACTCCGCTGTCTGCCCCTTGCTCGGCACCCTGCCAGCCCAAAAGGAGGCATCCATTGGAAACATCCTCTTCTTTCACCCGGCACAACAGGCCTTCTCTCAAGCACTTCCTCCACTTGTCAAAGAATTCTCAGGCATCTTGAGAGGAACATGCCCAATCGACCGCAAAGCTCTTCGGTTGGCTCGGCGCAACTGGAAGGAAGCAACCCCGTCCAAATTCCATTGCCACGGAGTTACCATCCATCACTCCGATACATCAGAATAAGGAAAAGGGGCTGCCTCAACCACTCGGTGAGACAGCCCCCTACTCCCTGTATTTCTAATGTATTGCGTCTACCTTAGAAGTTGTACCGGTAGCCCACGCTACCGCTTGCAGATGTCATCCCACTGCGA
>CAYVAI010000022.1:0-64085 GCA_964448375.1 uncultured Akkermansia sp.
GATTGATAAAGAAGCCCCGCTTTGAGAGATCAAGGCGGGGCTTCACTGTTTTCAGAGAGGAAGGAAAATGGAGTGGGAGAGGAAAATCGAAGGGCAGGGAAGGAAATATCCAGACATTCGACATTTGCCTATCATTTCAGAGAAGCGGAATGCCTGCGGATAGGAAATGAGGCAAAGAGGTTTTTGTAGGCAAGTTGATATCTGCCCAGTTTGTAGTAAAAGCAAAATCCCCTCTTCTGCCGAGAAGGGGGCAGAAGAGGGGATGGGATTGGGAGATGGCCAGGAAGTGCTATGTATGGAGGGAAGTTATTCCTCGTCCTTCTTTTTGCGCTTCCTGGATTTGTGGGAAGAGGGTGAAGAGGATTGGGATTGGCTCTCTTCAGGGTTTTTTTCTATAGCTTTTTTGCTGTTTTTCCTGGCGGGTTTGCCCGCAGGAGGAGGCAGCGCGAGGCCGAGTTCATCTGGTGATGCTACTTCTGTGGTGAAAGTCAGGGATTTTCCCCCCTCGTTGAGGATGGCTTTGACGCACATGCCGGAAGCGACGTCGCCCCGCAGGATGGCTTCGGCGAGTGGGTCTTCCAACAGACGTTCGATGGCTCGGCGCATGGGCCGGGCACCATATTGAGGGTCGTAGCCGCGCTTGATGATGAGGTCCATGGCTTCCGAGGAGAGGCTCATGAAGATGTTCTTTTGGCGAAGGCGTTCGATGAGTTTATTGGCTTCGAGATTGACGATACGTTGCAGATCCTTTTGTTCCAGCATGTGGAAGATGATGAGTTCATCAAAACGATTGAGGAATTCAGGACGGAAGGATTTCTTGGCTTCTTCCAGGATTTTATCCTTCATGCTATCGTAGTCGGCAACATCAGCAGCCATGGCCCCGAATCCCATGGTGCTCTGCCTTTTGATGTTGGAGGCCCCTGTGTTGGAAGTGAGGATGATGATGGTGTTGCGGAAGTTGATTTTGCGTCCCAGGGAGTCTGTGACCATGCCTTCTTCCAGGATTTGGAGGAGGAGGTTCATGACGTCGGGGTGTGCTTTCTCAACTTCGTCAAAGAGGATGACGGAGTAGGGGCGGCGGCGCACGGCTTCGGTGAGCTGACCTCCTTCTTCATGTCCTACATAGCCGGGAGGCGAACCGATGAGGCGGGAGGTGGTGTGTTTTTCCATGTACTCGCTCATATCCACCTGGATGATGGCGTCGGCTGTGCCGAACATGATTTCGGCAAGGTTGCGAGCGAGGTAGGTTTTACCGACGCCAGTTGGCCCGAGGAAGAGGAAGGAGCCGATGGGGCGGCGTGGATCTTTGATGTCCGCGCGGCTACGGCGCAAAGCACGGGAGACGGCTGATGAGGCTTCGTCTTGTCCGATGACTTTGGCTTTGAGTTCTTCCTCCATATGGAGAATTTTTTCCGTCTCCTTTTCTTCCATGCGAGAGAGCGGGATGTTGGTGCTCTTGGAAAGGATGATCATGATGTCTTCTGCCGTAATGGGGACGTACTGGGTGTTGTAGTCTTTCCTCCATTGGGAGATGCTTTCTTCGAGTTCCGCCGTGATTTTATGTTCACTATCGCGAAGTTCGGCGGCGCGTTCGAATTTCTCCTCGCTGATGGACATTCTCTTGTCTTCAGCAATTTGTTTGATTTTTTGAGCGATGGCTTTGAATTCAGGTGGTCTTGTCATTCGAGTCACGCGTTTATGAGCACCTGCTTCATCGAGGATATCGATGGCTTTGTCGGGCAGGAAGCGTCCGGTCAGGTATCTGTGGGAGAGCTTTGCCGCTACTTCGATGGCCGCGTCCGTGTAACGTACTTTGTGATGTTCTTCGTATTTGCCCTGGATGCCATGGAGGATGCGGATGGTGTCCTCAACAGAGGGTTCGCCGACGAGAACTTGCTGGAAGCGCCGTTCGAGTGCCGCGTCTTTTTCAATGTGTTTGCGGAATTCGTTCAGTGTGGTTGCACCGATTGCCTGGAGTTCTCCGCGAGCCAGGGCAGGTTTAATGATGTTGGACGCATCCATGGCTCCTTCGGCAGAACCGGCACCAACGATGGTGTGGATTTCGTCGATGAAGAGGATGATGTTTCCGTTGTTGCGGATTTCATCCATGACTGCCTTGATACGTTCTTCAAATTGTCCTCGGTATTTGGTACCTGCGACCATGAGAGCAAGGTCGAGTGTGATGACTCGCTTGCCCATGAGCAATTCCGGAACTTGTCCTTTGGCTATTTCCTGGGCAAGTCCTTCGACGATGGCGGTTTTGCCAACGCCAGCTTCCCCTAGGAGGACGGGATTGTTTTTGGTGCGGCGGCAAAGTATTTGGATGACTCGCTCAATTTCCTCAGCACGGCCGATGACGGGGTCGAGTTTATCTTCATGAGCCAACTGGGTCATGTCTCTGCCAAATGCCTCGAGGGCGGACATTCTATTGCGAGGATTGCGGAAGGATTGGCGTTGTTCTCCGAAGCTACTGGCATCCGGAGGAGGGGTATCCTCTTCGTCTTCGTCTTCGTAGAAAGATGGAGAGGAGTCGTTTTCGTCTGCCGAATCGTCACCTTCGCTTTCGTTGTTGTTATCGTTATTGCTGTCTGGTTCTACTTCATCTTCTGGATCACGGAATCCTTTGGTAAGTTCCGAGATGACTTCTCGGCGAACTTGTTGGAGGGTGAGACCGAATTCCATGAGTATTTTGGCGGCGACGCCCTGTTCTTCACGGATGATACCCAGGAGGATGTGTTCTGTACCAATGTAGGAATGGTGTAATTCGGTGGCTTCCTGGTTGGCCAGTTTGAGGATATTTCTGACGCGAGGGGTGTATGGGATGTTGCCTCCTTGATCGGTGGAAGTCCCGGGTACGAGTTCGCTTTCTACTTTTGCAATGGTTTTGGTAATGTCTATATTCAGACGCTCCAATACGATACCAGCTACGCCGTGACCGATTTTGAGGAGCCCGAGCAGGAGATGTTCGGTTCCGATGTAGCTGTGTTTGAAACGATCAGCCTCCTTTCTTGCAAGAAGAAGGATTTGCTGAGCACGAGGTGTGAAATGGATCATGATATAGGGGAGAGTTTGTGATGTTAAAAGTTAGGATCCGGTATGTCTCTGAAATGTTCGCGGATTGAGTCGGCACGTTCTTTGCCGGCTAGGAAGGCTAGTTGTGCCTTGTCCATTTCGGGCGGGAGCATGCCTCCCAGAGCTTGTTGGATGTGTGCCGACTGGATGCGGAGCACCAGAGCGCTGAGGGACTTCGGGTCATCGTTTGCGATGATGCCGAGGGATACCCCCAGGCGGATCATAGAGATATGTTCCAGGGCTTCTCGGGCGGAGATCAGGCGTGCGAATTTGAGGATGCCATAGGATTTGCCAATCCTGTCTTTGATGGCAATGGGGTTGTCTTTATAGACTTTTTCGCGGGCATTGATTTCCTGCACGGAGAGTGCCGAGATGATATCTCTCATTTTATCAAGTATGGTATTTTCATCGTCTTTGACGTTGCTGATATTGGAGAACTGAAAAATGTTCCCTGTGTTATCAGTGCCTTCACCGAAAATACCACGAACGGTGAGGTTAAGTTGTTCCATCGCTTTGAAGACCTGCTCCATGTAGCCGGAAAGAACCATGCCGGGGAGGTGAACCATGACGGATACTCGCATGCCGGTACCAAGGTTGGTCGGGCAGGCGGTCAGATAACCGAGTCCGGGCTGGTAGGCGTAGGGGAGTTTTTCCTCTAAGGCCTGGTCGATTTTGTGGATGTGTTCCCATGCTTTGCGGACTTGGAGTCCGGACATGATACACTGGAGTCTGAGGTGATCTTCCTCATTGAGCAGAATGCTGACGGATTGGTTCCGCGAGATGGAGATGCCACTTCCTTCGGAGCGGGCTGCGAGCTCGCGTGAAATGAGGTGGCGCTCGACGAGGAGTTGTTTTTGCAGTTGATTAAGGGACGCCAATTCCGTGTTGAATCCCGTCTGTTGTTCCTCCAGTCCTGCAATGGCAGGCATGATTTGTGCAAGGATGTCGATACGCTGGTCTTTCCTGGCCCATCCAGGGAAGGGAAGGTCTCTGAGATTTCGGGCCAAACGGATGCGCGAAGTCAAGACGATGTCCTGATTCTTGTGGGATGAGGTCATCCAGGTAGCTGGCCGTTTGATTAATTGGTCGAAATTCATCGGGGATTCCAGTGTATGGCGTTGCTTAGTCGTTGTTGGAGGCTTTGAGTTCGGCGATCGCGTCTCTCAATTTGGCTGCCTGTTCGTAGTTTTCTACTTTGATGGCTTGCTGCATCAGCTCTTTAAGTCTGGAGAGCTCCATGTGTTCCTGCGCGGCTTTGCAGGCGTGGATGGGTTCGTTGACAGGAGCAGCCTGTATGGGGACATCCATGGGAGAGAGATCGAGCATAGGCAGGATTTCTTCCATGAAGATGCTGTAACAGTTGCTGCAACCGAGACGACCGATGCGTTTGAAGTCTTCAAGCGTGAAGCCGCAGGTGGGACATTTTGTCAAGGGGGTCCCTGACAGGGTTGCCGTGACAGCAGCCTTGAGTTGCTCAGCCAGGTTGTTTTGGCCTGACTTTGCTGTTGTGGAAAGTACGGGGAAGAGTTTTTCCGCCAAGTCAAATGCAGACGGATCCAGAATGCCACGTTCTTTGGCGCACTTTTTGCAAAGAGCCATTTCGGTGGTTTGACCATTCAGAATCCGTGTGACAAACACTGTAGCGGGGGCTGTACATACTTCGCACTTTTTCACGTTGTTCAAAATACGCTTACAGTTCAGCGACTGCTAGATAGGTGCGTGTCATCGATTGTCATGCAGAAGGAATTTTTCTGTGACGAATGAGGAGACCGGCTTTTGGTGAAAAAAGGTATGCCGATAAAAAGAAGATGCCCAGAACGAGGATGATGGTGGCACCGAGATGCCACCCCAGAGGAAATGAGAGCAGGAAGGCCAGCAGGGAACCTGCTGCTCCCAGGATGCCTCCTCCCCAGAAGAGCAGGGAGGGTTTGTCGGTGAAGAGGCGCATGGTGGCGGCTGGCCCGACGAGAAGGCCCAATGTCAGGAAGGCTCCAACTGCTTGCAGCGAGGAGACGAGGACGAGGATGATGAGGGAGAAGACGCCGTAGCTGAACAAGCGGGTAGGGATGCCCAGGGTGGCAGCCATGCCGGGATCGAAGAGGTAGATGAGGAGGGGGCGTTTGAAGGCGATGATGAGCAGGACGCAGAGGGCACTGATGGCGTAGGCGATCCAGAGGTCGGCGTTGGAGAGGCTCATGATGGAGCCAAAGAGCCAGTCGTCGATTTTTTGCTGGAGTCCCAGTTTGACGAGGACGATGTATCCGGCAGCAAAGGCTGTGGTGTGGATGATGGAGAGGGCGGTGTCGTGGTTGATCCTTGAGGTGCGGGAGACGAAGAGGGAGCCGAGCCCGACGAGAAGGGCGGCGATGATGGCCCCAGTCAGAATGCTCCATTGCACGAGGCCGAAGATGAGAATGGCCCCTGCGATGCCGGGCAGGAGGGCACAGGAGAGGGTGCCTATTTGGAGGGCTGATTTGCGCAGGACGACGAGTCCGCTGACGAAGCCGTTGGCAAAGCCGATCATGAGGCAGGCGACGAGGGAGCGTTGCGCGAGTGGTTCCTGGATGAATTGGAGGAAGGCGTTGTTCATGGCGTGTGTGTGGGAAAGGGTTAGCGAGGGGCTTGTTGTCCTGGCTGGTTGCGGTAAACGGATTGGATGTTTTCCTCGGTAAGGGTGGTGGCGGCGGGTCCGAAGAAGCGCACGGTCTGGTGGAGGAGCAGGACGGAGTCGAAGAGGGAAGCGGCGGTGTTGAGGTCGTGGTGGGAAGCCAGGATGAGACGACCTTCGCGGGCGAGGGTATGGATGAGTTTGCCGAGGGCGAGGCTGGAGGGGGAGTCTAGCCCGGTGAAGGGCTCGTCGAGGAGGAGGACATGGGCTTCCTGGGCAAGGGCTCGCGCAAGGAAGACGCGTTGTTGCTGGCCTCCGGAGAGCTCGCCAATTTGTCTTTCGGCCAGATATGACAATTCCATGGTTGCCAGCGATTTTTCGACGATTTCATGATCGTGTTTCTGGAATTTCTTCCAGAATCCCAGGGCGGGGTAGCGGCCCATTTCGACGAGGGCGCGGACCGTCAGAGGGAAGCTCCAGTCCACTTCTGAACGTTGGGGTAGGTAGGCGATTTCTCCCCGTGTGGAGTGCAGGTGGGCACCGTTCCAGAGGATTTCGCCTTGAGTGGGGCGTAGAAGTCCGGCGATGGCTTTGATGAGGGTTGATTTACCGGCTCCGTTGGGTCCCATGAAGGCGATGGTGTGCCCACATGTAGCTGAGAATGAGATGTCGTCTAAGGCGAGAACTTTACCGTAGGCGGCGCTGATGTGCTTGACATCGAGCCTGTGAGAGCAGGGGTGGTTTTGACCGGCTCCCCAGCAAACGTGGTCGTGTTGGTGTGTCATGAGGGCCAGGAGAAGGTGTAGATGTCGTTGAGCCGGGTACCGGCAGACCAGTGTGTTTCCGTATGGGACTCGAGTTGCTCCGGTTCCAAGGTGATGGTGATGGGGGTGTCTGGAGTGTGCTCTGGCCAGGTGGCTTCGACTTTGAGGCGGACTGAACCGGATGGCGGGATGGGGAGTGTTATCTCTTCTTCGATGGTGAGGGCGATGGGGGATTTTTTTTCCACTAACACTCGCTGATCAAGGAGGATTGTGATGGTCTCCGGGGCATGGGCACAGCGAATGGTGATGTAGGCTGGGCTGGTGTGAACGGAGGCAATGATGGGGGACTGTGGCCGAGGAGAGGCTGTGGGTGTGGTCAGGAAGTATAGGGGGATGCCCGCCAGAAGGACTCCGGCGAGGGTCAGGAAAAATTGTCTGAGTGGGGAGCCGCGCATAGGGAGGATGACTCAGTGAGCCAGGAGGGCTTGCTTGATGCTGGAAACGTTTTTCTTGAACATGGATTCAAAGGTGGGTGTTTCCGGGGCGAGACCATCGGTGACGAGTGGGGATGCCAACGGGATGTGGAGTGTCTGGGCAATGTTGTGCAGAGCTTTGGGGCTGGAACCATATTCCGGGAAGATGGCTCGGGCCTGGCGATTTCTCAAGTCTTGGAGGATTTTTCCGAGACGGGCCGGGTTCCCTTCATCTTCGCGGCTGATTCCCTGGATAGGGAGTTCCGTGAAGCCGTATTCCTTGCAGAAATGCCCCATGGCGGAGTGTCCGGTGACGAGGAGGCGATGGGCATCCGGGATGTCTGCAAGCTCGACGCGAGCCCAGGAGTTGAGGGCATCCATCTCTTTGTTCCATTTGGTGAGAGCCTTTTTATAATCGGCTGCATGGGTGGGGTCGGTCTGTGAGAAAAGGGTGCTGATGGCGCGGGCGGCACGTTTCATGTTGGCTGGGGTGTGCCACCAATGCGGGTCGTTGGGGCCGTGGGCATGGTTGCATGTTGTTCCATCGGCATGTTCGTGTTCGCTCTGTTCTCCATCGGCGGCGGCTACGTCCGGGATGTTGGCCCCCATGTCGATGATTTCAGTCGTTCCCTGTGTGGGTGATGAGACGGAATCTCCCAGTCCTTTGAGGTAGGGCTCCAGGTTTTTACCGGAAGCGAGGATGAAACGGGAGCCAGCGGCCTGGGCGATCATATCCGGGGTGGGTTCGAAGGCGTGCAGATTGCCATTGGCTTTGAGGAGGTTGACGACTTCGACGTGTTCTCCGCCGATGCGGGTAGCCATTTCTCCGAGGAATGGATGGAGGGCAGCTACTTTGAGGGTGGGTGCAGCTCCGGCCGCCATCAGGAAGCCGGTTGCCATGAAGAGAACAACTATCGACAGGAAGCGTTTCATCGCCTTATTATTGACGGTTGAGTATGGCTACTTGCAAGCGGAATCCTGTGTATGCCGGGATAAAGACTGTAGTTGCTTGGAGAGGATAATGTTCACTTGTCTGACAATCTTGTCCTAATATGGATACAGCAGGGAAAAAGGCTTGATTGCGGCAATCCGCCTCACTTATACTCACCACGAGTAAGTCCTTTCGTTTAGCGACTGGATCCCTGTGCATGAAAAAATTCCTCAATTCGTTTTCGGCTATTTATGTGATCAATCTGGATCACCGGGTGGATCGTTGGCTGAGTTTCAAGGAAAACTGGAAGGGCATTCTTGATTTTTCCAAGGTCAAGCGTATGTCTGCCGTATATGGGGTTGATCTTCCTGGCTATGGGGAAGTCCCTTGGTTCTCCTCATATACAGAGGGGCGTGAGAGGGATTGGGCAGGTGTAGCCGGGTGTCTCATGTCGCACAAGCGCGTGATTGAAGATGCATCGGCGCATGGATACGAGCATATTTTGGTGCTGGAGGATGATGCCATTCCCAGCGAATATTTTGAATCGACTTCGAGGGCTTCGGACGATGTTCTTTACCGTTATTTGAGGCGGAGTACAAGCTGGGGGCTATGCTACCTGGGTTACAATGCCAAGCTGGAACGCGGCGTCCGCAAGCTGAATATGGGTTCCGACATGGTTTGCCCGGAGAATAATGTGGAGCTTTGGAAGGTGCCTGGTGCATTGACCTTGCATGCGGTGATTGTGAGCCACAGGGCTTATGGTACGATTCTGGAAGCTTTGCCGGACGAATCTCAGGTGTGGTCATGGATCGCTCGTTACCGTGCCGTTGATACGTGGATCAAGAATTTCTTTACGCTGAAGAGCGGGCTGGAGGTTCTGGTCATGACGCCTCAGATCGTCATCCAGACGGATTCCATGTCCGACATCCTCAACCGTATGTCCACCAATGTGGTCAAGGATTTGACGGCTCGCCCCAAGATGGTGTCGCCTGCACGATATTGGCTGGCGGAATGGGGGCCGGGGCTCTTTAGCAAGTTGCTGGGCGATCTTGGTCGTTTCGGTAAGTTTGTTCGTTATAGTCGTTCGGGTTTTCCCGGGAAGAAGAAGTGAGCTGATTGTTTCGTGTCGGGAGGAGAAGTGGGGCTTTTTGATGTTCCTCGTTTGTCTTGATGTCTGTTTTATGTGCATGGGGGTGTGATGTCTTCAGGCTTCGGGGTTGACGTGTCGGCGGCATGCGTGGCAGTATCTGCGCAACGCCGATTTGCCTATGTCCTTTGCTCGAAATTCCCTGGTTGCTTCCGCCTCGATTTTACTGTGCCGACTGACTGGGATGCTGCGCGATGTGGTGTATAATAATCTGTTTGGGCAGAGTGCTGCGTTGGATGCTTTTTATACAGCGTTCCGTTTGCCCAATTTGCTGAGGGATCTTTTTGCGGAAGGTGCTTTGTCTCAGGCCTATACGAGTGTTGCTACAAAATTGAGGAAGAATGAGGGGGATTCTCTCCTGTGGGAATTGACGACGAAGGTGGCGACTCAGCTTTCGACGATGATGATTGCCATTGTGACCCTGGGCATTATCTTTTCCGATGTGATGATGGGCTCGCTGTATAATGGCAGCTCGGAGGGGGCTGATATGAATTTGGCGATTGGATTGTGTCGTCTGATGTGGCCTTTTATTGCCTTTGCTTCCTTGTCTGCCTTGGTGATGGGAGCCTTGAATGTGGTGGGGGTGTTCGGCTTACCCATGCTGGCATCGGCTGCTTTCAACATTGTTTCCGTGACGGTGGGCTTGGCTCTAGGTTATTGGATTGACCCGAGTTTTGGCCCCAGCTCCTTGTATGGTTTTGCCATTGGGGTGACGCTGGGGGGCGTGGCGCAATGGTTGGTGCAGGTGCCTCGCCTGCGTCGTGAAGGCTTCCGCTGGAAATTGAATTTTAATTGGAAGGACAAGAACCTGTACAAAATCTGGGGGTTGATGCTTCCATCTGTCGTGGCTTCCGGGGTGACTCAGTTCAATGTGTATATCAATACGGGCTTTGCGTTGGAGATCGACAAGGGGTCGGTTTCGGCTCTTTCCGCGGCCTTTAAATTGTGGCAGTTGCCTGTCGGCATGTTTGGTGTGGCGACGGGGATGGTTGTCCTTCCGTCAGTGTCTCGCATGATTGCCAGTCAGGAGGGCAAGGGGAGTGTAGCGGAACATATCGCCTCTGCCCTGCGTTTTGTGGCTCTGTTTGCCGTTCCGTGTATGGCTGTCCTTGTGTTTCTGGGGGATAACGCGGTTTCTGTGATCTTCCAATGGGGGGGGCGTTTTACTTCCGAGGCTTCCATTCGCACAGGAGAAATCCTGACGGCTTATGCTTGGGGCTTGCTGGGCTATGCCGGAACGAAGGTCGTGCAGCCGGTGTTCCTGGCCCTGGAAAAACGCTGGGTGCCCTTAATTGCCGCTCTGGTAGCTTTGGCGGTGAGCTATAGCTGCAACTACACCTTTGTGCGTATCCTGCACAAGGATGCTTCGTGGTTGGCTTTGACGACTTCGGTGATTACGACGTTCAACTTCCTGTTCTTTTTCCTGTACCTTCACAAGCTGCTGGGTGGGATGTGTGGCGGGATGCTGTTCTCCGGACTGGCTCGGATTGGTTTTGCCGGAGCTTTGTTGGCGGTTTGGTGCTGGGTGGCTAAGACTTACTTCATGCAGGGCTTCCTGGAATGGAATCTTTTTGTTCGCATGCTGACCATGGCTCTTGTTTGCGGTGGCGGAGTTGTGCTGTATCTCGGAACGGCTTGGATGATGAAGCTCCCGGAGTTCGATATGTTCCGTGACAAATTGTTGAAGAAGAAGGTGTAATTGGGGGTAATCTCTGTACCGCCAAAACAAGAAAAACCCCGGTTTCCATCAGCATGAAAACCGGGGTAAATGATTTTTTGTGTACTTGGCGATCTCAGGAAGCGGAGGCGATGCGGATGGCAGCCTGCTTGATTTGATCGGCCATGGAGTTGAGGGCGTTGGCCCGTGTGGGGGCCAGATGATCTCTGAGTCCGGTCTGGTCGAGCTTGCTCATGTCGGCCTTGATGATCTCGTCTGCAGGAAGGCCGGAGAGGAGACGGACGAACATGGCGATGAGCCCCTTGGTGATGAGGGAATCACTGTCGGCTTTCAGCATGAGTTTGCCTCCTTCGTCAGCCGTGTGGAGCCAAACACGCGACTGACAGCCTTTGATGAGGATGTCGTCGGTTTTGAGCTCTTCGGGCAGGGAAGGCAGTTTTTTACCGAGGCTAATGATGTATTCATAGCGTTCGGTCCAGTCCTGGAAGAGATCCAGTTCGTCCAGGAGTTCTTGCAATCGTTCTTCGTATCCCATGGCGCTGGTTTGTTGGGGGTTACTTGCCGTAGCAGTCGCGAGCCAGGGTGGCGAGGACGGCTTTTTGGGCGTGTAGTCTGTTTTCTGCTTCGCGGAAGATCGCGTCGGCATTGCGTTCGAGGACGTCTTCGGTGATTTCCATGCCGCGGTAGGCAGGCAGGCAGTGAAGAACGGTCGCATTAGGGGTGGCAACGCTCAGGAGGGCATCGTTGACTTGGTAGGGCAGGAAGTGCTTTTCCTTGGTGCCATGTTCGGATTCCTGTCCCATGGATATCCACGTGTCGGTATTGATGACGGTGGCGCCTCGGGCGGCTTCTTCGGCATCCGTGGTGTAGATGATGTTGTCACAATCCAGTTTAGCACGGTATTCGGCGGAGGGGAGGTAGGCTTCCGGGCCACCGAGAGCGAGTGTGAAGCCAAGGCGTTTGGCTGCCCACATCCAGGAGCGGCCCATGTTGTTGTCAGCGTCGCCCATGAAGGCGATCTTCATATCTTTCCATGATCCTTTGCCGTAGATTTCTTCAATGGTAAGGAGGTCGGCTAGAATTTGGCAGGGGTGCTCGTCGTCCGTCAGGGCGTTGATTGTCGGGATGCCGGAGTATTTGGCAAAGTCTTCCACTTCGCTCTGTCCATAGGTGCGGATGGTGACGCCGTGGATCATGCGACCGAGAACGCGTGCGGTATCTTTGATGGGTTCACCGCGGCCGAGCTGGATATCGTGTACGGAGAGGAACATGGGGCGTCCTCCGAGTTCACTGATGCCGACTTCGAAGGAGACGCGGGTGCGCGTGGAGGACTTGGAAAAGATCAATCCCCAGCTCTGCCCCTGGAGGGGCTGGCTTGTGTGGTGGCCGCGCTCAGCCTTGAGGGTGTGTCCCAGAGCCAAAAGGGAAGTGATTTCTTCTGTCTGGAGTTGTTCAATGGAAAGGAGGTTGTTCATATCAGGAAAATTTTATCTTGGAGAAAGAGGAAGGCTAGGACTTGTGCCCCATGATGAAAAGTATTTATTGGGACATGGAAAGACTTGCGTGTTGCCTCATGAGTCAGGATGCCGGAGAAAAAGGATGAAAGAAGAAGAAAATGTTGCTTGCCCCAAAA
Source organism: uncultured Akkermansia sp. (assembly GCA_964448375.1). Classification (GTDB taxonomy): domain Bacteria; phylum Verrucomicrobiota; class Verrucomicrobiia; order Verrucomicrobiales; family Akkermansiaceae; genus Akkermansia. The sequence goes on from CAYVAI010000022.1 coordinate 12,307, forward strand.
TATGAGGACGCTGGAAGGCATGAACGAACATGCCAGTTCGACGAACCCTAGCAAGCCCTTAAAAATGAGCAAAATCATCAAGGAGATTTGGCTGGCAAGCGAACAACCATGTGGAAAACGGTTAAAACAAACCATCCCCTTGTATCTCAATTCAAGCGCCAACATTCATTTTGAGGCAACAGGGGCAAAGCTATCCGCGGGGGTGGAAACGCCTGTGGATGGAGCGCAGGGCGGCATCATCGACGTGGGTGTAGATTTGAGTGGTGGCGATGTCGGCGTGGCCAAGGAGTTCCTGAATGATGCGAAGATCCGCCCCGTTGTGGAGCAAGTGGGTGGCGAAGGAGTGGCGCAGGAGGTGCGGGTACACGTGCTCGTCCAGCCCGGCGGCGGTGGCGCGTTCGCGAATGATCTGCCGGATGCGTTCGCGTGTGAGGGCTCCCCCTCGGCACGAGAGGAAGATGTGGCTGCGCGTTTTTTGAGAGACGAGCTTGGGGCGGGATTGCGCGAGGTAGGTGGCAATGGCGGAGGCTGCTTGTTCCCCGATGGGGACGAAGCGCGTTTTATCTCCTTTGCCGGTGATGCGCAGGAAGCGTTCTGAGGCATCGTAGTGCTCCAGCAGGGCGTTAGTCAATTCACTGACGCGAAGACCGCTGGAGTAGAGGAGTTCCAGAATGGCGCGGTCGCGGGCTCCCAGGGGGAGTTCTTCCGGAGAAACACTTTCCAGAAGGATGCGGACGGTGTCTTCGTCCAGCGTCTCGGGCAGTTGCATGTCCGGGCGGGCGGTGTCGATCAAGGCCGCAGGATCGCTGGGCAGGAAGTGGCGCATGTAGAGCCAGCGGAAAAAGATACGGACGTGTACCATTTCGACGCGTCGCGTGCTGCGCTTACGGGAACCGTCCGCCATGTACGCCATGAAGTCCGTCAGGCGCGTCTGCGTGATGTCTTCGAGGTACAGGGATTCGCTTTCCATCCACCGTGCGAGGTGCTCCAGGCTTTGGAGGACGGAGAGCTGGTAGGCGGTGCTCAGCCCCCGCTCTGCGGCCAGAAACATCTGGAATTGTTCGATGCGTTCTCTCATGGCGGCGCGGGAGCGGGGAAACATGCGAGGGGGTGGAGCTTAGTGCCCCCAACGCTGGGTGATGTCACCGTAGGTTTCGATGCGGCGGTCTCGGAAGAAGGGCCAGATGCGGCGGTGGTCTTCCAGTGCCTTCAGGTCGAGGTCGGCGTAGAGGATAGTTTCATCGGAGACGGGAGCCTTGGCGATGACCTGTCCGTAGAAGTCCGAGACGAAAGTTTGCCCCCAGAACTCACTGTCACCTTCAGTGCCAACGCGGTTGATGGCGCAGACGTAGCAGCCGTTGGCGACGGCGTGGCCGCGCTGGACGGTTTCCCAGGCGCAGTGCTGGGCTTCGCCAAGCATGGGCTTTTCTTCAGGGAGCCAGCCGATGGCGGTGGGGTAGAAAAGGATTTCCGCGCCTTGCAGGGCGGTTAGGCGGGCGGCTTCCGGGTACCATTGGTCCCAGCAGATCAGGACGCCAATCGTGCCGAACTTCGTCTTGAAGGCCTTGTAGCCCAGGTCGCCGGGCGTAAAATAGAATTTTTCTTCGAATCCGGGGTCTTGCGGGATGTGCATCTTGCGGTACAGACCGAGGAATGAACCGTCGGCATCGATGACCCAGGCGGTGTTGTGGTAGAGCCCGGTGGCGCGTTTTTCGAAGCCGGAAGCGACAATAACGACGCCGAGTTCCGCCGCAAGCTTCTGGTGATCTTCCGTCAGCGGGCCTGGCAGGGGTTCGGCAAGGTCAAAGCAGTCGCAGTCTTCTGTTCTGCAAAAGTACAAGGTGGTGAAGAGTTCCTGCGTGCAGATGATTTGGGCACCGTTAGCAGCCGCGCGGCGGATGGCTTCTTCCGTGCGGGCTTTATTGACGGCGGGTGATTCGTCTGCGGACAATTGAATGAGAGCGACCTTCGGCATACACCCCGGTTCCTACACTGCCGCCCGGGTTTTTCCAAGCCCGGAAACGGACAAAGACAGAATTTCTCCGTGCCAAAGCTCCGGGATCATGGTAAAGCGTCAGCATGATGCAATCTCTCCCACTGCCGACCGATGACGTGGAATCCATCGATCGCCTCGGCGCGGTGTATGGCAGGCTTTGCCGTGAACTCGGCAAGACGATCATTGGTCAGCAACGCGTGCTGGAGCTGGTGTCCGTGGCACTTTTCGCCGGTGGGCATGCCTTGTTGATGGGGGTGCCGGGATTGGCGAAGACTTTGTTGGTGGGATCGGTGGCCAAATCGCTCGATTTGTCCTTTAACCGCATCCAGTTTACGCCGGATCTGATGCCTTCAGATATTACGGGGACGGATATTATCCAGGATGCCGGGCAGGGGGGAAAACGCATGTTCGAATTTGTCAAGGGGCCGGTCTTTTCTCACATTGTGCTGGCGGATGAAATCAACCGTGCTCCCGCCAAGACGCAGTCCGCCATGCTGGAGGCCATGCAGGAACACCGCGTGACCGTGATGGGGCGCACCTTTGATTTGCCGCGTCCGTTTTTTGTTCTGGCGACGCAGAACCCGATTGAGCAGGAAGGCACCTATCCTTTGCCCGAGGCTCAGCTCGACCGCTTTATGTTCTTGATCGGGGTGGATTATCCCGATTTTGATGAAGAATTGCGCATTGCTCGCGAAACGACCGGAGGTGATGCACAGACGATTGAAGCTGTGTTGACTGGCGAGGAAATACTCTTTTTCCAGCAATTGGTGCGCCGCGTTCCCGTGCCGGATCACTGCTACGATTATGTGGTCAGGCTGGTGCGTGCCACTCGCCCGGGATTGGAGGATTCTCCAGATTGGGTCAGGGAGTTTGTTGCCTGGGGCGCAGGCCCGCGCGCTGTCCAATACCTGATTCTTGGCGCCAAGGCGCGTGCCGCGTTGCACGGCAGTTATATGGTGCGCCAGGAGGATGTCGACGCGTTGGCGGAACCGGTTCTGAGCCACCGCATTGTGACGAATTTTGCTGCGGAGTCGCAGGGGCTGACGCCATCCATCGCTATCCAGCGGCTCATGAGCGAATTGAAGGACTGAACCGAAGCTGGGCGAAGGCATGGAGAAGTACTTGGATCACGACTGGCTTAGCCGACTGGGGAATGTTCCTCTGGAGGCGCGGCGAAGTGTGTCCGGCTCCATTTCGGGCCGGCACCGGAGCTTGAGCCATGGGGTTTCCGTCGAGTTTGCAGAGTACCGGAAGTATGTACCCGGGGACGACACCCGTCGTTTGGATTGGAAGGCCTTTGCGCGTTCAGACCGTTACTACGTCAAGGAATACGAATCGGATACGAACCTGCGAGCCATGTTCCTTATCGACATTTCGGGCTCAATGGCTTTTCCGGACGAGAATGGAAAACCTTGCAAATACGATATGGCCTGCCGCATGGCTGCCAATCTGGCGAGTCTTGCCATTCGCCAGGGTGATGCCGTCGGCGCCTGTTTTGCCGGGAGTGGAAGGAAGGAAGGGGCTTTGAAGCTTTACATGGCTCCGTCGCGAAGGCCAATTCAGCTCCGTTCGATCATGGAACAGATGGAAGGCATCCGCCCTGAAGGGAAAACGACTTTGGCGCGTGCTCTGCATGAATTGGCCGAACGAATGCCATCCCGTGGGCTGGTGATTATCCTCTCCGACTTGTACGAGGAGACCGGAGCTTTGAAGGATGCTCTCCGCCACCTGTCCTTCAAAAAGCATGATTTGGCGGTGTTCCATTTTGTGGACGCCGTGGAAAGAAATCTGATGATTGAACGCCCGACGCGTTTTGTGGATATGGAGGGCAGGACGACGCTGATGACCGAGCCGGAGTTGATTCGCGACGAGTACGCCGCGATGATGCGCGACTTCATGAAAGGATGTTTCCGAACATGCGCCGACGTGAGGGCAGATTACAATGTCGTCTCAGCTGAATCCCCGTGGCAGGACACGCTGACGGCGTTCCTGATGAGCCGCACGGGGCAGCGTAATTCCCGCAGCCTCCTCCCCCCAGACAAAAAATCAGGCACGAGCCCCGAGTACGAGAGTCGTGCCTGTAAATGATTGAGCCCATGTGCGGGCGGAAACTTATTTGCCAGCTTTTTTGGCGGCTTCCTGTTCAGCCTTTTCGGCCTTCTTCTTTTTTTCCTCTTCGGAGAGGATTCTCGGGAAGACGGCGACGGCTTCTTCGCAGACGCTATGATCGTCGGGCAGGAGCCCCCAGTGGAGCTGGGCTGGGGTGAGCCCCTTATAGATTTCCATGGCGTTGATCTGGCCGAGGATGCGGTCGGTGGCTTCCGGCAGGACGCAGGAGAGCAGAACAGCAGATTGGGCACAGCATTCGATTACATGGCGCAATACGGCGTTGATGCGGGCGGCCTGGGTTTCGTCCTTGGCAAGCTCCCAGGGAGCCTGTTGCTGGAGGTACACGTTGCAAGCGGTCAGGTGAGTGTTGAGGGTAGCCAGTGCCTTGGATGTCTGGTTGTCATCCATCAGGGTGCCGAATTGCTCCACGGTGTCCGCCATGGACTTGCGGAGTGCGGTGGAAAGTTCGTCGTCGTAGTCGCCAATGGCCGTCAAGGCGGCAGCCTGGTACTTCCTGGTCATGGCGAGCGTGCGGTTGCAGAGGTTGCCGAAGGTGTTGGCCAGCTCGGTGTTGTAGAGCATGACGAGGCGGTCTGCATCGAAGTCGGAGTCGTAGCCGCTTACGATGTCGCGGACGAGGTAGTAGCGCAGTGCTTCTTTTCCGAAGGCATCGATGAGAACATTGGGGTCAACGACGTTGCCGATGGACTTGGACATTTTTTCGCCATTGATGTTCCACCAGCCGTGGACGAGGAGCGAGGGCATTTGCTCGTCGCTGAAGCCCATGGCATGCAGCATGGCGGGCCAATAAATACCGTGAGCGGGCACAAGAATGTCTTTGCCGATGACTTCGCAGTCGGCGGGCCACAGCTTGTCGAAATCGGGCAGATCACTGCCGGGTTCCTTGAGGTAGCCGGCGAAGGAGATATAGTTGATCAGGGCATCGAACCAGACGTAGGTGACGAAGTCCGGATCAAAGGGGATTTCGATACCCCAAGCCAGGCGAGCCTTGGGACGGGAGATGCAGAGGTCGTATTCGAAGGCATCGCTGATGGCATTGATGACGGCTTTCTTGCGGAAGTCCGGCAACACAAAGGTCTCGGAGTTTGTGATGAAGTCCTGCAGCCACTGGGCATACTTCGTGAGACTGAAGTACCAGTTCTCTTCTTCGATTTCGACGACTTCGCCCCATTCTTCGCCGAAGTTACCGTCTTCCTTGCGTTCCTTGTCGGTGATGAATTGTTCCTGGCGGACGGAATAGAATCCCTTGTAGGCCTTCTTGTAGAGGTCTCCCTTTTCGTAGAGATTGGTCAGAATCTTCTGGACGCAGGCAATATGACGGGGATCACTCGTGGCAGCCCAGCCGTCGTATTGAAGTCCGAGGCGAACCCAGAGAGCCTTGAACTTTTCCGTCATTTCGTTGGCGTGCTGGTCGGGGCTGACGCCTCGTCTTTCGGCCGTTTGCTGAACTTTTTGTCCGTGTTGGTCAACTCCGGTCAGGAAGAAGACTTCTTCACCCTTGAGTCGGTGCCAGCGCGCCAGAACATCCGACAACACCTTTTCATAAGCATGCCCGATGTGCGGCGGCGCATTCGTATAGTCAATTGCCGTGGTGATATAATACATGGCGGGGACTCTAGGAGGATGGGAGGCTCTTTGCAAGACTTAACCAATTTCTTGATGGGGACAAATGCAAGTTCAGGCACATCATTTGGGGTTAGAAGAGAGAAAATGAGTTTTATTCGACATGAAAGGCACTTGATTGAACGTTATAGTTGCTAAAAAAGTCGTAATGGCATAGAGAGAATATATCCATGAAATCATTCCTACCCTATTTCGTAGCTGTGGCCTGCATTGCTCCCGCCTTTGCCGCCGATGGCTGGTTGTCCGATATGGACGAAGCTAAAAAAGCAGCTGCTGAACAAAACAAAAACATTCTTATTGAATTTACTGGCTCCGACTGGTGCCCCCCTTGCATGGCGTTGAAGAAAAACGTCATGAGCAAGGAAGAATTCACGAAGCCTGCCTCCGAACAATTCGTCCTCCTGGAACTCGATTTCCCCAAAAAGAAGGAACAGTCCGAGGAAGTGAAACAGAAGAATCAGGAGCTTTCCAATCTGTATAACGTTGAGGGCTTCCCAACGGTTGTCTTTGCTGATGCCCAGGGCGTACCCTTTGGTTCTTTCGTCGGTGGTCAAGATATGGATGGTGTCAATGCCTCCATGACCAAGGCTCTGGAAGCCAAGGTAGCAATTGCCAAGGCTAAAGCTGAAGCTGCTGCAGCTGAAGGCGAAGCCAAGATTAAGGCTCTTGCGAAGGTTCTGGAACTGGCCCCCAAGGAATACGCTGACTCCTTCTACTCCGATGTGAAGAAGGAACTCCTCGACCTGGACAAGGACGATATTTCCGGTTTCCGTGCTGCTGCCGATTTGGAGCAGAAGATGGAAACCCAGGAAATGGATCTGATGAAGACGATGAATGAAATTAGCAGAGATGCTGATCCGTCCGTTGCGATGGCTGCGTTGGAAAAGTTTGCCAAGACGGAAGGCCTCCTTCCCGAAACCAATCAGAAGATTGGCTACATCCGTTCTCAGATACTTCTTGCTGATGAAAAGCTCGACGATGCTCTGAAGACCATGGAAGATGCCATCAAGATTGCTCCTGACAGCGAACCTGGCCAGATGCTCAGCCAAATGAAGGGCTTCATCGAGCAGAACAAGGACAAGGTGCTGCAGAACATCAAGGACTCCAAGGCTAAGAAGGACGCCACCAACAAGTAAAGTCACCAGGTGACTGGCCTGATACAAGGCTATTACCCTCAATATCACACACAAAAAGAGACTGTCGGCTTGAAAGGGTCGGCAGTCTCTTTACGTCAAGGGAAGTGTGGGAAAATAGTTGATGAAGTTAACAGGTGTGCTCCCACAGGATGCGGGAGCCGATGCCTATGAGGACAAGGCCCGCGACGATGCCGAGTGCACGCGTGGGCAGTCGGTGCAGGTAGCCAGCAGAGAAAAAGCCCGAGAAGGCGCACAGGAAGGTGACAATGCCGATGATGGAAGCCGGGATGAGTGAGCTTGCCGGGAAAAGGGCGAAATCGGTTGTTTGTGCCGGAGTGGTGCAGGATTGATTGTTGAGGAGGAAGATGCTGCCGCCTGCGACAAGGGCGTCGATGCTGGTGGCGATGCCGATGGCGAGCAATGTGGTCAGACTGATGAGACCAGTGGATTCGTCATGAATGTCTTCGTCATCATTGGATGAACTCCAGGATTCCTGAATGACTTTGAGCCCGAGGAGAAGGAAGACGCTGAAGGCGATCCAGTGGTCGCAGGATTCTATGAGACTGCGAAGGGTGGTGTTGCGGTAGGCTCCCGCAATGAGGGCAAAGCCGATGACGGGCATCAGGAATTGCCCCAACCCTGTGGTGGCTCCCAGGCGCAGAGCGTTGCCCATGCGGTGTCGTTTCATGACCAGTCCGTAGGAAAAGGAGACGACGAATGCATCCATGGCGAGTGCCAGGGCGAGCAAGATGATTTCAAGGAAGGTCATGGTGAGTGAGTGTTGCAGGCTGAGGCGGTGGGGACTATTTTGCAGATGAGTCCGGAACCGTCTGATTCATCTACCTGTTTCAGGGATTTGCGGCAAGCTTCCATTTGGCATGGGTGCAAAAAACCGTCTTGTCGTGCCGGGGGAGTCCATGTAATTTATGACGACTATGATTCGTCGTGTATGTTCCTGGCTAGGCCGTTTGGCTCTTTTCATATTGGGCCTGCTACTGGCGACATGGTGCATGGGGATTGTGTATTATATGATTCCCGGTGGATTTGTGCTGGCATGGCTCTTTGCTCTGGATTGTGTGGTGTTGTTTTTCCTGCGTCGTAAGTGGCATTGGGCGATGCCCGTCTTTTGGAGCATCCTGGGGGGCTTGCTCGGGTATTACGTTCTTCTTCCTGCATCGAATGAGGGTGTCTGGCAGGCACCTTGGGGGAAGTTGCCGCGCGTTGTATGGGATGGTGCTGATACGGTGAAGGTAGAGAATGTGCGAGACTTCGAGTACAGGACGACGGATGATTACACGGTGCGCTACATAACGGAAACATTCCATCCCAACGAGGTTCGGACGCTGGACTTTGCCGTGTCGCACTGGGACGGGATGGAGATGGTGGCACACACGATGTTGTCCTTCGGTTTCAGCGATGGACGATACCTTGCCATTTCCGCCGAGACTCGGGTGCCGGAAGGTGTGGAGCAGGGGAGTATCCCCGGATTGTTCAAGCGGTTCAATTTGATGTATATCCCGGCGACGGAGAGGGATTTGTTTGCCTTGCGCACGAACTTTCGCAAGGAGGATTTGTACCTTTACCGCTTGAATTTGAAGCCGGAGCAGATCAAGGCCGTCCTGTTGGAGTTCCTCAAGCTTCTTCAGGAGCAGAATGAATCTCCGGAGTTTTACAATACGCTGACCAACAATTGCACAACATCCCTTCTTCCTCCGTTTCGCAACACGCTTATGCGTAGTCGCTATGAGCCGTCTCCTCTGCTGAACGGACTTTGTGACCGCCATGCTTTTGACGCGAACAGTCTGCAACATGTTCCCGGGGAAAGCTTCGAGGAACTCAAGGCTCGATCCAAGGTGCCCCATGGCCGCGAACAGGATGATCTAAGCGATTATTCCAACGAAATCCGCCGCGAGACGGGCATTGAGCTTTAAGCTTCCTTCCCTCATAAAAAGAGCCGATGGAGTATGAACTCCACCGGCCCGGGCTTTATAGGTAGTTCTTGTGAGAGAGAAAAACCTATCAGGAAATGATGATGTACTTCTCCACCTTGGTGCCGCAAAGCGGGCAGGCAGTCATTCCGTCCACGGAGCTGAAGGTGTCGCCGCAGAGGGGGCAGATCCAGTATTGGGTGGGCAGATCAGCAGGTTTGCCTGCCTGAAGGGCTTCCAGAGCGATGCCGTAGAACTTGGCGTGTTCCTTTTCCGTGTCGTTGGCCCAGACGAAGGTGCGCACGGCTGCTTTTTCTCCGGCTGCTTCCGCTTCAGCGATGAATTCGGGGTACATGACTTCGAATTCGTGGGTTTCTCCGGCGATGGCGGCTTTGAGGTTTTCGATTGTGGTATCGGCCTTGATCTGGATGTCGAAGGCTTCCATGTTGCCACCGAGCTTGACAAGCACTTTATTGTGGTTGGCAGCGTGGATGGCTTCCGCACGGGAGGCTGCTTCAAACAGCTTTTGGATCAGTGGATAGCCTTCTTGCGAGGCGATAGCGGCATAGGCAGCGTATGTAGCTGATGCGGTGGTTTCTCCGACGATGGCGGCCTTGAGATTCTCAATCGTTTTGCTCATGGATGTTTTTTATAATCATTATAAAGTAAAGGCAATATAAATCTGATGTGAGATTAGATTTTTTTGGATTTCCATCGTCCGCTTTTGAGGTAGAACCATGCTATGGGGACGATGGCGAAGCTGAAGAGAGGGTCAGTCAGCCAGCAGATGGCGACATCGGATCTGAGCCTGATGACGATGATGTAAACGGCTATCAGGTAAACGGAGAGGGAGCAGAGTTCCATGAAGAAGGCCGTGCGTGTGTTACCTGTGCCGGAGACTGTGCTGAACAGAATGAAGCCAGGAACGACGAAGATGAGTGTGGCAGCCATGACCCGGATGATGGTGATACTGCCTTCGACGAGATCGAGATTGTTGGTGAAGAAACCAGCAACTGTACTGGGGAAGAGCAGGCAGAACAGGATCAGGGGAAGAATCGTCAGAGACGCGAGCTTGATGCATCGAATGGAGATGGGGATGACGTTTTCGCTTTTTCCGGCTCCGATGCTGTTGCTGACGAGCGTGCTTGCCGTCGCAGCATAGGCACTGATGATCATGTACATGACGGTGGCGGCGGTACGCGTGATGTTGACGATAGCCAGAGGGCGTTCTCCCAGGTGTTCGATACAGAGGAAGAAGATGAACCACATCGACATAGAGATGAAGTTCTGCACCATCATCCAGGAGGAAATCGTGAGCATTCCCTTGAGCATGCGGGGGCGAATGTGGAAGGCGTACATGAAACCGTACTTCTTCAGATCGACCTTCTTCCATGTATAGATGACGAAGAAGATCAGCGAGACGAGCTCAGAGATCGACGACGCGATGGCAGCACCGGCGATGCCGAGGCGCGGGAAACCAAAGTGCCCGAAGATAAGGGCATAGTTCAGAACGATGTTGGTCGCAACCATGATGAGGGAGTTGAACGTCAGGGTGCTCGTCTGAGTGATTCCGACGTAGAACGAGCGGAACATGATGGCGATGAAGGCGAAGAAGAAGCCGTAGATACGCCAGTCCAGATATTCGATTGCGGCGTTATAGATGGCATCCGATTCGATGATGGACCGCAGAATGCCTGGCGTCCATATCTTTGAAACGGTGAACATGACGGAGGCCATCACGATCATGAAGAATGCACCCTGGATCATGACGGGGCCGATCTGTCTGTAGCGGCCTTCGCCATTGCGGCGGCCCATGATGATCTGGGCTCCGATGCCGAAGCCGAAGGCAACGACGAACATGGCGAGGTAGTACACGCCAGCGATGGCGGAGGCTCCAAGTTCAACTTCCCCGTAATGGCCGAGGAACATGGTATCCGTCAGGCCAATCATTTGCTCCATCATGAGGCTGATGAGAATGGGGAATGTGACGGTCCAGATATTTTTGTAGGAAATGGTATTCATACGTCAAGGTGCTGCAGTTATGTGTAGTCATGCCTGGTTCAAGGGCAGGCGGTGGCGCGGATATTCCATGCTTGGGAAATAATAGTCAAGTATGGAAAATTTTCATCTTGTGTCATACGATTTCCAACACCTCGTGCCCGGGGATAAAAAAATACCCCGCTCCGGATGTTTCCGAAACGGGGTACTTGTGAAATTGGCTGTACTGGTACTTTATCGGTTCGTGTTGCCGAGTTCGGCTTCCATGGCGCGATGGACTTCTTCGTGCAGGCTGTGCTTGCGGGTGAAGAAGAAGACGCAAGCCGGGGCGAGGCAGATGGATGCGTAGGTACCGATGACGATACCGACAAGAATGGTGAACGAGAAGTCCTGCATGGCGGGACCGCCGAAGAAGTAGAGGCAGATAACCGTGCTCAATGTGGCTCCCGAGGTCAGGATGGTACGAGAAAGGGTGAAGTTGATGGCATCGTTCATCATTTCCTTTTCATCCTTGTCGGGATCGGCAAAGCGGATTTGTTCACGGATACGGTCAAAGATAACGATGGTATCGTTGACGGCGTAACCCGCAATGGTGAGGATGGCTCCGACGTGAATGATGTTGAGCTGTTCGCCAGAGATGATGACAACGCCGAGGACGAGGACAACATCGTGCAGAATGGCAACAACGGCGGCCAGAGCGAAGGACCATTCGAAGCGGACAGCCATGTAGAGCATGATGCCGATAAGGCCGGCTACGATGGCCCACAGAGAACTGTTGAGGAATTCCTGACCAAGGATGGGACCTACCATATCCACACTGGGACCGGAGGCGGTGATGATCGAAGGCATTTCTGTCTTGATGGCCTGGGTGATCTTGGCGATGTCGTCCTGGTTGGCCGCGCAGCGGATGATGATGGAATCGCCCGTGGGAGTGGTGAATTCCTGCACGGTAGTTGTCTGGCTCAGGGACAGTTTGGCAACGATCTTTTCTACATCGCGGAAGTCGCTCTTGACGCCTTCGGGGATATCATAGGTGATGGATGTACCGCCAGTGAAGTCAATACCGAGGCACTTGTCCTTCTGTACGATAGCAGCGCCGACACTGACGACGATGGCGACAGTAGAGATGATCATGAAGAACTTGCGCTTGGCAAGGAAGTCCACCTTCTTCATCTTCTTGAAGACGTTGAGGAACTGCATGTTGTTGAGCAGCCCCGTCTTTTCCATCCAGTAAAAGAGAACGCGGGTGACGACGATGGCGCCGATCATTGAGGAAAGAATACCGATGATGAGGGTAACAGCGAAGCCCTTGATGGTGCCGCTGGCCATGAAGAAGAGGATGACGGCGGTAATGAGCGAGGTAATGTTAGAGTCGAAAATGGCCGAGAAGGCTTTTTCGTAGGACTTGCGCAGAGCGTAGCCGAAGCTGTTGCCCTTTTCCTTTTCTTCTCGCAGTCGTTCGTTGATGAGCACGTTGGCGTCAACGGCCATACCGAGAGTCAGCACGATACCGGCGATGCCCGGAAGGGTCAGCACGAAGCCGAAGAGGGACATGAGGCCCAGCAGAATGAGGGCGTTGATCGTCAGGCCAACCATGGCCACGATACCAGCGAAGCGGTAGTAAATGGCAACGAGGAGGAAGCAGATCAGGAGGCCTGCGATCCCGGCCCATTCACTCTGGACGAGGGCAGCCTTGCCGAGAGAGGCGGAGACCTGGCGTTCTTCGAGGATCTTCAGTTCGTTGGAGAGAGGGTTCGTCAGGGTCTTGGAGAGCTGTTCTGCTTCACCGGGCTTATCGAGGCCGCTGATGCTGAAATCCTTGGAAAGGTTGGCCTGGACTGTGGGAGCACTGACGACGCGACCGTCGAGTACGATAGCGAGGCGGTCATGCCCCTTGGTCATCTTAAGGGTGGCGTTCCACAACTTTTCGGCTCCGTCATTGCTGAGGGTGACGCCGATGTAGCCCTTTTGGGCGTAGTTGGGGTGGGCGCTCTTGATGTCCTTGCCCGTCAGGAGGACGCGCTTGGTGAGGAAAAGTTTTTCATGGAAGACTTTGCCGGCTTCGTTCGTGACTTCATAGTCATAGAGCTGGTAACCGGGGACTCGTTCGATGCCTTGCTGGAGAAGGCGGTTGTTGTCCGGGTGAACAGGAAGGATTTCCAGGTGAGCGATCTTGGTGATGATTTCGCGCTGTTCCTTGATCTTTTCCGGGTCGGTTTCCGGGATTTGGATCTGGATTTTGTCTTCGCCCTGGGGCATGACGGTCACTTCGTTGGCACCGGAAGCGTTCAATCGTTCATTGATAGTCATGCAGGCCTGTTCCATGGCCTGTGAGGAGAGGGGTTCCGGCTTGCCGTCGATGACGTTGGGCTGCACCTGAAGGGTGAAGGAAACGCCACCGTCAATGTCGATGCCGTAACGGATGCCGGAGGTCATCAACGAGAAGATAGAGAAGGCGGACAGACCGATGATGAAGAATGAACCAGCATTCCTTTTGGTCTTGTCATCATCGGAACTCAGATACCAGAAGAAGAGCCCCAGCAGAGCCATACCCGCGATGAAGATAAAAAGAGGATCGCTGAAACAGCTATAGATCAGATTGAAGAATGGATTGCCCCCGTAAAGGGCGGCATCCGCGTTCTGTGGAGATTGTGCCAACAAATTCATGAACAGGTATCAGTTGAGAGTATGGGGAAGGATTGTCCCTGTTTTGTTCGTCAGGTCAAGCGTGCTTTGTGTTTACAAAGCGTGGAATGTGCAAATTTGTCCAGACGGAAAAGAGACGGTGGAAAGAGGGGAAGTGACTTGGGAGAAGAAATGAATATCAATCGACATCGGCGACGAGGGGGAAATGTACGGAAAGCGGGTAATCGCTGACCTGGATTAGTTCGACGCCGTACATGGTGGCGATAGCCGGGGCATCGGATTTGGAGTAGGGTTCCCCATAGTAGATGGTTTTGACGCCGTGGGCACACAGAGCCTGCATGCAGGAGGTGCAAGGCATGGTGGTGCAGGCGACGATTTTGGCTTCTCCGCGGCGGATAAGGCTGCAGAGGTTGATTTCTGCATGGAGCATGAATTTCTGACGTCCTTCGCGGCTCGTCCAGAATTCGTCCGTGGCTTTGAAGCCGGGGAAGAGGCCGTTGTAGGCGGTGCCAATGACACGGTTATCGGCATCGAGGGCTGCGGCGCCGACTTTTCTGAAGGGGTCTTCCGATCGCAGAGCTGCCGCATGTGCCAGGGTCATGACGTATTGGGCGATGGGCAGTCTTTTTTTGTGTTCCATGGCTGATTGAGGGTGAGAGTATGTGGGAAATGATGCTCAGGAGTCCCGGGAATCGGTTTGCAATTCGGCGAGGAATCCCGATTCGTCGAGGTAGGTGTTGGCCGGGAGGGCGTAGGGCTCCTTGAGGGAGGGCCCCATGATTTCACTGGCGTTGCCACTGGTGAGGTAGAAGCCGGGGAGGATGCGTCCGAGCGTGCGCGGTCTCATGCCCAGTTGAACGGTGCCGTCGTCGAGTTTGAAGACGCCATGGCACATGGACATGGAGATGACGATGCCCTTATCGGAGCAGAAGCAGGGTTTCCATGTCGTGTTGGGCAGGACGAGGCTGGGTTTGTTGCTGAAGTCGTAAAACTGGAGGCGTCGGGGAGGGACGAGGTCGTAGAGGCGTTTGCGAAGGCGAAGGCCACCGGCGATTTGGCGGATGGACTCGGGGACGGCGGCGTCCTTGCTACCCAGAAGGTACACATGCGTGTTGGTCAGGATCGGCCAGAGAATGGTGACGACGGCTTCCTGGTGTTCACCGTTGCCGACGGTGCTCAGCATGGTTTCCCCGGGTTGGCAGGCATTGATGCGGCCTATCTGTTGGGCATTGATCCAAAGTCTATTGAGACGCTCCATATCGCCGCAGTAGTCGATGAGCTGACGTACCCACTCGGTGAGTTGTCCTTTGTTTGGCGGAGCGCATTCGTTGATGAGGTGCTGGGCGATGTCGTTGCCACTGAGTTCTCCGGATCTGGAGGAGACAAGGATGTCGGTGCCGATGTCTTCCAGTTTGGCCAGAACGCTATCGCGACCGATGTGCGCGGAGACATCGAGACAATCCGCGGAGAGTCTGCGCAGGACGTTGATAGCCTGGTTTGGAGTCACAGTCTGGGGATTGAGCGGTTCACCGATGGCGGCTGTAAAACGGTAGGGGAACTGCTTGGGCTTTTTGGAGAAAAAGCGGTTGCCGGAGTAGGAGAAAATGCTGCCCCAGAGGCCGTCCATGTAAATGGGGACGATCGGACAGTTGGATTTGCGAGCCATCAGTTCCAGCCCCCGGCGTGCCGCGCACAGGGTGCCAGTGCGAGTGAGTTGCCCTTCGGGGAAGATGCAGATGACTTCTCCGTCTCTGAGTGCCTGGACGGCTTTGGAGAGGGCTTCTCTCGGCTTGCGAGAGGAGATGGGCAGGCAGTTGAAGAGTTCTAACAACCAGCCAAGCCAGCGTAGCGTGACGAATTCTTCTGCGACGATGAAGCGAATGGGACGCGGGAAGACGAGGGATAGGAACAGGGCATCCCCATAAGTTACGTGGTTGGAGATGATGATGACTCCGCCGTATTCCGGGATGTTGCTTTGCCCCATGATGCGGGAACGATAGATGAGGCGCATGAGCCAGAGGCCGATCATGCGGATAAATTCACGTGGGATGAGGCGCAGGGCGATGATGGTGATGCCGAGGCCCAGGAAGGAGAGGATGACGAATTGTTGCTGGACGGGGATGATCTCCTTCATGACCATCTGGAACCCGACAGCAATGAGCCCCATGAGCATGTCGATGAGATTGCCGGCAGCGATGACGTTGCCGCGTGAGGACGGATCACAGTTGTCCTGAAGGTAGGCGTTCAGCGGGACGAGGTAGGCGGAGGCAAAGGCGCCGGTTATGGAAAATCCGAGGTTGCTCCAGAGGGTCATCGGCTCAAAACAGGCGGTGAAGATACAGCCCAACGTCAGGCCGATGGCTCCGAGCGGGATAAGTCCCAACTCAATTTTCTTGCGGCAGATGATGGAGGCAATGATGCCGCCGACGATGACGCCGCCGCTCAACCAGGCCATGAGCATGGCCGCAACCCAGCCGAAGCCGACGCCACCATTGGTGACATCCTTGGCGATCTGGATGGTGATGAGGATAAGGACGCCAGCGAGGAACCAGAAGTAGGATATGCCGATTTCGCTCAGGCGCAGGTTGCGCTGGCGCCAGAGGAATTTGATTTGTAGGAAGTGTTCGTAGAACAGACTGATTTTGAAAGGTCTTTTCTGGGTGACGGGGTACCGGGGCAGGAAGAGTGAGGCGATGGCGACGGGTATGGCTATGACGATCATGACCAGGGTGGGGAAGGCGGCGGCATGCCAGCCGTCTCCCGTGGAGCGGAGGAGTTCGTCAAACCAGATGAAGATGCCGATTTGTGCGGCGAGAATGGAAAAGATGATGCTCATTTCCACGATGCCGGAGGCGAAACCGAGTTGTCGGGAGCCAACCATGTCCTTGACGATGCCCTTGCGCGCCGGACTGAGGATGGTAGCCTGGATGGCAAATATGCAGAACCAGATGATGGCGGAATGGATGTCGTGCGCGACAAAACAGTGCCACATGAGAGCCATGACCCCGATTTGCAGGAAGGTCATAAACTGGATGATGCGTGCTTTACAGAAGCAGTCCGCCAACCATCCTACCAGAGGAGAAAACAGGAGGTAAGGCAGGCCGATGATGGCGCCAAGGATATATTCCATGTTGCCAGCTTCGCTCCATAGCCAAGCTGCCAGAGGGATGAGCAGGAACTGGGCAGCTTTTTCGTTAAAAGCATTCTGGGACTGAATCAGAATAAGCGACGAAAAGCTGAACCATTCTTTACGGCTGGGCGTTTTAGTCGCATGAAGATCTTCTTCCATGTGGAAATCACATTATCACGATTTTGTCGATAGGGAAGCGCAAATGGCTGGCGGTTTGCCGGATGCGGGACGCTGAGCATGAAAAATCCCCCCGAGGCCGAGCATGCGGGGGGATTGTGTTCATGCGGGACGCGATCCCGCAGGGGGGCTAAAAGCTTTAGAACGGGATATCGTCGTCGTCGCCGAATTCGTCAACGGGAGGTTGGGATGACTGGGGGGGATACCCGGGGTTGCTGTTGCGAGGGGCATTGTAGTTGCCTCCGCCGTTCTGGTAACCACCACCACCTTGGGATTGGTAGCCACTGTTCTGGTAGCCGCCAGATTGCTGGCGGGGGGAGGAACCGGGGTCTCCACCGCCACCGCGGGGGAAGAGCTGAAGATTTTCACCGATGACGCGCAGTTTGGTGCGCTTCTGCCCACTCTGTCTGTCTTCCCAGGAGTCGAGCTGGAGGCGGCCTTCGATGAAGACGCCCTGGCCCTTTTTCAAATAAGTGCAGGCGATTTCAGCCTGACGATTCCAGAGGGTGACGTCCACAAAGGTGGTTTCTTCCTGACGGTCGTTATTTTCAGGGGCACCTGCGAAATACCTGTTGATGGCAAGGCGGATGTCCGTAACGGCTGTCCCTTTGGGTGTCGTGCGGAGTTCGGGGTCGGCAGTCAGGTTCCCCATCAGGAATACTTTATTGAGATTGGCCATGGTTGGATGGGATAGATATGTGGGAAAAGGTCAGTTGTGAGTAGGTCTTCACTTTTGCAATGCAACGAAGACCGTTAGTCTTATCGTTGAAATTTGAGCCGACTTCAATCAAAAAACAGTTCATCTGCTCCGGGAAGGAACGGACGGGTTATAATCCGTAGGTTTGCTTGACTTCTCCATACAGAAATTTTTTGAGGACATCGGGGATGAGCTTGCGGAGACCGTCTCCACTCATGGGGCGAAGGACGGCGTAGCAATGGCTGTCGTGGCCGATAACTTTGGACATTTTGAATCCGGTAAAGTCTTTGACTGTCTGGTCATCGCGTTTCAATTTTCCTTCCTTGAGGAGGGCGTCGAAGAAGGCTTCTGCTTCGTAGGTTTGGGAGAGGGAGGCTCCAGCCTCGTTGAGGCGAACGATGAGGGCTCCGCCATCGCCGATGAAATTGACGCCGGCCTTCCCCATGTTTGCAGAGGATAGCTGGGGGGATGAGGAGCCGAAGAGCAGAGCGCCGCGTCCAGTCAGGCGGATTTCTCCGGCTTTGGCGGAATGGCCGATGGAGTATAGCCCACTGAAGACCCACGTGGCGAATGCACCAGCCGAGGAATCTGCACGGACGATACCGTTGCGGATGGTGAGGGTGGAAAGCGGGTTGTCCATCTGGATGTGGCGTGCCAGCAAGACACCTTCGTTGACTTTGAGAGTGGCGACATGAACTGCCGGGTTGGAGATGTCTCCCTTGCCGAACAGGCCTTTGCCATTGTTGATGATCAGGGTGCCTTCGGCGCATTTGCCGATGGTGAGAATGGTGCCGCCTTTGTCGCCAATGTGCCCGATCCAGGCATCTTTCTCTACGGTGATGCGCCCGGGGTGGACGTGACCGGAGTTAGGGTTGACGTCGCCGATGGCGATGCCGTCGTTGTTGGTGCAGAGGCAAGAACCTGGCTCCAGCGTGACGGTGGATTGGATGCTGGCAGTTCCCGCTTCGATCTCGGAACGCAGCGTTGTGGGAGAGAAATAGCCGACCCGATTGGGGGACGGAGCACTGCAGGAGATCATGCCTGCGTAAGCGAATTTTTCCAGATTGGTCATGTTCGGCACTCCTTTTTTGTTGTCAACTGATGGAGAGGGAAACTCCTCTGCCATTCACAATGTATCTAATTCCCCGGGAGAGGAAAAGTCAACGGAAATAAGGGCTATCAAAGCCCGAATCGCGTCAGAAGGCCTCGTCTTCAAGTGTTTTTGTTCTGCTGTGGAGGATGAGCAAACCGACGCAGGTAACGGCTAGCATCAGGAACATGATGCCGAGCCAGAGGTAGGAGACGACGACGCCGGGCAGGGCTGAGATTGTATCCACCAGTTCGTACCGGAAACCCATTGGCGTGGGGTTTGTGTAGTCAAACTTGATTTTGTTGGCGGGAGCGCCGAGGTGGGGCATGGAAAGCTCATTGGCGGCTTCTTCGGCGGCGATATCCTTGGGGATGGGGCTGATGATGAATTGATCCGTCATGGCGAGCTGCGGCTCGTAAATGCCGATGATTTTGCCGTGGTGGATGAGGGCTACCTGGCTCTTGCTGGCGTCGGTGTAGCGTGCCATGGCATTCATGCGCAACTGGCCGGCTTCCGTGAGGGTGGCCAGGAGGGTGTCTTTGTTGCGAACCTGTGCGTTGAAAATATCGTGGGCGGTGACGTGACTGGCTTTGGCGACATACACGAATCCATCCTTCCAGGGGAGCTTTTCGAAACCGGCTGGAGTATCTTCCTCTGGTGCCATCAGGACAGTTCTGATGGATAGGATGTCTTCTCCGCTGGAATTGGATGTTGGGCTTTCGATACTCTTGATGATACTGCGGACATGTTGGTCGGAGGCGGGATCATCGGCGGGAATGGAGTGGGGGGAGAGGACGATCTTGGTGACGAAGATGTCTTTGTCAGATGAGCTTGACGAGGTGATGGCGCTGACCTGCTTGTTGTTGTGGAGGCGTTGTGAGATAGTTTTTTCGACGCTTTCGAGCTTGTCTTTTTCATTGATGATCTTACCATCCCATTCGAGGTTGATGCTGCCGAGGTATCTGTTTTGGGAGATGAATTCATTCCTCTTCTCGATGGTGGATTCCATGAAGGGATTGATGACGAATGCCTGGAGGCTAACGAGAATGATGGAAGGGAGGAGCAGGGTGCTCAGCGAATAGATGAGAATTTTGCCGGCTCGGCTTTCGATGTAGGCATTGCGATCTCTCAGGCTCGTCCATACCAGAATGACGATGGCAATGCAGAACATGACACCAATGGCGGAGTAGAATGGAAAGTAGGAATCTGGCACGTCAGTTAGAATAATATCCTTTGTCCGGTGGATTCAAGCTTGGATTGTGGGTGCAGACGTGATAGGGTCAATGTATCTGACATCGTTTCCCTTTGTGGGTATGATGAGGAAATTGTCTGAATGCTTGTCATTTTTTATTGAGACGTCATGGATGAATCACCCCCGGAGAAGGACAACGATGTTTCTGTTCCCAATTACCAGCCAGCGGCAGTGATTGTGACGCTTTTTGTGTGCCCGGTGATCGGCATGCTGGCGATGTATCTCGGCTGCAAATCGGATTGGATGATTGAGGAGGGGAGGGTGGATGAAGCCCGACGACTGGCGGAATTGGTGAAGAAGTGGTTGATTTTTTCGATTCCCATCGGTGTGATTTCGTATGCGCTTCTGTTGTACTATTGTTTTATGTGAACGTGTTCGGGTGCAAAATTCTCTCCACAAGTGGGAGTTGTACTGGCAGAGTGTGCGCATGAAATTGTCCATGCTGCTCCTGATTGCCTTGCCGCTACTGTGCGGAGGCTGTCGCGATGGGAGTTCCGTGGATGAAGCCAATCGCAAGGGGATGTTGATACTCGGCAATAATGCAGAACCACAAAGCTTTGATCCCCATATAGCTACGTCTGTGGCGGACAGCAAGATCATCAATGCCGTCATGGAAGGGTTGCTGCGCGGGGATTCTGCCGACGATTCCAAATACCATGCGGGAGTTGCCGCCTCCTGGGATAGCAACGAGTCTGCTGACTCCTGGGTTTTCCACTTGCGCAAGGATGCCGTGTGGAGCGATGGGGCACCGCTGACTTCTGCCGACTTTGACTATGCCTATCACCGCCTCCTGCACCCGAAATTTGGCGGACGCTATGCCGATATGCTCTACCCGTTGAAGAATGCGGAAGCGTACAATAAGGACAGGCGCGGCGAGATTTTGTGTGGACCGGACTCTGGCTTTCCTGTGGATTGGCAGCGCATTGCCGGGGTGAATTGGGATGGAGTCAAGAGTGAGTCTGGTTCTTCTCCTGACGCGGAACTTGCCCGCAAGGGACTCAACAGGATGTCGGTGGAGGAATTGGAACGCGTGATCGCCGATGCTTCTCTGATCGCGTGGCCAGCAGATTGTTCTGCGGCTGATCGCCGTGCGGTGCTGGAGTGCATGTTGGCGGATGCCCGCGCCGGACGCCCTGATTTGTGGGACAAGGCACGGGTGGGGATTTCCTGCCCGGATGCGCAGACACTTCGCTTGGATTTGCGGGCTCCGATGCCGATGCTTCCCCTTCTTTTGCTACACAATACGTGGTTCCCTGTACCATCCCACGCTCTGGAGGCACGGGGCGGGATGCTGGATCGTACTGGTGCCTGGACTCGTCCGGGGTCGGCCGTGGGCAATGGCCCTTTTGTGATGGCGGAGCACCGCTTCAACGATTACGTCGAGGTGAGGAAGAATCCGCGATACCACGATGCCGCAGAGGTGAAGCTGAATGCGGTGCGATTTTTGCCCATTGTCAACGGCTTTACGGAAACGCGGATGTATTTTGACGGCAAGTTGCATGTTTCCAACAATGTGCCCGCCGAGATGACGACCTACGCCGCGAGCAAGGGCGGGAATCAATTCCGGCAGGAAGATTATTATACGACGATTTTTTACCGTCTGAATGTGACTCGCCCCCCTCTGAATGACGCCCGCGTCCGCAAGGCCTTGTCGATGGCTCTGAATCGCGATGCTTTGGTGAGCGATGTGGCGGGGGGGGCCGGGAAGTCGTGTTCCGGGTTTACTCCGCCGGGTGCCGGATATGCTACTCCCACCGGGGTGAGGTATGCGCCGGATGAAGCCCGGCGTCTGTTAGCGGAGGCCGGGTACCCTGGCGGGCGTGGTTTTCCGAGGATTGAGTTGATGACGACGTCTCGCGAGGTGCAGAAGACGATGGCGGAGGCCATTCAGGCGATGTGGAAAAGCCAGTTGGGCATCGAGGTCGATATCCGTTCCTGCGAATGGACGGCGTACAAGTTTGCTCAAAATACGATGAATTACGATATTTGTTCGTCGTCGTGGTCGGGGGATTATCTGGATCCCGCCTCCTTCCTGGATCTGTGGACGCGCGACTCGGGCAATAACAATACCGGGTGGACGGCGGATGAGTATGACTCGATGATGCGCCGTGCCCACGGGGCCGGGGAGATGAAGGAACGCGCGGACTGGATGCAGAAGGCGGAAGCTCTGATGCTGGACAATGCTCCGGTGATTCCCCTCTACTGGTCGCGCAGGTGTTATTTGAAGAGGCCGGAGGTGCAGGGGTGGTATCCCTTGTTGCTGGACAACCATATTCTGGAAGACATCAGCCTGGAGGGAAGCGGAGAGCAATGAAGATGATTCTCAAACGACTGGGGCAGGGCGTTCTCGTGCTTTTTGTGCTGGAGACGATCACCTTTTTCCTGATTCGCATGTTGCCTGGGCATCCCTTCATGGGGGAAAAGAACCTGCCGGAGCATGTGCTCGCCCAGTTGCAGGCCAATTACGGGCTAGACCAGAGCGCCCTTGTGCAGTACGGGCATTATTGGTGGAACATTTTGACGCAGGGTGACCTTGGCCCTTCGCTTGTGAAGGAAGGCGTTGGGGTGTCCGACATGATTGCCCAGGCTTTCCCTGTCTCTCTGCAATTGGGGGTATGGGCCATGGCCTTGTCTGTGCTGGTGGGTATTCCCGCCGGTGTGGTGGCAGCTCTGTACAAGAACCGCGTTTTGGACTGGGGGGTGATGTTGCTGGCGATGCTCGGCATTTGCATTCCCGCCTTCGTCGTAGCTCCCTTGTTGGGGGTGGTGCTGGGGATGCATGTGCCGTGGTTGAGCGTTGCCGGGTGGGATGACCCCATGTGTCTGGTTCTTCCCGTGCTGACGCTGGGATTGATCAATGCCGCCTATTTGGCGCGTCTTTCGCGCGGCGGGATGCTGGAGGTGCTTTCGATGGATTTTGTGCGGACGGCTCGCGCCAAGGGGGCGGGGCCATTCCGGTTGATTTGGACACATGCCTTACGCGGTGGTCTTCTGCCAGCGGTGTCGTATCTGGGGCCTGCCTTTGCTGCGATGATTACGGGGTCCTTTGTGGTGGAAACCTGCTTCCAGGTGCCCGGCATGGGGCAGCACTTTGTCAATGCGACGACGGATCGCGACTATTTTTTGATTCAGGGGCTGGTGTTGTTTTATGGCCTGCTGATCGTGTTGGCTAATTTGGCGGTGGACCTCGTCCAGCTTGCCATGAACCCGAGACTGAGAGCATGATCATGAGCAAACGGCAATCACCATCCACGGATTCGGTCGAGCAGGGTAATTCCCTGTGGCGCGACGCCCTGTTTCGCCTCAGCCGCAACAAGGCCTCGATGGCATCCCTCGTCGTGCTGGTGCTGATTGGTGCCGCGTGCTTCCTGATCCCTTTGCTGCCCTGGCTGCCGAATCCGAATGTGCAGGATCTTTCCCGCATTGCAGAGGGGGTGTCCGGCGAGCATTGGTTCGGGACGGATCAACTCGGGCGCGACTTGATGGCTCGCGTTCTGTACGGCGGGCGAATTTCTCTGCTCGTGGGGTTGGTGGCGACGGCGGTGTCATTGGTGCTTGGTGCTGCCTACGGGCTGGTGTCCGGCTATGTGGGGGGGCGGCTGGATTCCTTCATGATGCGGACGGTGGATGTGCTCTTTGCCTTACCCTTCATCGTGCTGGTGATCATTTTTTCTCTGGCGATTCAGGAACCTTCCGCCAGGCTGACTGCCTGGGTGACCGAGACGACCGGGTTGCCCTCTGAAACGGTGGCTCCGATGACGGGGCTGATTCCGCTTTTCATCGCCATTGGGGCATTGGGGTGGCTGACGCTGGCTCGCATTGTGCGAACACAGACGATGGAGTTGAAGAATCAGGAATTTGTTGAGGCGGCGCGATCTCTGGGGTTAGGCCACTCACGGATTCTCTTTTGCCACATTGCGCCCAACCTGCTGGGGCCCGTGATCGTTTATACGACCTTGTCCGTGCCGGGAATCATGTTGCTGGAGGCGGTGTTGTCCTTCCTGGGCTTGGGGGTGAAAGCTCCGAATTCTTCTTGGGGTACCTTGATCAAGGAGGGAGCGGACCGGATGGAAATCACGCCAGAGTTGCTTTTATTTCCCGCCCTCTTTTTCTCGATAACGCTTCTCGCTCTGAATTTTTTGGGCGATGGTCTTCGGGATGCTCTTGATCCTAAATCATCCAGGGATTGACGAAAAACAGGAATTGCGTAACGTGTCGGCGTTTTATTTTAAGAACTGGCAGCACCCTATATGAAAATCCTGTTTACTCTGATTCTGCTTGTGATGTCCAATATCATGATGACGCTGGCATGGTATGGCCATTTGAAGCAGGATGGCAAGGTGGAGGAAAAGTCCCTGTTAATCGTGTTGCTGACCAGTTGGGGGATCGCCTTCTTTGAATACTGCTTCATGATTCCCGCCAACAGGCTGGGGCATTCCGCCGGGATGTCTTTGGCTCAGTTAAAGATTGTTCAGGAGGTGATTACAATTGCCATCTTCATTCCCTTTGCTCTCTACTACATGGGGGAAAAATGGAAGACGGACTACCTGTGGGCCTTCCTCTGCATGCTGGGAGCTGTCTTCTTTGTCAACCGTGAAAACCTGATGTCCTGAAAGCTCCGGGAGGACAGCTGCCGTTTTGAATTACTGGTGGTAGAGTGTGGACGGTTTTCCGAGAATACCGGTATCGGGAGTTTCCTTCTGGTTGTTAGAGGTGGTGATTTGGACGTCAAGAGGGGTGTAGGTTGCCATGTTTGGGGTGATGAATTGCATGGTTGCTCTTGTTTGAATACTTGTGGTGAAGGTGTCGGTATCGGCTGTCATCGTCATCGTGATGTCGGTGGTATCACCATGGTCCTCGGCTGTGTAAGTGCCCGTGAAATTTTGGGCGGCGGTGCGGGCGCTGACCTGATTCTGATTACCAAAGGTAAAGTAGTTATCCCCCGACTGCCAAGTGCCGGTGATAGATGAAGAGCTGGTGTCTCCTCCGCCGCAAGCGGGAACGAAGAGGAGGATGGCTGATGCCAAAAGTAGAGCAAAAGTGTGGATTTTCATGCTTCCTTCTCGTTATATTATCCGATGGTTGCTAAAGGGCAAGATTTCCTTGAGAGAAGCATGATGGAAAGTTGTGGAAGGATGACTTGGTCTGTTCGTGAATTTGATCAGGTGACCGGAATAGAACGGAATCACGTCTTGCTTTCCGGTAGTGGGGGAATTACTCTGAAGATTCATTAACAAATTAATATCCATGTCTGATCAAGTTTACTTCTTTGACACCACTTTGCGAGACGGAGAACAATGCCCCGGAGCTTCCATGAACCTCCGTCAGAAACTTGAAGTGGCGCGTCAGCTAGAAAGACTCGGCGTGGATATCATCGAGGCTGGTTTCCCCTGCATTTCCGATGGCGACTTTGAGGCAGTGCATACGATTGCCACAGAAATCAAAAATTGCCGTATCGCCGGGCTTGCCCGTTGCGTGAAGGGCGATATTGAAGCTGCCGCCAGAGCTTTAGAGCCTGCAGGAGACCGCGCTCGTATTCACGTTTTCCTGGCAACGAGCAAGTTGCACCGCGACTTCAAGTTGAAGAAGGCGACGGATGAGATTCTGAAGCTGGCCGCGGAAGGCGTGGCCTTCGCCAAGAGCTTCGTCAACGATGTGGAGTTCTCTCCCGAGGACGCTTCCCGCACGGAATTGCCCTTCCTCGCCCAAGTTGTGGAAACTGTGATTCGTGCTGGCGCCACAACAGTGAATATCCCCGATACGGTGGGATACACAACGCCCGATGAATTTTACAATATCATTCGTTATCTCAAGGAAAACGTCCCGAATATCGATGACGCTGTCATTGCCGTCCATTGCCACAACGACCTTGGCCTGGCAACCGCCAACTCGCTGGCCGCCATTAAGGCGGGTGCCCGTCAGGTAGAAGGCACGATCAATGGCATCGGCGAACGTGCCGGCAATGCCGCCCTCGAAGAAGTGGCCATGGCTTTGATGACTCGCAAGGGCGTGTTCGGAGATTATACCTGCAACCTCAATACGAAGGAAATCGTTAAGAGCTCGCGCATCGTGGCCCGCATGAGCGGCCTTCAGGTGCAGCGCTCCAAGGCCATTGTCGGTGAAAACGCATTTGCTCACTCGTCCGGCATCCACCAGCACGGCATCCTGAACAATCGCGAAACCTACGAAATCATCGACCCGCAGACAGTGGGCTGGGGTGCAACGGAATTGCCGTTGACGAAGCATTCGGGGCGTGCGGCCGTGCAGGCCAAGTTGAAGCAGCTTGGTCACGTCCTGAGCGATGAGGAAATAGTCGTCGTGTTTGAGCGTTTTAAAAAGGTTGGCGACTCCAAAAAATTCGTGTACGACGATGACCTGTCCGCCATTGTGGATACTTCTCTGCATGAAAGCTTGGGGCTGTGGCAGCTCGACTTTATCCAGTTTGTGGCCGGTAGCCATGCTCGCGCTACGGCGACGATTGGTCTCATCAAGGAAGGTCGCAAGTATGTGGACTCCGCCATTGGCAATGGTGCCGTCGATGCCGCCTTCCGCGCCATTGAACGCATCACGAAGTGCAAGGGCAAGCTGGTGGACTACACTGTGAATGCCGCTTCCGAAGGCAAGGATGCCTTGGGTGAAGTGACTGTTCATGTCGATTTTGGTCAAGGAACGCCTCTTGCTGGCAAGGGTGCCTCGACAGACATCATCGAAGGTTCCGCCCGAGCCTTCCTCAATGCGCTGAACCGTTCCATTCAGCTCGACGCCTGCCCGCAGGTGAAGAAGCTGGACGAAGGCGAAGCCTGTGGTGTGTAAGCCCTGGATGTCAGCTGAATCAATCTGATCTCGGATCCCTCCTCCCTCTATCGATGGGGGAGGGATCTTTTCCTTCATGACAGCACCTGGCAAGAAACAAGCATGAGCTCCTCCATTATCCTCCCGAAAATGATTGTCGGTCTCGGAAATCCCGGGAAGAATTACGAATCGACGCGCCACAATGCAGGGTTCATGATTCTCGACAGACTGGCTGCCCATTGGGGTACTTCTTTTCGCGAGGACAAACAGCGCAAGGGTATGCTGGCTTCCGCACCTGGAGTGTTGTTGGTCAAGCCGACGACATTCATGAATGAATCCGGCATGTGCGTGGGGCCGCTGGCACATTTTTTCAAAATCGACCCGCGATCCATTTTTGTGATTTACGACGAAGTGGCCTTCCCTCTGGGTATCTTCAAATTGAAGGAAGGTGGCTCTGCCGCCGGGCACAACGGCATTAAGTCCCTGATTGCCCACCTGGGAACTCAGGAATTCCCCAGGTTGAGGTTCGGTATTGGCTCTCCTGCAGGGAAGGGTGACATGATTGGGCATGTTCTCGGAATTTTCCGTCCGGATGAACGCGATGTGCTGGAAAGCACCATGGACAAGGCCGTCAAGGCTGCGCTGTGCGTCCGCGAACAAGGGCTTGTTGCGGCAGCCAATATTTATAATACCGGTCTTCCCAAAGCCCCCAAGCCTCCCAAAGCTCTCAGACAAAGACAGGTTTCACTGCAGCAAGACTTGGCAGAGGAATTGCCTGAAACACCAGGAGAAGACTCCCGCGAGACTGAAAATTGACTGTCCGGCTCACGCCTTTAGTGTTGCAAGACGGTGCTGTATGAATATACTTCCCGCTTTACCGGAATTGTTATGGAGAAATTGGTCGTACATGGTGGCTGCACCCTCAGGGGAACCGTCAATATTAGCGGTTCTAAGAATGCGTCCCTGCCCATTTTGGCAGCGGCACTGCTGACGGATGAAACAGTTATGATTCGCCGTGTCCCCGATGTGTCCGATACCAATTACATGCTTCAGATTATGATGCATCTGGGGGCTTCCGTGGATCGGTATAGTGGCAATGTATGTATTGTCGCCAAGGATATCGACAGTGTTGCCACCTACGAACAGGTGCGCAAGATGCGTGCCTCCATTTGCCTGCTCGGTCCGATTCTTGCACGGAAACACGAGTGTCATATTCCGTTGCCGGGTGGCTGTGTCATTGGTGACCGCCCAGTGGATCTTCACTTGCGAGCTGTCGAGGCTCTGGGGGCCAAGGTGGAAATCACCAACGGCGTCTTGAAGATAACTGCTGAAAATGGTCTCCACGGCGCGACTGTTGATCTGCGTGGTGACAATGGCCCGACTGTTCTGGGGACGGATAATTTGATGATGGCTGCCGTTCTCGCCAAGGGAACGACCGTTATTGAATCCGCCGCTTGCGAGCCGGAAGTCGTTGATCTTGCTCATTTCCTGATCCGTATGGGTGCCAAAATTGAAGGTGCCGGCACGAGCCGCATCGTCATTCACGGGGTGGAAAAACTCCATGGCTGTAACCACACGGTAATTCCTGACCGCATCGAGGCAGGAACATTCATGGTTGCTGCTGCGATGGTGGGTGATGGTGTGACGCTACGTCGCGTCAATCGCGAACACCTCCTTGCCATCACTCAGGTGTTGGTCGATTGTGGCCACAGTGTCAATTTCAATGACCGTGGGGATATTGTGACTGTCGTTCCCGGAAAAGATCCAAAAAGTGGTAAAATTGTAACGTCTCCGTATCCTGGTTATCCGACCGATATGCAAGCGCAGATGACGGCTCTTTTTGCAACGACGCCGGGTATTAGTGTCGTCAAAGACACCATCTTTCCGCAACGTTTCATGCACTGTTCCGAATTGAAACGCATGGGCGCCGACATCAAGGTTGATGGAGGTACTGCCGTTATCACCGGAGTGGGATCTTTAAGCGGTGCTCCTGTAATGGCTTCCGATTTACGTGCTTCTGCAGCTCTTGTCCTTGCTGCTCTCAAGGCTGAAGGGACGACTGAAATTCATCGTCTCTACCATATTGACCGTGGTTATGAGATGATCGACGACAAATTGATTGGCATCGGTGCTGCCATTGAAAGATTACCCGATGAGGATGAAGATGAATTTAATGCAAACGTTTGATTTTGCGTAAAATTCAGAAGGTTACTATCGATTTTTATCTTTACAGCATCCAAAGCCTCATGTATTTCTGAAGCCTCCTATGAATAAGGCTCAACTTATCGAAGTAATTCAGAAAACGCTGGGTGCCGATGCAACGAAGAAGCAGGCTGAGGAAGCCCTCTCCGCCGTTGTGGAAGCAATTAAGGTTGGTGTGCAGAAGTCTGACAAAGTTCAAATCATGGGCTTTGGAACTTTTGCAACCAAGACACGTGCTGCTCGTACCGGGCGTAATCCGAAGACTGGTGCCACGATCACCATTCCTGCATCTCAGACAGTAGCTTTCAAGGCTTCTTCCTCATTGAAGGCTTAAGACTGATTCTTTTTTAATTCAAGAGGCTGTCACGATGAAGTGGCAGCCTCTTTTTATTGGTCAGATGCGGAATATTGTCATTTCTACATACTTTTGTTTCCTATATTTTTTTTTGCTTGCGTACGGGGAAGAATGACTCTAATTCTTGTTTGAGTCCGGGATGTTGTTTGCTTTGAAACCGGTACAAGGACTCGACTGCTGCTTCGCTATGAAAGACTTTATCAATGCCACGGATTACTTGGCCAAACTTCTGAAATTGGGCGAGCCCATGCTTGCCAATAATACGGAAGCCCGCAACAGGCGTACCTTCATGTTGGAAGCTGCTGCTTTGTTGATGTTGACGAGTTGTACGGGAGGGGGGGCACCCGGTTCTGCACCCATGATTTCCTTTACTCCTGCTTCCTCTCCGTTGATTAAGCGTTCTCCGGGGCGTCTGAAGCAGGAATGCCGCATTGTGGAAGACATGATAATGTCTCCCGATTCTCGCCTGCGCAGAACCAAGGGGCACCCGATGAAGCCTCGCTTCATCACCGTCCATAACACGGAAAACCCCGGCGCTGGCGCCATCCAGCACGCCAGAGCCTTGAACAATGGGGCTCTGCACAACAACTGGCACTTTACCGTAGATCAGGGCCTTGCCGTCCAGCATCTGCCCTTGAATGAATCGGGTTACCATGCCGACTCTGGTGGACCGGGTGACCGCTACTCGATCGGCATCGAAATGTGCGAGAAGCGCGGCGAGAGTTTGACGCGAACCTTTGACCGTTCCGCCAAGTTGATTGCCAGTCTCATGTACGAGCACAATATTCCCTTGCGCAATGTCGTTCCGCATTATTATTGGACGAAGAAGAGATGCCCCCACCTTCTTCTCGACAATGGCGTCCCCCGTGCCAGATGGTCATGGTTTATTTCCCGAGTGGACTATTATTCCCGCTGTATTCGATAGGGTGTCATGGGGTGGAGTATATGAATCTTCTCCTGCGGAGAGCTGATTGCCCGAAAAAACTTGTTTATGGTATGAAAACTGTCTAAATAGGACAGAAAGGTAATTTTTATGGAAACAATACTGGAACAGAAAAATATTATTCGTAACCAGATTAAAAGAGAATTGAAACTTCTGGGGGCTCCGGAAGTAGCGAGATTATCCCGTACCATTCGCAGGAGAGTGATTCCCTTGATCAATGGGTTGATGGAGAAGAAGGAAGGGCCACTTCGCGTTTCTGCATTTGCCGCAAGACCCTTCGAAGTCGATTTGCTTCCTTTGGTTGCACTATTGCCCGAGGTTGAATGGTATTTCCCCCGTTGCATTGGACCTCATGAAATGGAGTTTCGCCGTGTGACGAATACGCCGGAACAGCTTTTGCCGGGGTACAAGGATATCCGCGAACCGCGTCCGGATGCGGAATTGATTGACCCGACTCAGCTGGATTTGATTCTCTCCCCCGGTGTTGCTTTTACCCGTGACGGGAAGAGACTTGGATTCGGCAAAGGATTTTATGACTCTGTGTTTGGGCAATCGCCCGAGAGCCTCAAGGTTGGCGTGTGTTTCCCTTGCCAGTTGAAGAATGAGCTTCCTATGGCAGAGCATGACTATATCCTCAATGCTGTGATTGTGGCTGGTGAAGGTCGTAATATCGACCTTCAGGAAGAATCCGTTCTTTAAAAGCCTCTTCCGAGAGACGTTTAAGGGCTAGTTCGACTTGTCGGAGTCATTTCCGGTTGCATTTTTCCTATCCCTCCCTTGTGCTGATATCACAAGGGAGTTTTTTTGTGTTTTGCAAGAATATTTTTCTGATTTTTTCCAGATGGGGGCTTGATGTAGTGAAAATCCTGTTGAGAGTTATGGCGGATTATGTAACCGTTATTTATCTATATAATATATTGATTATTAAGTGTAAGTCGTTTTCACGATTCTCGTCATTTTGAAGCCCTTTCTTTTCGTAACTCAAACAGTAAGAAATAGATTTTTGGAGTTGATCTCGGTTACATAATCTGCTATGAAATATCCATATTCTTCTTTTTGAATTATGAAATTGCGACTCCCCATCCTATTAGCGGCTGCTGTCATGGCAGCTATTTCTTCTGTAACATATTCTGCTACAACAGGATCAATTAGTATCAATTTTGACTCGGGTACAGCTCAGGCAACTTCAGAATCGGGTTTGATTACTTCCGAGTATTGGAATCAGATGACAGGAGCGTCATTGGCCGATCCTGCCGCCATGTTGAATTCCCTCAATGTAGCGACGAATATCAAGTTGTCTTTTTCGTCTGCGACACCATGGAATAATACAGGTAAAACAGACCCCATGTTGCGGGGATATCTTGATGATGGGACTAACACTGGCAATAAAGGAGCCAATGTGAATGTGACTGGCCTGAATTCCGAATTCCTTGTTTATGATCTGTACATTTATGCTTCTACCGATACTGCTGGTGTGAAGTTTACAGCGAAGGAAGTAAATGGTGTTCTCTATACCATGAATGGGACGACGACTATTGTAGGGTCGGCGGCATGGGGAAGTTCCGATACAAATGATGCCAAGCCTGTTTTGGGTGGCAACGCTATTTGTATTTCAGGTCTCAGCGATGATATTCTTAACATATACGGAGGAAAACAGGGGGCTGATGGTAGCCGTGGGGGTATTGCCGGTATGCAGATTGTTGCCTATGAGGGGAAAGTATTCCAGGGGAATTTTACAGCAGCTACTGCCAGTTGGAGTGATGCCATCTGGACGCTTGGTGAAACTGGCGGGCAAAGTTGGACCAATTCTGTAACTGGTGCTCGTTCTATTGCCTATATCTCCGGGACGGCTTCTGGTGGTACGACGTTGACCGTTGGTGGTACAGCAGCTGCTCCTGTGATTACGGACGGCATTATTCTTAAGGCTGGTCAATTGACTTTGGATAATGGTTTCCTGACATTTACGGATTTCTCGCAGGGGCGTCTGGACATTGGCGTTGGCACATCGCTGACGATCAATAATTCTGTGACGCTGAGCGGTCTCATTAATCCTAGGATTGACGGGACATTGACGTATAAGGCAACATCTGCATTGGGAACTGTATCAATCAATAATGGAGGTGTCCTCAATTACGAATCCTCAGCACCCCTGGCATCTGCTGCAATCAATGCGGGAGGGACGTTAAATTTTAGCAGTGGAAGCATTACGAATAATATCGTTTTGGGGCAAGGAGCTGCCCTGAATTATAATGGAGGAAGTATTACAGGAAATGTCTCTGGAAACGGAATATTGAGACTGAACAATGGTGTTGTATTTGAACAAACCCAGGCGTCTCTGGCATCGGGAAGTACTCTTCACATATCCAGCACTACTGATCGGGTGTGGAGCTACGAGACTCTGAATTTTAGTAATTCGGGAATTGGCGTTGGTAGCGGCATGACGATTAACGCGACAAAGAGCTATGGTCCTGAAGAAGGCGGAAGTGTGGTTGCCATGGAAACTGGTACGCTGGCGATTGAGGGTGGGACTTTCAATGCACAACGATTGGTAACGAGTAATTACTCGGCTGCTAATTCGAAAATACAAATTTCATCAGGTCTGCTCAATATTAGCGGAGAGGGTAACGGTGGCTTTAAAGCTGGCGTTTATGCTGTCCGTTTGGGGCATTGGGGGATGAATGGTGCCGTCACGAGTTTTGACATGAGCGGCGGAGAATTCAGAGTTCTCAATGGTGCTGTCCGTACTGGGGATGACGGGTATACGATATGGAATATGACTGGTGGTACTGCTAACATGAGGGGGTTGAAAGCCTCTGGCGGTTCAACATCCATTACGATGAGTGGCGCCGGTACCCGAATGAATATCGGTACATACGGAATTTCCGAAGGCGCCAATCGTATTCTGCTGAAAGGTGGTACGATTGGTGTGCTGGATGAAGGCTGGACGTTGGATGTTTCTACTTCGTTGCGCATGGGAGGCGCCGTGACATTTGATACACAAGCAACCTATAATCGCACGAGCGGAAAGTTTGAAACAGGAAGCGGGAAGACAATAATCCTGAACGGAATCCTGTCTCAGGAACCGAATGGCGAAGGTATTTCTGCCGGCAAGTTGATCAAAACTGGTGATGGGGCGCTGGTGTTGAATGGCGCAAACACCTATACCGGTGGTACGGATATTCAGAAAGGGACTCTCAATGTTCTCAACGGTAGTATAACTGGTGGCATCAAATTGGGAACCGGAGTGACTCTGGGGTATTTCGGTTCTATGGAGTCCTTGCAGTCAGTGCTTACCACTGACAGTGGTACAGGGAACTCTCTTGCTTTGAAATGCTTCTCCTATTATCAGGCTGGGGCAACATCCTTCTTTGGAAGTGGAGAATCATTTTCAACTCATTTCTCCTCTGCTCAGTTGGTTTGGGATAGTCGCATGGTAGAGGGTGATTATGTATTGGGTGGCGATCTGAGTAGTGTGAAGATTGTCAATCTTAACCTTGAGGCAGTAGGTGGTGGATCTGGTCTTTTGACCAATGGTTCCTCCTTGTCTCCCGACAAATACGGGACATTGACTCTGACAGGCAACCAATTATCCTGGTCTTTGAATAAAGCAGCTCTTGAGGCGGATGGCATGTCAATTATCTCCTGGAAGGATTCTTCATGGACTGCACAGG
Organism: uncultured Akkermansia sp.; assembly: GCA_964448375.1. GTDB lineage: Bacteria > Verrucomicrobiota > Verrucomicrobiia > Verrucomicrobiales > Akkermansiaceae > Akkermansia. The sequence continues at coordinate 46,073 of CAYVAI010000022.1, forward strand.
GAGCTCCCGGCTTTGTTGCTCTCGCAGGAACAGGTGGCACAGTCAGTGGGAATTGGTCTCTGAGCGCCCAGACTGATGCCAAATACTTCTATCTTGATGGAACAAATGCAGCAGTGACTGTAACGGGTTCAGGAGAAACACCAGGTCATCTTGTTGGTGGCAGACTAGCCGATGGTACGGATACAAGCGCGGCTGTTCAGAAGAATGTCTGGATGGATGTTACTGGTGGTGCTTTCAAGGGGATTATTGGCGCCAATATCAATATGTGGCCTGGAGTGAATCGTGCATTCAAGGGCGATACACATCTCCAGATTATTGGTGATGCTACTACCAATCTCGTGGTGGGAGGAATGGGACGGGCGTATGACTCCAGCATGACGGGTAGTTCCTACATCTACATTGGAGGAAATGCACAGGTGTTGAATGCCGCGTCGGATATTATAAATCATATGAACGGCAATATTTACGGTGGCGGTTTTTCAGGCGACAACGGAAATGTAGCTTTCAATGGAGATACTCATATTACGATTGCCAATATACAGACGTCTGCTGGCAGTGTGTTTGGCGGATCGACTTCTTCCAATGTATCGTCCAGTTTAAATCATAATGGGAGTACTTTTATTTCGATCGATTTGGATGATACTCAATCGGGAACCTTTGCTAAAAACGTGTATGGTGGTTCTCATTTTACCTTGGGTGGCAGCGCCAATTCCTTTTTGAACGTTACCGGTTCGACGTCCGTCAGCATTCATGGTTCCGGGAGTGCTGTTTTCTCCGGCATTATTGCTGGTGGCGGTCTTTTTGCTGGTGGTGGCTCGGATGCCTCAACAGCCAATGTACAAGGTAATACCAACGTCATGATTGATGGTGGGACTTACTCGAATTACATTTTGGGAGGAGGACACAAGTCCGGAGGAACTGGCAGTGTGGCAGTTCTGGGCAATACGAATTTGACGATCAAGTCGGGGACATTTAGTCAGGAAATTTATGGTGGCGGAGCCGGGAGTGGAGCTTCGGTGACAGGTTCCTCGAATATTGTTGTGACGGGGATTAATTCCAGTTCCAAGCTTTTTGGCGGTGGAAAATCCACTTCTGTTGGAAGTACCTCAGTGACTGTTTCTGGCAGTACTGGAGATCAGTTAGTGATTGTCGGCGGCGGCAATGAAAGTGGGAGTTCCGTGACGGGTAATACATCCGTCGTATTCGGTTTGGCTTACGGGTCGGGCGCTGTAATGGCTGATGTCGATGCCACGAATAAGGCCATGCGTGTTTTCGGTGGTTCCCGCCTGGGAACTATTGCAGGCAATACATCGGTAACGATTAATAGTGGTACCATTTATGGTGAAAAAACTGCAAGCGGTGCTGATCTTGTTGGTGGTGGATGGGCCAGTGGCGTAACAGGGAATACGACATTGAATTTGTTGGGTGGCACGGTTGATATGTCTTCTGGACATCTCATTGTCGGTGGCAGCTCCGAAAACGGTTCGGTTGGTGGTTCGACCACTGTTGTCATCGGAAAGGATCTGCGTATCGTCAGTAATAGTACTTCCATTTATGCTGGCAATAGTGGGTCGGGTACGATCGGCGCCGGCACAAACGTTACTATTGCCGATGTAGGAACAACGGATCGTTTTTATACCTATGCGGGAACGATTTATGGCGGTTCCACCGGAGCTGGAGCTATTACGGGATCAAAGGTTCTTAATCTGAATAATGTCACGGCATTGCAGTCCAGGTTCTCCGGGTTTGACAAGATGAATGTGAAGGGCGAAGCCGGGACGACATCTGTTGTTTCCCTTGGTTCCGCCGATGTGAATATTGAGAAGAGCGGTCGCATTCTCTCCGTCAATCTGGCGGCTGATGAAAGCATTACTTCGCTGTCCGGTGCGGGTTCCCTGAAACTGACGAATGGAACACTTACGGTGACGGGAGCATCTACCAATACGGGAGGTATTTCTGTCGATGGTTCCACCGGTATTCTGAAAGCCCAGGGTGCTTCTTCTGTTGGCGCGGGCAATGTGACTTTGAGCAATGGCGGTACCTTGCTGTTCTCTGCGACGGCATTTGATGCCATGGCTGCTGCTTCGAAGATTACGGTAGGCGGCACGGATGCGACCTCGTCAAAGGGGACGTTGAAGTGGGACGGCACCGGGAATACGAAGGATGTGTCTGGCCTGCTGAATATTGCCAACGACAAGGAATTAACCTTGGATACGAACGGCAATGACGTGTCGCTTGGAGGCGGTATTGCATCGGGTAATTTCGTCAAGACCGGAAGTGGCACACTGACTATGTCGGGAACCAGCACCTATACGGGAACGACGACGGTTTCCGGCGGCACCTTGAAGGCTGGTAGCACAGGTGGCTTTGGTGCTGGCACCGTGGCTCTTGCCGGAGGTACGCTTGACTTGAACAGTCTGGCCGTAGGGAATGCGTTGAATGTAACGGGCAATTCCATCTTGAATGGAGCATCCGCCTACGCGGGAGTACTGACTCTGACGAGCGGTGATCTCACGGGGGCAGCTATTAATCTTGCCAGCGGCAAGACGGCTCAGCTGAAGAGCGGCTCAATTGCCAACGTTCTTTCCGGTGCTGGCGGAGTGGAGCAGTCTGGAACGGGCACAGTTGTGTTGACAGGAGAAAATACCTACACGGGTACGACGACGGTTTCCAACGGTACGCTGAAAGCTGGCAACCTCAAGGCCTTTTCCGGCAGTACGGTCACGCTTGATGGCGGCACGCTTGATCTGAATAGCCTGGCTCTTGAGAATGCACTGTCCGTCACGGGCACAACGACAGTTGTAGGTGGCTCCGTTTACGCTGGTACACTGAAGATGGATGGCGGCACTCTGAAGGGAGACGCTCTCAATTTGAAGGAAGGCACGACGGCTCAGCTCTCCAGCGGCACGATTGAAAGCGTGCTGACGGGGGCGGGTGCGATCAATAAGGTGGGTGCTGGCACGGTGGTGATTAAAACCCAGCCTACTTACACGGGGCTGACATCGGTCTCCGGTGGCACTTTGCAGTTTGATAGCACAACGTTGGCTTCTCCGACTTTGGGGAATATCACGATGTCTGGCAAGGGTGTGTTGTCCTCGACGAATTTGACGATTACGGGCAACTCTGTGTTGACCATGAATATGGTTGACCGCGAAACGACGGATCTATCCTTTGTTTCCCTCACTGGGGCATTCACCAACAACTCCACGGCTGGCAACAACCTCGTCCTGTCCGGATATCAGGATTTGACACCGGGTACGTACAGCTTGTTCTCCGGGAATGGAGACTTGAGTCTTGATGATTTCAGGTTTGTTCTTTCGGATACAGCCGTTCGCGGTTTCCTGATGACGGTGGAGAATAACAAACTCGTTCTCCATGTTTCCACGATTGTATCGTGGACGTGGAAGGGACAGACGGGAGATTCCTGGAGAGGGGTGACGGAACGCCCCGGAAGCGTGTGGGAGGCCGATGAAGCGGAATCCTCGCAGTTTGGACCAGACAACCAGGTCTTGTGGTTCGTCAGCACGAGCCAAAGCCAGAATTTCCTCCACACAATTACAATTGTCGGAGATGTCACGCCGAAGTCGATTACAGTGAGTAATGAATCGGGCGATGCCAATGCCTTCACCTTTACTGGTGATTCAGATGCTCATATTATCGGGAATGCCTCCTTGACGAAGCAAGGGGCTGGCGTGTTGACGATTGAAACGCACAATACCTTCAGTGGAGGTACTCGTCTCGAAGGCGGTACTGTTGTTGTGACTAACGACGATGCTCTTGGCACGGGTGAAATTATCTTCCGTCCCAATGAGAGTACGTTGGGAGGGACCCTGCTTGGTAGCGGCAATGTGACTTTGAGCAATACCCTCGTTGCAGAAGGCGCTACCTTCTCCGTGGGAACGACTGCTGCCGGAGATATCCTGACCCTGACTCAGGGTGAAGGCATCAAGGGCGCCAACATTTCCGTGAGCGGTGCAGGTATTGTCAAGCTGGGTGGCATCAACCATACTTCCGTGTTGTCCGGTGAGGTGAATGTGGCAGCCGATTCCACGTTGTCGTTGTCTTCTTCTACAGGGAGCAACCAGGAAATTGCCATTGGTGGTCTTCTGTCCGGCATTCTTGGAACGATGGAAAAGAATGATGGTGGATCTTTGCTTCTTAAACTTCAGAATGGCAATGATTCCCTCTCTGGTACATTGTCCATGGACAGTGGCTGGCTGGTGATGTCCGGCTATAAGGCCAGTGGGACAACTGCCGTAGAACTGTTGATGACCGGTGGCATTGATGTTGCCAATTTGCGGTTGACGGCAAGTTCTACGTTGAAGGTTGGCACTGCTGATACGGCTGGCTCTGTTGAGGTGAAGGATTCCATTGAGTTGGGGACGGAAGGTTTCTCCGGTGCCCTGACTCTTGAGAATGGAACTTTGAAGGCTGCCAATGCTACCGCGTCTCTTGGGAAAAGCGGTAGCGGTCAGTTGACAGTGAACGGAGGTGAAGCTTCTCTGAATGAAGTCCAACTGCTGTCTGCTGGTTCGTCGTTGACCGTGAATGGCGGCAAACTTACCTTGGGTGCTTCCGGGATTACCGGAACTCTGGGGACGGTGACGCTGAGCAACGGTACATTGAGTGCGACTGCATCTTGGAGTTCGGAACATGCTCTCGTCCTCAGTGGAACAGCTGACAAGGGCGGTTCCATCATCGAAGTGGGGCAGGGACTTTCCATCTCCTTGTCGGGCGCATTGTCCGGCAACGGTATCGTGACCAAGAGCGGCGACGGCTCTCTTGTTCTGTCCGGCACGAATGAGGGAGACTCCCTGTGGGATGGTTCTCTGACGGTGAAGGGAGGCGTGGTGGAACTGGATTCTGTCTCGGCTCTTGCCAATGGCAGCCTTGTGGTCGATGGCGATTCCGCCTCGGTTGATCTGGGCGGACTGGGCATTGCCAATACCATTACGGTGAAGGCGGGCAGCCTGACCAATGCTGAAGGGTATGCCCCGGCGAAGCAGGTGAGCATTCTTGCCAACGAAGGTGCTGCTGCCATTGATCTGGGTGGTTTGAAGGCTACGGCCATTTCTTCCATTCTCGTGCCGACCAAGACGGATGTGTCTCCGTACCGAGCCACGACGATCAGCGGTATTGGCGCGGGCAATCTGACCTTGACTGGTTCGACATCCCTCATGCTGGGCGACAACAACTATGTGTCTGGTACCTCCGGTCGTGCAGATGGTGTGATCGTCTTTGGCTCCAATGCCGGAACATCTGCCTCCGGGCACGATGTGAAGCTGGATAACCTGACGCTAGGGCTGACTCTTGATCTTCAGAAGTCCATCAAGGAAAACGGTCTGGAAGGTTCCATGGTGCTGTTGCAAATCACCAATGGGCAGCTTGCCATTGATCCCGTGCAGACGCAGAGCGGCAACTCCAACATCTACAGTGAACTCTCCGATGCCTCATTGGCATGGCTCAAGGGGATTCGGTTCAATCCCTTGCTCCAGTACCTCGGCTATGCCGTGAAGACTGTTGATTTGACTCAGTCCCAGTTCGATTCCTATCTCTCCAACGGACAGATTGCCATTACGGCAGGCGGAGACGTGTACTTTGCTTCGGATGATAAGGGTCAGCTCAATGCGGGTACGCATTACAACTATCTCGATGCTTACAAGGCAGTGGTAATTGACCAGGATCTTAACGTGTCCTTGGCTGGAGCTCCTGCGGCTGGTAGCGGACATCCCAACGGTCTGAAGGTGGAAAACCTTCTCGGCGGTCTCGGTGAAGATGGGACGGTTTACACCATCACCATCAACAACACCGATCCCGGAGCTGGTGCCGTGAAGATCAACTTTATCAACGGTCTGAACTCGGAAGGCGAAAAGCTCGATACGGTTTATGATGGCAATATCTCCGGCGGTAGTGCGGACTTCCTCAAAACGGGCGCAGCAGGTTTGACGATCAATGGTTCGTTCACGACAACCGGCAATGTCAAGACATCGGAAGGTACGCTGACTCTTAACGGAAGCAACTCCTTCGGAACGCTTGATACGGGCAGTGGTGAAGCCATGACTGTAATCGGCGGTGTTAGCAAGGCTGGAATTCTGAAGGGTAGCGGCAACTTGTCGCTCTCCGGTGAAGACTCCCGCCTGACGTTGACGGGTGTTGGCAACTTCGAGCTCAATACCCACGTGTCGGGTTCCGGTACGCTGGATATGGAACAGGGCTCTCTTCTTGCCGGTACGGGCAGTCTCTCCTCAGATACGACATTGAATCTTCAGGATGCTGCGGCTTTGATTATCGACGAGAATCAAACCTTTGAGGTTGGTTATCTGACAGGTACGGGTACGGTTAGCTTCCTGGGGGTGGATTCTGATCCTTCTGTTCTGAAGCTGACAGGCAACGGTGATGGAACGATTTCCTTTAACATGGAAGGTAGCGGCACTTTGGCCAAGACTGGCAAGGGCACGCAGAAGCTGGCAATGAGTAATGAATCGTTAAGTCTCGATGTGCAGGCTGGTCGCCTTGTTGTTGATACTCCGACGGACTCGCCCGCCCCTGTGTATAACATGCTCACTGTCGGTACTGGCCAGGCAGACGCGGAACTCCTTCTGGCGCGGAACACTGAGGCATCCGGGCTTCTCGTGAACGGTGGAGGGAACCTTATTCTCGGTACTTCAGATCCCGACTCGAAGGTTGGTCACGTGCAGTTGTCCCTGACTGGCAATGCTGTATTTGGGGCATCCTCTCGCTTGACGACGGTCGCCGTACAGGGAATCGACAATACGTCGATCTCCGCTACGGGAACGATTACGTTGCCGGAGCGCATGACGCTGACTTTCATCAATCATGATTCCGATGCCTGGGACGCTCCCCTGGGTGATCTTGTCGTAATGAATGCTACAGGCGGCTTCCTGAACGAGACTGGCAAGACTTTGGGTAGCGGCACAGAGTTCTCCAACTGGAAGGTGAGCTTTGAAAAGAGCATTTCGTTGTTCTACTCATCGGCTGAGCTCTACATTGGCAACAATGGACAAACGCTCCTGGCTACACCCGTGATCAATACGGTCAATACGCTGAAGGAATATGCCATGTCCGAAACAGCACATGCCGGGGCAGATCTCATCTGGAACGCTGGTTTGCAGAAGAGTGGCAGCAATCTTGATCTTCTTCTTTCCTCCATCATGGATGATGTGAAGAATAACAATGTTGCTTCCGCCAGTCATAAGATGGCGGCCTCTGCCGGCAGTACGGTGACGAGCCTTCTGGGTGCCCAGCAAGCTGATTACCGCTACCAGCAGACTCTCCTCCGCAACCGCATGACGACAATGGGCTTGCCAGCCGGTTACAACTACGACGGCGAACTGCCGCTGTGGAACACCTGGGTACAGGCTACGGGTTCCTATAACAACCTCAGTTCATCGGGGGACTTTGCCGGTTTCAAATACAATACCTGGGGTGGCACCTTCGGTGTTGACGCCAATGTTAGCGAACGCCTCACCGTAGGTATGGCGATGTCGGCCAGTTACGGCAAGCTGACCTCCGAAGGCGCCGATACCCTTAGCGGTGACATGGATATGTACTACGCCAACCTCTTTGCCCGTTACCAGAAGGGCAAGTGGGGGCACAACTTCATTGTCACTGCCGGTTGGAGCGATGGTTCGGTTGAACGCTCTGTCAACTATGGAAACGGCGGTTACATGGCTGAAGGTACGACGACTGGCGCTACTTACGGTGCCATGTATGAAGCAACGTACGACATTGCGCTGAATGAAGAAAGCAGTGCTATCTTCCAGCCCCTGGTCAACGTCAGCGTGATGCACAACCAGGTGGACGACTACGATGAAACGGGCGCTGGCAATGCTGGCCTCCGCGTCAGCGGACTCGAAGGCACGACGGCTTCTGTGGCTGTGGGCGGTCGCCTGATGGGCATCATTGGCGGCAACGTGTTTGGTCGTGAATCGCTGGGAGAACTCCGCTTGCAGGTCGCTCAGGATATGGGTGACTCTCGTAGCGAAGCCAATGTCGGCTTCCTCGCCAACCCCGGATACAGCCGTACTGTGAAGGGAGCCAAGGCAGGAACGACAGGTATCCAGTTTGGTGCCGGTCTGAGTCTGCCTTCCGGCGAACAGGGAACGATTTTCCTGGACGCCACGGCAGATATCCGTAGCGGTATGACCTCCGCGAGCGGCAGCGTCGGCTACCGTTACAACTTCTAAGCCAGGAACGTGGTCTGAAATCCATTCCCGGGGCTGTCCCTCCGCAAGGCAGGGCAGCCCTGTGTTATTTGTGGGAAACATTTGTATTCAATGGTATGTGGAGGTTCCCCTGATTGTGCTGTCATGGCTGACATACAGGATAGACGAGTATTGACATTGTGGAGGCTGTGCGTATTTTTCGGCGCATGCAGATTGCCTGTCATTTACTTGTTTTTTCATGTGTGGCTCTTGTCCTCTCATCGTGCTCTGCGACTTACGGAAACAGAGAGATTCAGGATGAAGTACTGGTCTCCAGGATCAAGACTGGTGAATACACCAAGCCTATGCTTTATGATCGCCTGGGGCAGCCCTCTGATGTCAGAAAGGATGCCAACAGCGAAAGCCGCTGGATCTACCGTTTCCGCAAGGCGGACAATGACTTGGTCGCATACATGCCGATGGGCATCGGCCTCCTTGTCGGAGGGAAGAATGGGGAGGTGCTGACGCGCACATTCTATTTCAACAACCTTGGGATTTTGGACAACGCTACCTATTCCAGGGAGAAGCTTTACACGTCCAACCTGATGTCGATAGGCAGAACGATTAATGCCAATATCAGCGAGAATGATTCCCAGAAGCGCGTTCAGGAAGAAATGAAGGAGATCGATAAGCCCTTTAATTCCAATTTGGCTGCTGATAATCAAAAACTTGAAGACGCGTTAGACGCAGATTGATCTTTGTATGACACAAGGTTGTTTTGCTGATTGAACGAAACAGCTGCCTGAAATGTCTTACCTTTAACAATCGTGCTTCGGGTGAGAACGGAAGGAGAGAGCCGGAACCCCCAAACAAAAGCATTATTGAGTTTCATATATAGGTAGTAGTTGGGAATCCCGCAGATGGCATCGCCATAAGTCTGCGGGATTCTTTTTTGTGTCGTGCCTGCCTGCTGGATTGACTGTCATCCCCCAGGAAGGCAGAATGAGCAAAATATGAAGTGCAATGTTCTTGGTATAGCTCTGGCTTTGACAATGGCAGGATTGGCATCGGCTGATGAAGCCCGGATGATGAGTATTCTGAACTCCTGGGATTCCCGAATGCAGGAATGGAATGCTGCATACGAATTTGCCCAGCCCGAACGACGTGTTGAATTGGAGAAGACGAAGCCGAACCCGAATGCCATTGCTGCCACCTTGTGGAAGGAAGTGGCACCTTTGCTGGAAAAGCCGGAGGCATTGCCTGGTGTGGCGTGGCTTCTTGAGAATCCGGCGGCAATTGCCGCGTCATTTGATCCCGCCCAGCAGAAAAAGATTGCAGCCGATTTGTTGAATTCCGTCGAGCATTATTTGATCAGTACTCCGGGTGTTGGCCGGGTCGCCTCGGTGTTGGGGCAGTCCACGGAAAGACGTTGCCGCGATATTTTGGAGAAGATGCGCACGGTGAACCCCAATTCAAAGGATCAGGGGATGGCTGCCATGGGGCTGGTGCTGAACATGCGCGAAACGAATAGCATGTTGCAGGATGACGCGAAGTTGAATGCCTTCCGCCTTCAATTCCTGAAAGAGGCCATCCAGAAGAGTTTTGAAGAACAATTTGGCACCTTGGGCAAGGTGAAGGACATTGCCCGTGAGTTGCTGTACGATATCAATAATCTGAGCACGCGCCGCAAGGCTCCGGCCTTTAGCCTGCCGACGGCGGATGGAGCATTCGTGAGCATTCCGAAGTCTAACCCGACTCTGCTCATTTTCTGGAAGCCGGATTCCGTGCAGTCGGCATCTCTGGTGGCCAAGTCCAAGGTGTTGACGGCCAAGTACCCCACATTGGATATTACTCCGATTTGTCTTTCCGACCCGGCCAAGGCCGAAGGAACGATTCTGACCATGGAGATTACGACGCCCGGGTTGTATGACCCGAAGGGAAGTGTGTTCCAATTGTACAGGATTACGAGTGTGCCTGCCGTGTATTTGTTGGATAAGGATGGTGTGGTGCGTCTGCGCGGCGTGCCCGATATGTTGTTCGAATCTGTTCTTGACCAGGCGATGATGAGCATTACTACGGGCAAAGAAGCCTCGCCCAAGCCTGTTGACGGTGCTGCTAAGCCCGCAGGGGGGGCTTCTCCTGTTGCCCCGGTGACTCCTCCTGACAACGATGATGATCTGGGCCCGGAACCAGCACGCGATGGGGGTATCATAGCTCCTCCTCCGTTGCGCCCCATGCCTGAAGATGTGTGAAATAATGGACGATTCCCTATTGCTTGAAGGCGCCCGCAAGATTGCCGTGCGGCTGAGAGAAGCCGGGTATGTGTGTTATTTTGCCGGTGGATGTGTGAGGGACAGGCTTTTGGGGCTTCCCTTGCACGATGTCGATGTCGTTACCTCAGCTGTGCCGGAGGAGGTGTTGACCTTGTTCCCGGACGGGAGAGCTGTGGGGGCGCATTTCGGAGTCGTTCTCGTGCCATGTGATGGCGTTTACTTTGATGTGGCTACCTTCCGCAAGGATGGGGATTACAAGGATGGGCGCCGTCCGGAATCCGTCCAGTATTCCTCACCTGAGGAGGATGCCTTCCGACGCGATTTTACGGTTAACGGGATGTTCGAGGATCCGGAAAGCGGAGATATTATCGACTATGTCGGCGGCATGGAGGATTTGGACAAGCGTTTGATACGCTGCATTGGCTGTGCGGAGGAACGTTTTCGCGAGGATTCTTTGCGCCTGATTCGTGCCGTGCGGCAGGCGGTGACGAAGGAGTTTGAAATTGAGGAATCGACGTGGAAGGTCATATGCGAGCATGCCGGATGGCTGGAGAGGATTTCGCCTGAGCGCATCCGGGATGAACTGGACAGAATTTTGCTGTCCCCCCAGCGCCGCCGTGGTGTGGAGATGCTGGTGGAGAGTGGTTTGATGAAGTGGATCATTCCCGAAATACTGGATTTGATCGGCTGTGAACAACCGCCGCAGTGGCATCCGGAGGGCGATGTCTATGTGCATACGATGATGATGCTGGGGCGTCTGGAGGATGATGGCGTGGCTCCGCCTCTTGAACTTGTGCTGGCTACTTTGCTGCACGATATTGGCAAACCCGCCTGTAAATTTTTGGACGAAGATGGCGAGCGCATCAGGTTTTCCGGGCATGAATCGGTTGGGCGCGATATGGTGTCCGATATTTTGAGGCGTCTGCACTACCCCAATTCTGTGGTGGATACGGTGTCTCATATGGTGGGGCGGCATATGCAATTTATCAATGTGGGAAGGATGAGGCGCGGCAAGGTGCGCCAGTTTATGGCATCTCCTGTTTTTGGGGATGAGATGAAGTTGCATCGTGCGGATTGCCTGTGCTCCAATGGTGACTTGGAACACTACAATTTTTTGGAGGAGAAGAGGCGAGAGATGGAGAATGAGCCCTTGCTTCCCAAGCCTCTGGTGACGGGGAAGGATCTGATTGATTTGGGTTTCGTTCCCGGCCCCTTGTTTCGGACGATGTTGGAATACCTGTTTATGGAGCAAATCGAGGGACGGTTGCTGACTCATGAAGATGGCGTGGAACTGGCACGGCAGTGCAGGGATAGAGGGAGTATTCCCGATTCTGAGGAGCCTTCTGAAGAGAAGGGATGATATTGTCATTCTAATGAACAGGGTATCAATTTGAATTGAATCCCGGGAGGGGTTCTGCTATTGGTAGATACAATTATTATTTCGACAGGGAGGCGTTTTGAATGATGTCTGCCCGTGTGGTGAATACCTGTCTGTCGGGATTGTCCCTAAAATCTGTGTTATGATGCGCCCTGTAATTTACCAACTTTTCGTCAGACATTTTTCCAATGATAAAACGGATGGGATTCCGTGGGGGAGCAGGGAGCAGAACGGGTGCGGCACCTTCAGGGGGGTCAGCAACGAGGCTCTGGATGAACTCGTTGCCATGGGGGTGACTCACCTTTGGCTCACGGGGGTGATTCGCCATGCGACGTGTACGGCGTTCCCCGATATGCCGGCGCAACCAAAAAGCATTGTGAAAGGGTTGGCCGGGAGTCCCTATGCCGTGCTTGATTATTATGATGTGGACCCTGATCTTGCGGAGAATCCCGTGGCCCGCATGGTTGAGTTTGAGGATTTGCTGGATCGCTGTCATCGCAAGGGGCTGGTGCCGCTGATTGACTTTGTGGCCAACCATGTATCGCGCGGATACGAATCGCACCATGGCGAGCACGATGAGTTTGGGAAGAACGACAACAAGGAGGTGTTCTACCACCCGGATAATTCCTTCTTTTACCTCCAGTACGGGGTGGGAGACGGCACTCCGCCTTTCCGCCTGCCTTCCGGTGAATGGAAGAAGGAACTCTTCATGGCCAGGGTGACGGGGAATAATGCCGTGACCTGGCAGCCGAGCCGCTATGACTGGTACGAGACGGTGAAGCTGAACTTCGGCTTCAATTTTCTTCATGGTCCGAAGGCCACGCTTGGCTTGCCTGGTGTGACGGCGGGTTCGTTCGATGTGCCGGGAACGTGGCGCAGGATGGATGACATTCTTGCCTTCTGGCAGGGCAAAGGAGTCGGCGGCTTCCGTTGCGATATGGCGCACATGGTGCCTATGCCTTTCTGGAAGTGGGCGATTGCGCGAGCACGAGTGCGCGATCGCGATGTATTTTTCATGGCTGAGGCCTATGACGACCACATGAAAACGACTGAGGGCGACCCGATGCCCGACCTTCTTTCCAGCGGTTTTGCCGCGGTGTATGATGCCAATATCTACCACCTGGCCACGGATATCTACGATAAGGGAGCTTGGGCTAATGATATGGATCAGCAGAACAAGATGGGCAGCATGTTCATGGATCATGGGGTCAGGTATCTGGAAAATCACGATGAACCGCGTTTGTCTTCGCAGAAGTATTGGGGGGGGACGGGCAGGGCGGTGATGCCTGCTCTGGAAGCAGCTGTTCTTGGGGCGGGCAGGGGGCCTGTTTTGATCTACAATGGGCAGGAAGTTGGCGAAGATGCCATGGGGCCTTCGGGGTATGGAGGCATGGATGGACGGACGAGTATTTTCGATTACACCTGCCTGCCGCGCTTGCAGAAGTGGCTGGATCATGGCCGGTTTAATGTCGATAAACTGCCGGAGGCTGATAGACTGCTTCGGGAGTTCCACGTCAAATTTCTCAACCTGCTGAAGCACCCAGCTATGGCTGGAGGGGACTTTTACGGCCTCAACTGGGCTAATATGCAGACGCCTGGGTATGGACGAGAGAAGGGGGAAAAAATTTCCGGGCACTGGGTGTATAGTTATCTGAAGCACGACAAGGGGTCCGGCAGAACGGTGCTGGTGATAGCGAACCTCTCTCCCTATCGTGACTTCCCTAACCTTCGTGTATCTATCCCGGAGAATGCCCTGGATTGGTGCGGCAAGAAGGGCGGGGAGAGCGTGTGCTTTATCGATTTGTTGGAATCCGGGAATCCTGTCATGGACGTGAAGATGCATGAACTGGTGGAACCGGGGCTGAAAGTGTGCCTCCTCAGGGGGCAAGCCCTTTTGCTGGAACTGAGTCCTGGTGCGGGGAAGCAATAATACTCATTCTTAAATATAACCATGAAGAGCAGGAAGTTCAGAGAGTTGCGGGGCGTTGCCGAGTCGGCTCGCCTGGCTTTGGCTCCGACATTGGCCACGAATGCACTGGTGGCTTGGGTGTGGACGGTGGGGTATCCCCCGGAGGGTGCTGATTGGGGGGCTTGGGGGATGATTGTGCTGATGGGGTTGTGCTTCTACCTCTTCGGCATGTGGGAAAATGACCGCGTCGATGCCCGTTGGGATGCCCGGCGTGGGCTGGATAGGCCGGTGCCGCGCGGGGATGTGAGCGTGTGGACTTTGCGCTGGATGTCTATGGTGGCCGGGACGCTGGCTTTGATTTTGAGCGGAGCCGTGGGGGGGAATGTGCTGTTGGGCTTGTTACTGATATCGGTGATTATTTTTTACAACTGGATGCACAAGCATTGGCTGAAGGTCTCGCTGGTACTGATGGGGGGCGTGCGTGGAGGGTGGGCCTTCTTGGCCTGTGTGGCTGCGATGGTGCAGGTTTCCGGCGGGATGGATTTCGATACATTGATGTCCCTGAAGCTCTTGCGTGAGGACATCCTGTGGTACCCGCTGAGTCTGGCTTTCTTCACGATGATTTGCACCTGGGTAGCTCAGGGTGAATCCGACAGCCCCGTGAGGAAGAAGTTGGCTGTGGCTTTGCTTTCCGCGATGTGCCTGCACGATGTCGTCTGGCTGGTGTGTCTGCAGGCCTGGGGGATGTGTGCCGTTGCCGTGGCTTTGTACGGCTTGGTTCTTCTTCTGAGGCTTTTGAAACAGAAGGTTTCATAAGCGGGGCGGATGTTTAGGTTTGAAATAAGCTTGTGGATGTGAATAATCACTGGGAACGCGATAACGATGACCGAACTGATTGAACAAATAGGACCTTTATTCTGGGTTTTGTCCGCATTTTCCCTGTATGGCCTTGCCGTCGTGGCAGAACGTTTTCTGTATTTCCACCGTGTCAGGATCAACATTGGGGATTTCCTGAAGGGCTTGACCATGCTGATCAGGAAAAGGAATTTTAAGGAAGCCAGCCACGAAGCATCGTTGATGCCCGGGCCAGTTGCTCGCGTGGTGGAATCGGTGATCAGCCGCCCCTCTCTCCCCTTGCTGGAACTGCGTTCGATAGCTGAAGAATCCGCCCAGCTCGAAGTGTACAAGATTGAGAAGAACATTCGCGGTCTGCTTGTGGTGGCTACATTGGCTCCTCTGATTGGCGTGCTGGGGACGATTTTCGGTCTGGTTCGTTTCTATTCCCAACCGGGTGTTTTTGAGGGCAAGGTGCCGAATCTGGTGATGTCTGAAGCCATGTTTCAAGCACTGTTGTCATCGGCCTTTGGCCTCCTGGTGGCGATTCCTGCCTATATTTTCTATGCCTATCTATCGTCTCGTGCTCGCTTGGTGATCCATGAGGTTCAGCGTGCCGGGATGGAAGCGGTGTATCTTGTGAATGATACACGCGACAAGGAAGGCTGTGAGGCAATTGCTGATGACGATGATGATGAAGAGGAGGCTGGCGACAAGGCGAAAGCTCGTTGATGGAGCCGGAACTCAGGTACTGAGATTGATATGAAATTGGAGTCCACATTGCCGAAAGGCGGTTTTTTTGTGCATCTGGCAGTGATTTTGGATGTTGTGGTGCTCCTGTTTGTCGTGACCTTGATTACAACGGGCATTGTGCCCAAGTATGGCTTCAACGTCAAAACGCCTCCTTCCGAATTCCTGATTAACGTCCAGGGAGAGTACTACGTCGTTTCGGTGACGGCCGGAGAAAGCCCGGTGATTTTCTTTGACAATCGCAGGCTGGAGAATGGTGTGACCGGACTGGAGAAAGAACTCAATGACATCGTCGCCAAGGTGGGTAGTGAAGGGGCTGGACGCGTGACAATCATTTTGAACATGGACCAGGCTGTGAGTCGTGCCATGGAGCAGAAATTGATCGAAATGGTGTTGGAACATGGATTGGCGTGTGCCGTGGCCGGCTCGCCATTGGATTGACTATGTTCTTATTGTGTATGATAAGTTTTGACGGATCAAACCTGGTATGATGTCCAAAGTCCCAAGGAAATGGAGGAAGAAACGGGAGGATCATAGTGCCGGGCTTGTGTTCGACTGGAGATCGACCGGGGTATTCCGCTGGAGGGTGATTTTCTTTTTAATTCCTTTGGCTGTTTTGATGGTTGTCGGGATGAATTTTGTGGAAGTATCCGTTCTGGATAGCAATTTGCGGCGTTCCCATTATTCCGGGATGGTATTCTTTTTGAAGTCAGATCCAGTTGGCAAGGCTGTTCTTGGGCGCGGCAATGCTTCTCCCATTCTGGACAGGACACCCGTCTGGGCTGATCCGGTTCATTTAGGCAACAGCAGCGGGGCATTTGTTCCACTCTCTGCGGGGTTGGGCGATCATACGGCTCATCTGATTTCTGTCGATATGGGGGGGCTCAATACTCTGCAGAGTTCTTTGCTCTCTCAATTGTCTTATCCTCCACCGTCGGTGGACAAGTGGCTGGCGCCGGTCAAGGAACAGAAGCTTGTTTTTAATCCTGAGGTGACATCTCCGGATGATGATTTGGCAGGGATGGCTCCGATGGAGCTAGTGAAACCCGTGGTTGGAAGGAATTTTATCGGTCTCCAGACTTCGTTCTGGGTAGTTGTGTCTCAATGGGGTGTTCCGACGCATGTCGTTGTGACGGAAAGCTCTGGCAATGACGCTGCCGACGAGGCCGCTGCGGCTTACATCCGCGATCTGAGGTGGCTTCCCGGTAAGGATGACCGGAGCGGGATGCTGATGGTGACGTGGAAGGAGGTGGAGAGCTTATGATGTTCCAGCTGGAAGATTTTTTGGTGTTCCTTTTTCTGGCATCGCTGGTGTTCTTTGCCTGCGTGTATGTGACAGCCTGGCTGTGGGATCGGTGGACAGAATGGAAACGGGGTGTTTCCTATTGGGTTTGCAAGCTTTGCGGTATGCGCTTCATCGTGCATCGCGGTGAAAAAACGCATCAATGCCCACACTGTGGGGCAATGAACAGCAAGCGCAAGCATTTCAGGCACTGAGCCGGTGCTGACCTCGGCGGGCATGAATTGTTCCGTCCGTAATGGTGGATTACAGATTTTATTTTTTGTGGTTGTGATGGAGACGTTCCTGGACGACGGAACATCACAAATATGAGAATCTATATCAATCCTGACTTTAGTATTGCGGGCGAGACTCGCTTTAGCATGACGCGAGGAGATACGCGGTCTGTGGAGGTTTTTTTCATGGAAGCCTACCCCGGCAGTGGGTTTCGCAAACTGGATTACCTGACGATGCGTTTTGGGGCCAAGCCAAAAGGTGAGTACCAGTTCGACGGTTTTTTAGCCTATACGGATCATTTTGAATTGAAGGAAGACTTGCGGAAGAATCCGTTTTACGCAGGTGAAATTCATTTTGATTCAGCCGCGCTGTCCGAGTTGTTGGGCAATGATGACTATGTGGAGCTGATTGCCGAATTGGAGATGAAGATCGGCTCGATGACGGTGACTGTCCCGACCCGACAATTGGAATTGCAGATTCACAATGATGTGATCAAGGGTGGGGAGGGATTGCCGGTGCCTGTTCCCGGGTATGTAACTCAGGGATACGTTGATACGGAATTGCAACGCCGCATTCAAACAGGGCTGAGTGATTACACGGAGCGTCTTGAAAGTGCTGCTGGGCAGGCTCATGCCGATGCGGAGCTTGCTTTGGCTGCTGCTCTTGAGGCTAGCCAAGGCGCGGCCTCTGTGGCGTCTGCCTTGGCTGAAATGAGAAGTTTGTCTATCGGAACGGTGACAACATTAAGTGAAAATGAACAGGCGACGGCGTCGATCATTGCTGGCAAACTGAATCTGGGGATTCCTCGTGGCGTTGCAGGAGTGCCAGGAGCAAGAGGACTTCAAGGGGCGACGGGGCCGACGGGGGCGCAAGGCATTCAGGGGATCAAGGGAGATCGAGGAGATCAGGGGCTTAAGGGGGATGCTGGAGCAAAAGGTGAACCGGGCTCTCAGGGACCACAAGGGATTCAAGGCATCCAGGGGCCTAAGGGGGATTCGGGAGGCGTGACTTCGATTGGTGGCAAGACAGGGACGATTGTATTGGGTTCAAATTTGAGCATATCAGGTAATACCATCAATGCGACAGCCGGCGGTGGAGGTGGCGGGGTGTCGTCCGTTAATGGATTGACGGGAGCTTTGGAGTTGCGGATGAGGACGATGCTGCATCCGGATGATCCGAATGTGCTGG
>CAYVAI010000023.1:0-63610 GCA_964448375.1 uncultured Akkermansia sp.
CCATCGGTTTGTATGACCTTTTGTCCGCTGGCAGTATAGCTCCTGCCTTGGGTTGTGGTGATGCCGGTATTGTCTGTCGATTGCTGGACGAAGCCATCGACAACGATGGCAGAAGCAATCAAGGTCGAGGTTGGAATCCTGACGTACTGCGTTCTCTTCGCTGGCGCAGCGTATTCCGTCCACGATTCGGACACCTGGCCATAGATGTCCTGGCTCCGACGCCTGCTTTCCAATGTCGCACTCAGGGAGGAAACGAGTGTCTCCGTCATCTGGACGAGGGGATGGCCAGAGGCATTGTAGGTCGTTGCAGTTTGGACCTGATAGATTCCATCCTCGCGAATGTCGCAGTATTGGGACATTTCCGTGATCCGGGAGTTGAGCGGCGTGGGGGTATCCGACAGGGCAAGCGTTTGTTTCACCATATTCCCCATGGCATCGTATTCGTACAGGGTGGGCGCCATTTGCTCCGTTCGCGTCCGGATGCGTTGACCCTTGCCGTTGTAGCTGTAATGGGTTGAGATGAAGCCACCCAGAGTGTTGGGCGTGTCTTCTCGCAGGGTTTCTCCGAATCCGTTGGACAATTGCCGGGCGAGGATGACATTGCCCGTGAGGCGCGTTGTCAGAATACCTTGCGGGGTCAATTCCATCCGTGTTTCTATCTCGCGCTGTCCGGTGCCGGATTGAAGGATGACGCTTCCGTCGTAGTACCTCTTTGTGATCAACGTGGCCCCCGAGGGCAGAGTTGTGGTGTCCCCCAGAAGATTTTTGCTGTAGCTCTTATGGGTGGTGCGTCCCAGCACATCGGTCGTCGAAACGACTCTCCCCACGGGGTCGTAGCAGGTTAACTCCCTGGTCGTCATCGGGCCGATGTCCCGGCGTATTTCGAGGGTGCGATCCTGGGCATCGCGCACATAGGAGACGATGGTTTCCGGCGTGGTTTCGGTCGCCGAGCGGATACTTTCGACGAGTTGTTTGGCGGTGTTGTAAGCGTAGGAAACCGTGATGCCGTCCTCGTCGCTTTCCCGCAGCGGGCCGCAGCACATCCATTCTGTCGTACTTGTTCGGCCATTGGCACGGGTTGTGCGACGAAGCTTGAGCTCGGCATCGTATTCGTAATCTTCCGCCGATATCAGCGACCAATCTTTGCCGGTGTGGACGTAGCGTTCGTTCCGGGTGACGGTTCCGTTGTCGGCGATATATTCCACATCGCGGGAACTTTGCCCGGGCACGATGTTTCCGTTGACCATACTGGTCTTTGTCACCGTATGGATGGCTCCATGTGTTGTGGCGGGAGCGTATTCGGTGAGGGTCTGGACTCCGTTGATTTCCTGATGGAATCGTTCCCGCCCGCGAGCATAGGGATAGGGGGCGGATGGGCCGTAAGTTTCCTGTATGGAGGTGTGGGTATTGGTGGAGCCAAGAGCGGTTTCCGTGATTGTGGTGCGGTTGACTTGTGGGGAGTCGTTGTAGGTGCAGGATTTGGAGGAAAGGACAGTTTCTTGTCCACTGGGTGCAATCAATACTTCCTTTTCCGTGGCGACCCGAAAATCGTTGAACCGAAGGTCTGCGTAGCTTGTGCGCGTTGCCAGTTCTCCTCCTGCGGGCCAGGGGCTTGCCTGCAGAGTCGTTCTTCCCTGAGCGTCATATTCATAGCGGGTATATCCGCCGTTGGGTTTGACTTCCAGTGCGAGGTGGAAGTTGCTGTTATAGGTATAGAGTGTCGTCTGTGCTTCCGGTGAGCCGTAGCCTTCTGTCCTGCTGAGGGTAAGCCAGCCGCCAGCCGTGAATTGTTTGACCGTGCGGACGCAGTATGATGGTGTTTTATCGGTGATGCGGCGGTAGCTCTCGATCATTTCCCAGAGGGAACCCGGGAGAAGATTGCGCTCGATTTGACGGACGATGCGTTCATCTCCTTCGCCTGTGATGATGGTGACGTTGTTGCCATCCGTGCGGCGTTCCGTATGAAAGGCCGGCATCCCGGCTCTCTGGTGGGAGATGTACATGGTGTTGCCATCTCCGGATTTTTCATAGGAAGCTGTTTTGTAAGGTGTTCCGGAGGTGAGAATCGTGTTGGACGTGCGTTTGACCTGTGCGGGAGCATACCATTCGAGAACGAGTTTGTTGCCTTGTGGCACAGCTTTGAGAAGTCCCTGGGAGGCAGACCAGATGCTTTCGATGGCCTTGGTGCCGGGCTGCCGGGTGACAAGGAGCTTTTCCTCATATTGTTCTGCGGTGGTTTCGACGCCTTGATCGGAGATGATGGAGACGACTTTTCCTGTTTCGACCGAGAAGCGGAGAGTTCGTCCATTGCTTTGCACCATATCCATGTAGATGGGAGATTGATCCGTACAAGGCGTTTTATCATTTTTGAGGAGCTGTACTTTGTAATTCAATTTTCGCGAAGCTCCGGAAGGATTGGCTTCAGCCGATCCTTGTGGCGCCCGGAAGGTAATGGAACTGCCGGAAGGGCGGGAGATGGTGATTTCTCTCGAAGATGCATTGAAGGCTCCATTCCACTCCAAAGGGTGCTTGTATCTCAATCCGACAGGACTGCCAGTGACAGCGCGGAAGCTGTATGTAGCAAAGTTGTTGGGATTTGCGCCTGTATTGTTTCCTTCGCCTTCGACCCCGAGATTGCCTTCGCAGTCATCAGCGTTATCCGGGTCACTGCCAAAGGGAATGTCGTCAGCCGAATTGGCGCCGCCGCCATTGCACCCGGATGATTCGTCCTCACAATCGCACGAACAGGGACAGGGGCATTCTTCCTCTGGAGGTGCACTCGAAGACGAAGAATTGGAACTACTCGACGAACTGGATGAAGAGGATGGGTTGGAGGAACTGCTCGAGGAAGAGCTACTACTGGAGGAAGAGCTACTACTGGAGGAAGAGCTACTACTGGAGGAAGAGCTACTACTGGAGGAAGAACTGCTACTGGAGGAAGAACTGCTACTGGAGGAAGAACTACTGCTGGAGGAAGAACCCGGCATGGATGAAGACGAATTATCCGAAGAGCTGCTGCTGGAAGAGGAACTACTGCTGGAACTGGAGGAAGATCCCGGCGTGGCTGAAGACGAGTTATCCGAAGAGCTGCTGCTGGAAGAGGAACTACTGCTGGAACTGGAAGAAGACCCCGGCATGGATGAGGACGAGTTATCCGAAGAGCTACTGCTGGAAGAAGAGCTGCTACTACTGCTGGAAGAGGAGCTACTGCTGGAACTGGAAGAAGACCCCGGCATGGATGAGGACGAGTTATCCGAAGAGCTACTGCTGGAAGAAGAGCTGCTACTACTGCTGGAAGAGGAGCTACTGCTGGAACTGGAAGAAGAACTGCTACTGTCTGGTTGGGGAGGATCTGGTTGAGAAGAGCTGGCGGATGAACTACTTGATGATGACGATGATCCTCCATCCTGAAGAATGTCTACTTTGGCGCGTACGGACCGTTCCGTATTGAAATCTTCTTCATTATTAAATGCCTGGATAGTCCAGGAACCGGAGCGCGCCGGCCCGTCATTGACGCCACATATAACGAGGATTTTGCCATCAGGGCACTCTTCGCTCGTATAGTACCTGGGAACAGCCCATGGAAAGGTTTCCACATCTTCCTGAGCAATCCTGAAATACAGGGCATTCGTTGCAACAGTGAAATATTGAGTGAGTCCTCCGACTTTTGCGAATTCGCGAAACCTCGGGGTAACGCTTATGTAGATAGGCGAAGGAGGAAGTTCCCCTGATGAGGAAGAAGAACTGGATGAAGACGATGAGGAAGAATTGGCTTCTTGATACACGTATCCAGTGACGCGTGGGCAACTTCCCCATTCCTGTAACTCCGATTCATCATTGTAACCTGTAATTTCCCAGGTACCAGATCGTTCTCTCCCCTGATTCGGTTCATAATTGACGCGAATCATACCTCCCGGGCAATATTCACTCATATATTGTTCCGGCATGGCCCATGGGTAGGTTGTCACCATTTGCAAATTCATCGTAAAATATTTGCAATTTGTAATGACCTGGAACCCTTCCGTATTTCCTCCCAGTGGATCAAGAACAACAGAATCGTTTCCCAGGAGAATCCATCGTCCGTCAGAAGATGAGCTACTTGAAGAAGAGCTACTGGAGGAGGAAGATGAACTATGGGAAAGCGAAGCAATGTTATTATTCGTAAATCTTGAATCGACGTTGTGTTCCATGGGATCAAGGGGGGGCGAGGAGAAAATAAAAAAACGAGAGAACCGTGTTCTCATCCATCCTTTCCAAGATAACATGGAAAAGTACTCTGGCAAGGGAAAAGATGAGGAAAATTATATTTTAAATATTATTGGAATTGTTCCAAAAAATATATGATCGGGAAAACCATTTTCTATTGCATGCTCAAAACTGAAATGCTAGGAATAACGATGCTCCCTTGCAGGGAGAGAGAACTTTTTTCATGTGTGAATATGTCTAAGAAACGGCTTTATATCAATGGATTCCCAAGTCTTTACGGCGGGACTGGGACGGAATTGCACCACCAGATTCTGGTCTGGCTGCACATGGGAGTAGAAGTCCATCTGATCCCAACGAATGGTGGATTCCAGCAGGAGGCTCTCTATTTGGACATGGTCAAGAGAGGAGTACATATTCATGCTCCTGATGATTGGTCGATGCTGACGGCTGAAGATGTAGTGATGGGCTTCTGTAATGCGGAGTTCTTGCAGAATCTGCCCGCTATCCGTCAGCATACCAGGCGAACCGTTTTCGTCAATTGCATGACCTGGCTCTTCGACAAGGAAAAGGAATTGATGAAAGAAGGAATGATCGCCATGTTTCTCTATCAGAATGAGGAGGTAAGGCAAAAGAATATGCCTCTTCTCCGGGCGTTGAATCATGACCCATCGATATCATATCTGACCTTTAAACCCTATTTCCACAACGATTCATTCCCCTTTGTCGAGGAACGATCGGAAGAATACTTTGGCTGTGGCCGCATTTCGCGTCAGGATGCCGATAAATTCGCTAAAAACACCCTGCATATTTATGAATATTTTGTTGCTCCGGTATGGAAGCGAGGATTATTCCTTGGTTTTGACCACCGCAGCGAAAATAAGATAGGCAAGCCCTACGAGTGGATTCGTACAGCACGGGATCAATCTGAAGTATCCCAGCAAGAGTTTTACAAGCACTGCAAGATTATTCTTCAACCGACGGACACGACAGAGAATTGGCCGCGCATCGGGTTTGAGGCCATGGCAAGTGGCAGCGTCCTGATCGTGGATAACCGAGGAGGGTGGCGGCAGATGGTCGAGCATGGGAAAACCGGCTGGCTGTGCGACCATGAACGGGATTTTATCTATTATGCCTCGAAAATGGCCTATGAACCCCACATGAGGGAAGATATGGCAGAAGCAGCCCGTGTGCGAGGCTTGCAATTGGGAGGCCTGGAAGCCTCCGTTGCCAGTTGGGAAGAAGTATTTGACGCCATGAATGCATTACCGCTATGAAAAAATCTAATAGAACCAAGCTTTTGACATCGTACGTTTCCGGTTTGTGGATAGGCGATAAGTTGCCACCTTTGGCTGAATTGTGTATTCGGACATATTTATCGCGAGGAATTGGATTCCAGTTTTTTACGTATCAGGATTATCCTAACGTGCCCGAGGGGACGATTGTGCGGGATGGTTCGGAAATTATCCCGAAGGAATGTATCTTCCGGCACGTCACTGGTAGTTATGCTCCGTTTTCCGATTGGTTCAGGTACACTTTATTGGAACGTGAAGGCGGCTTTTGGACAGATATGGATGTCGTTTTTATAGGAGATAGTCTGCCGAAGAATTTGCCTTGGTTTGCGTTGCAAGAACCCGGAATGGCAGCTATTGGAATTATAGGTTTTCCTGCCCAGCATCCGGTTATGACAATGTTGCGTGAGCGGGCAGAGAATCCGTCCGCGCCCATGCCGTGGGATGAACCTTGGGTTTTGGATGCCAAAAAGAAGATAGGCAAGCAATATACTGATGCTGTTGAATCGCGAAAGCTTGCTGAATGGGGAACATCGGGACCGGAAGCTTTTACATTAGTATTAAATCATTATGGCTTACTGGGGCAGGCGGCAGATCCTTCGACAATTTATCCTCTTCATTATACTGTGTGGAGATATTGTTATAATGGTGACGTTCGCCTGGGAAGTGAGCGTTTGAAGGGAGCCTGGGCTGTCCATTTGTGGGGAGAGATGCTACGCCGTGAACCAGATGCTTTGGAAAATCTTCACCCCGAAAGTATTGTTGGACAATTGATGCATGAGTTGATGCCCCATGCGATGGTCAAACAAGAGACAAAAATCCTTGTCGGGATTTGTTCGGCTCAGGGATATGAAGGCCGTCGAAATGCGGTGCGAAATACTTGGTTAAAACATAAAAAGAAAGGAGTTACGTGTATATTTTTTCTGGGCGGAAAGGTTCCGGCAGATGAAATGGATGATACTGTTGGTCTCGATGTGCCGGATTCATACAATGCTTTGCCTGGCAAGGTTTTAGAATTTTTCAAATACGCCTTGAAGCATTACGAATTCGACTGGTTGTTCAAGTGTGACGATGATACATATCTGGACACATCACGATTACCGGATTTGCTTGATGAACAGTATGGACTTATTGGCGATTTATCCTTGAATGAACGGAACACGCCGAGTGGTGGGGCCGGGTATTTGCTTTCGCGGGAAATTGTAGAAAAAATTGTTCGTGTAAACAATATTCCGCTAGAAGGTGCCGAAGATGTTATTTTTGGGCAATTAGCTTTGGATGTCGGTGCTAAAACTTATGCAACCCCCAGACTCTATATGTCCAATGAATGGGGGCCTTTGCCTGATAACAACATGGTTACTTCTCATTGGTGTTCTCCATTGATCATGGAAGCGATGGAAACATTGCGCTTTGGAAGACCATTTGCCTGTTTTCACGGCAAGCATCAACATTGGGAGGATGATCTTCTTTTCTTTGAGAGCGGTGTTTTTAGAAGGAAAAAGGATGGAAGTTTCGGTTGGTGGGAATTGGATCAATACGGAATTCTTTCCCTAAAATGGAAATCATGGATGCCTGAACAGCTTGTTTGGCGTGATGATCGATTCGCAGGTTCCAGTATGGAGCTTAAGTGTGCTGAGGATTCTCCTGATTTGTGGGGACAAAGGACGAAGAAAGAATCTTGCCCGGAGTGGATCCATTTGAGTCGTAAGCCCCGCTATCTGGATGGTTGGATGAACCAGGATTTATCTCAATTGTCACATTTAGAGCTAGTTCCATGGAAAGATGGCTCAGTCCGGGGATATTATCTTGACCATTTGATTGAGTACTTGGAATTAGAACAGTTTCACTGTCTCCTGAAAGAAATCAAAAGGACCCTGGTTCCCGGAGGTTTTCTCCGAATAGCATGGGGGGATATTGTTCAGCTCCAGAAGAGAATAACTCCCGGGCTTCTTCAAATTGTGAAACAGCATCACTCGCACCAAGGCAACGATGGTGTCCTTGCCGATGCTCTGGTTGGGATGGAGCATTTCAGATCCTTTTGGACCTTGGATGCTCTGTCTGCCTTCCTGGAATTCTCCGGCTTTAGCACTCAAGTATGTCTACCGGGTGAGTCTTCTCATGCCATGTTTCGAGATATTGAAGAGAAGAATACAGATGCGAGAAAATTGACCCATTATTTAGGGCTGTTGTGTTTGGAAGCCAAAGTGTAATGGCGTTTCCAGATGAAGTATTCACTTGTAATTTGATGAGGTAAATCTTGATTGGAAAGAGTTTTCTTGATGAACCTGCTGCTGATTAAGTATGGCAGTGGGCTGAATCACATCAAGGAAAAGCAATCGGCGGCAGCAGTTGCTGGTGCGAAGCGGGAGTCTCATTCCCGTTCAACTCGGCATGTACGGGAGGACGAAAAGGCTCGAGTTTGCTAGACTCGAGCCTGTGTTGCTACCTTTGAGGAGGTATGATGCCGTTTGCGTTCTGGTGCTATTGATGGTTGTTGGACGGCATGGAGCAAGGGGGATTAAAGGCGGGTGACTCTGATATTTTTCCAGCGGACTTTAACATTGTCTCCGGAGTGGATTTGGAGGGCGATGCGTCCTTTGCCGCGACCGATTTTATCGTCATTGAAGTTCACCATGGGCTGGCCGTTGAGCCAGGTTTGGATATTGTTCCCCTGGGCCTTGATGCGCATGGTGTTCCATTGTCCATATTTGAGGATATTTTCCTTTTCCTCGGGGATTTGAATCAGCCAGCCGCGTCCGTAGGATTCATAGATTCCGCCAGAATCCATGCCTGGTGGCGCGATTTCGACCTGCCATCCGTTGATTTTGACTCCGCTTTCGATGAAGGAGCGAATGAAGACACCGGAGTTGCCATCAGTTTCCTGCTTGAACTCCAGGCTCAGATCGAAGTCGTCGTAGTTATCCCGGGTAGCCAGGTAACCGTATTGTTTGTCTTTGCCGCTTTCACAGACTAGTTCGCCGTTATCGACATACCATTTTTCCGTGCCGTAGGCTTGCCATCCGTCGAGATTCTTGCCATTGAAGAGCGAAATTTCTTTGCCTGGCTTTCTTGGGAGTTCTTTAATTTTGATATTGCGGAACGATGCAGGATAGCCATGGTCCTGCAAGCAGATGACACCTTTCCGTGCCAGGCCATACTCAGGGGCACCTTGCCATTTGCCGCTGTTCTTTTTAGAGAACCAATCATCGGTCCATGCCTCGAATTGGAGGATTTTTTGACCATTCAGCCAATGCTCGACATGGCCGTTGTCGAACACGATTTTGGCGTTATTCCATTCGCCGTACGGGTTAACCTTCATTTTCGAGCGATCCGGCAGGTGCATGGCATAGTCGACGCCAGTTTTTTGCCATTCTTCGAGGGGTTCCGGGAAGTTGGGTTCATCGATCAATTGGTATTCTGGTCCTGTTACGTAAGGAACCTTGAAAAGAGGATTTTCTACGACGTGGTAGAGCATGCCGCTGTTACCACCTTTGGAGAGTTTCCAATCCCAGGAGAGTTCGAAGTTTTCGTATTCCTTGTCAGTGACAATGTATCCGGTTTCATCGCTACCAGTTCCCTGGGCCTGGATGCAGCCATCGACGACGTGCCACGGTACTGTTAATTTGCTGTCGTTATAGTCTTTCCAGCCCTTGAGGGTTTCCCCATCGAAAAGGAGGGTCCAGCCGTCGGCTTTTTCTTGGGGAGTCAGCGTATTGGGAGCGGATTCTGCCCATACGTTACCCGTGAGGGACAGGGCTCCGAAGGTCAATACTAGCCAAGTGGTTTTGTTCATGATCATAATGTTGGTATTTGTGGTTAATGGTGTTGAATGAAAAATTAAAGTTCGATGGCACGCCCGGTCAGACGGCTTTCTTCGGTCGCGAAGCAGGTCTTGTGGCTGTCGATCGCTGACTGCAGAGAAGGGGTGTCTTTATCACAGGCGCGGTTGAACGAGGCGATGAACTCTTCCATGGTGCCGATGTCGGCAGCCACGTGAAGCGACAGCTGATTGGTCGCGTCGAAGTCATGGACTTCGCTTTTCCGCGTTTTGAAGTTCGTGACGATGATCGAATGGTCGTTGGCGACGATTTCGCCAAAGGCACACTTTAGCTCAAGCAGGCGTCCGTCCTTGAGGGTGAAGCAATTCATGGTCAGGTTCACCAAGACGCCGTTTTCCATCTCCATCGAGAGTACCTGGCGGTCGGTCACATTGTTGTCACAGTGGTACACGCACCTGCCGTAAGGACCGTGCCGCATTTCATCCCAAAGGACGTCGTGAAGCGTCATGCCCTCCGGCACTGTAAAGTTCTTCGTCCATTCCCCTCGCCGCAGGTACAGGTCGATGGCCGAAAACGGACACGATTCCTCACACGAGCAGTCGCAGCATCTTCGGGCACTGCCCTCCGGCGCGTTTTTTTCGTGGAACCACCCGAGGGAACCAGAGGAAAAGACGCGCTTGGCATGGCTGTCAGAGAACCAATTGATCAGATCGATATCGTGGCAACACTTCGACAACATGATGGGGTTGGAAGTATTTGAATTATTCCATAGGCCGCGTACGTACGAATGCGTCGTCCTGTCGATGCCGACGTTGACGGTGTGGTTGATCGAGATGAGGCGCCCCAAGTCTCCTTGGGCCAGAATGGACTTGAGCTTTTTGAAATAAGGGTGGTAGCGGAGCACGTAACAGACGGTTACCGGGATCTGCCTCTCGTCCGAGCGAAGCAGGATTTGTTCGCATTCTTCGAGCGTTTGGGAGATAGGCTTTTCTAATAGAACACGGTACCCAGTGTCCAGCGCAGCCATGCAGGGCCCGTGGTGGAGGTGGTCGGGGGTTCCGATAACGACGCCGTCGATTGGCAAGGGCCGAGCGAAGAAATCATCGATGCTGGAGAAGCAGTATTGATCGTCCAACCCGAATTTCTTTTGGGCTTCCTGCAGCCGTAGTGGATTGGAATCCACTACGGCTATAAGTTGAACCTGGTCGGGGTGCTCTTCGACATATTGCAGATATTTGCGTGACCGATTGCCATATCCGATGGTAGCCACGCGAACAGGCTTGTTAGACATTGTTCCTATCAATGAATGTTACTTTTGAGTAGCTTGAGCACTCAAATCCAGGACGCGGATATTCTTCAGCATGAACCCGGCCCCGTGACCGCAATATGAGATAAATCCCTTCTTATTGAACATCCCGGGGTGATCCCGGTGATCCATCGTGTAGGGGTTTTTTTCACCTGCTTTCGGCGACACATTGTGGCCCTGGCAGGCTTCTCGCACATTGGCATCCAGGATGACTTCACCATTGACTGTTACCGTAATGTGATCGCCCACGACTCTGATTTCCTCTTCATTCCACTGGCCGATGGGCTTGAGCTTGATGCGGCGCGCCGGGATGACGCCGTACACCGAACCATGGTATTGGTAATCGGCCAGGTGGGCATACTCCGGGGCATCATTATCGATGATCTGCAACTCGCACATGCCGTTGTAGGCAGCATCGACACCCACAGGAGTTCTGACGCCGACGCCGTTGTTGACGCCTGGTCGGGCAAAGCAGAAGTTGAAGCGCATGACGAAGTCCTGGTATTCCTTCCTGGTGTACAGGTTGTGACCGTAATCCTCAACGACGTGGATGGCGCCGTTGGCAACTTTGTATCCCGTGGCATTATCCTGCCACTTCGAAAGATCCGTCCCGTCGAACAGAAGCTCGAATCCTTGCTTCTTCTCGTCATCGGAAAGCACAAATGGTTCTACAGGTTTCAACTCGGCGAGCAACTTCTTGATGGCGTCCACAGCGTAGCCGTCATCCGCATTGCCCGTTGCCTTGAGAATTGCCATGGCTTTGTTGAGCGCCGGGAGCAGTTCTTTATTGTCGATGGGAACCGACTTGTTGGAAGCAATGGCTTTGACGGTATTGGCGGATTCGTACGAGGCATCCGGGTCGTCTAAATACTTGGCAGCCAATGTGAAGGCATCGCACGTAGGCACTGTGGCCAGAGCCGAGACAAGGCTCTTCTTGATGGCGGCAGAGATATTGGATTGAAGGAGCTTTTCGTACTGGCGGCAACGTTCTTTGAGATTGCCCTTACTGCCCTGTGATAAGGCAATGAAGCGGATCATCACGGGTTCCGTGGCCTTTCCCTGGTCAATCAGGGTCCACAGGAACTTCAAGACCGGCGCATTGGACATCTTCAGTAGTTCGTCCAAAGCCTTGTCGGCCGATTTGCCACTGTTGTATTCCTGAATCAGACGTTCGGCGGCTGCATCCGTACCTGCGGAAGCAAGCAAAGAATAATAGACCTCGGGACTAGGTGCGTTCGCCATCCAGTCCAAAATGGTCTGTAGCTTCTTATCCGGGCTCATGGTCAACATGGCCATCTTGATGGCTTCCATCAGCTTGGGGAGGTCGGCTCCATCAGGCTTCTTAATCATCTCGATGAGACGGTTCAGATCGACTTCCGAAACGACACCGTTGAGTGCATTGTAGGCAGCTTGGCGCAATTGGGCATCCGGGGACTCCAGCAAGTCGAAGACTTTGTTGGAGACCTGCTTCATGCGTCGCTGAGACACAATCGACAATACCTGCTGCTTTACTTCCTTGTCGGGAGCATCCAGCAGCGCGGCCAATTTGTCGGCCAGATCGGCTTTGCTGGCCAGAATAGCCTGGGCAGCAACCTGGCTATTGGAACCAGAGAGCTGCGAGACGAGGAGTTGAGCGGCGCGTTCTGCCTTCAGTTTGCTGGCGGCAGTTAAGGCTGATTGGCTCAGGGCAGGTTTCCCTTCCTGAACGGCTGTCTCCAAGATGTCCACGCAGTCTTCGGCATGAGTGTTGCCCAGCCAGTTGACGAGATCGATTTTGGCTGCATCAGTCAACGCAGGATAAAGAGCCGGGACACCTGCTGTGAGCTCTGCTGTCATGCGTGGCGTCAACATTTTGAGAACGGCATTCCTGTATTCCGAGTCGGTGTCCTTAAGCGTTGCCTGGAGAATCGGCTGGAGGTCGGTTTCCATGTTGATGACTGCCTGCATGGTGGCCGTGCGAACGTGGGATGGCTGGTCAGTGAGCAGGGCGCAGGCGCGCTGTTTGATATCATCCGACGGTGCCGTTTTCGATAATTTTTGGAGCAAGTTCAGGTAATCCGTCATTGAGGAGGATGCCAGGGCGTCCAGAGATGCTTTGCTACCGCAGGAGGCTAGTGCTGAGCTGATCATCGATTTTGTCGAGGCATCCGCTTCGTCCTTCAACCAGGCCAGCAAAGTAGGTTCGGCTTCGGCGATAGCCTTCACCTTGGCAGCATAGGCGAGGAGATTGCGATCCACCTTCTGCTCGTTCAACATCTTGATAATCAAGTTATCTGTTCCCGGTGTCTGGATGAGGGCATTCATTGCGGGCGAGGCTAGTTCTTTGTCCTGAAGATAAGCTGTGAACGTTTCGGCATCTTCCGGACCGCTGCAATGTTGCAACTGGGACATTAAGAATGCCTTACCATCGTTGAAGGAACATTTCTGAATAGCATTTCGCAGGCCGGCTCGGACGCCAGCGAGAGCCTGTTCCTGACCGGCGGCTGTCACGTGAGAGACCAATCCGCTGATAGCGTATTCGACCTTGGCGTTTTGTCCTTTGCTGGGGTCGACCAGCATACTACCGAGGATTTCCACGATCTGTTGTGGCTCCATCAGGAAGTCCTGCATCCGTTGCTGCTGTTTGGTTTGAGAATCAGCGGGGAGCAGGGCCAGTACGTCCATGACGACCGTTTCAATTGTGCGCTGCTGACTTCCCGTAGACTGAGCGAACAGGGGAGAAACAGCCAATAACGACATGAGATATAAACCTTTCATTTGATATTCTGGAATTATGGTTATTGTGTTTGTATTACATGTATCTGCCCCATGAGCCGCGCATGGGTTGGTCGATGAGTCGGTTTGCCTCATCATCGTTCACGAAAAGCTGGGTCTTCGGATCAAAATGCAGCGTGCGATTCAATCTCAAGGCGCAAACTCCCATATTGACGATGGTGCAGCTGTGGTGAGACCTATCTTCGTCGAGGGCGAATTGTTGACGCGTTTTCACGCATTCCAGGAAGTCTGTGTTACGGATTTCCGGATCGGGCATAGCAGCAATTTTTTCCATGACATTGGGAATGGTGCATTCAAATCCCTTGTAGACTTTGCCGTTTGGACCTTCTATATAGGGAACTTTGCCCGGGCTTTCGAATCCTTCACCTTCCAGAATAATTTTACAGCCATCTTCGTAGGTGAAGACGATTTTTTTCCAGATGCCGATGGCGTCCGGGTGCTGTTGCGGCGCATCGACTTCCACCTTGATCGGGAACGTATCGTCTTTCCCCAGAATGTATTGGACGGGGTCGATATAATGCTGCCCCATGTCGCCCAAGCCGCCGCCATCGTAATCCCAATACCCACGGAATGTCTGGTGCGTTCTGTGTGCGTTGTAGGGCTTGTACGGAGCTGGGCCAAGCCATAAGTCGTAATCCAGGTTGGCCGGGACGGGTTCCGGTGTCAGGTTTCTACGTCCCGTCCAGAAGAATTTCCATGCAAATCCCGTGGCGCCGGAGATACGCACAGTAAGCGGCCATCCCAACAACCCGCTGTCGACGAGCTTCTTCAAAGGTATAATTTCGGTACCAAGTCCGTAGAATGTATCTTTGAAACGGAACCACGTGTTGATGCGGAAAATACGGCCATGTTCCTTCACGGCTTGTAAGACGCGTTTGCCTTCTCCAATAGTACGGGTCATCGGCTTTTCGCAGAAAATATCCTTGCCTGCACGGGCGGCTTCTACGGCCATAATGCCGTGCCAGTGCGGTGGGGTTGCAATATGAACAATGTCAACATTGGGGTCGTGGATCAACTCGCGGAAGTCATGGTATGCTTTGACTTCCTGATTGAACTTCTGTTTGATCAGATTGACTCCGTTTTTCAAATGATTGGAATCGACATCGCATACGCCCACAAGGCGGCAGGTTTGGTCGCTTGTCAGGTGAAGCGGTCCTGTACCGATGCCGCCTACGCCGATAATGGCTCGCGTGAGTTGATCGTTGGGCCCTATGTATTTATCTCCTCCCATAGCACCCAAAACGTGTCTTGGCAAAATAGTGAATGCAGCAGCACCAATAGCTGCTTTTTTAATAAAGCTGCGTCTGTTGTTGTTCATTGTTTTAACGGTTGTTCAAGATTATTAACGCATTAATGCCAGTAGATGAGGGCATACACGTATACTCTTAGTACGATTATGGTTTTTTATTCTTTCAAAATATCCATTTTTTGTAAAAAATTTAGATTCAGCCGAACGTGTTGGAAAAGCGATGATGATTTTCAAGTTATCATTTTTTGATGCAATTTTGAAAATTACCAAGCGATTTTTATGAAATTCGTGATGTTGTTTGAATATGCATCCTATTGGTACAGAGTTAATAATAGGATTATTCCATATGTCCTATTATTTTTGGATCATGGGGAAGGCCCCTCTATTGAAGGACAACTTCGGGAATAATGCTTGCCTCTATTGCAAGAAGAAGCAGGCTGATGCGAAAGCAAATAACAGGCCGGAGAACTCAATCCTGTTTTCCGGCTTGATGGTGGGGATCAGATGTATTTGCGCTCGATGACGAGGGCTTTGGCGGGGTCGCTGGCGGTGAGGTGGGCAAAGGCGATAGCGAGGGCGTCGGCGGCGTCGGGTTGCGGTGTTTCGCGGAGTTGGAGGAGTGCCCGCATCATGAAGGCTACCTGTTCTTTGCGAGCTGAGCCTTTGCCGACGGCAGCGAGTTTGACGCTGGTGGGCGAGTATTCGACGATTTTGAGGCCGTTTTCAGCGGCGGCGAGGATGACGGCGGCGCGGGCGGAGCCCATGATGATGGCCGTCTGGTGGGATTGGACAAAGATGATGCGTTCGACGGCGACTTCGTCGGGCTCCCACTTTTGGATAAGGGCGGAGATGTGGCCTTTGATGGCGAGGAGGCACGCGGACTGTGCCAGTTTAGCGGGCAGGGCGATGGTGCCGTAATCGATGGCACGGGCGTCCTTGACATGGTCTCCTTCAATAACGGCGTAACCGGTATTGCGGATGGCCGGATCGATGGCGAGGACGCGCATGGTGAGGAAGGGAACCGTGGGTGCGGAGGAAGTTGGCGTGTTCCGTGAGGATGTGGGTTTACCTTCTGCGACCGCGCTTGGACATGGGGGGCTTCTGTTTGCGGACAGAGCGGATGGGCTGATCGTCGAGGATGGCGCTGTAGGCGTAGTCGTAACCTTCGAGTTTTTTGCGTTCGATCTTCTGGTTGACGAATTCTTCGACGGCTTTGGCGAAGTCGAGTTCGTCGGCCGTGAGGATCGTGAAGGCTTCTCCGGTGGCTTCTGCCCGGCCGGTGCGTCCGATGCGGTGGACGTAGTCTTCGGGGTTTTCCGGGACGCGGTAGTTGATGACGTGGGTGACGCCGCTGACGTCGATGCCACGGGCGGCAACATCAGTGGCAACGAGGATGGAGTATTTGCCGCTCTTGAATCCCTTGAGTGCTTCCATGCGATCCTTCTGGGAGATGTCGGAGTGCATGACGGCGGCGTTGTCGCGGTAGCCGTTGCGTTCGAGCATGGAGCAGACGCTGTCGGCCTCGCGGCGTGTTCTGGTGAAGATCATGACGGAGTTGAAGTCCGTCTTCTTGAGGAGGTTGAGGAGGAGGTCGTCACGCTGATCCATGGCGACGGGGTAGAAGGCGTGGCTGATGGTGGCGGCGACTTCCTGGCGTGCAATGGTAATTTCGATGGGGTCGTGCAGGCACCAACGGGCAAAGCTGGAGATGATCTCCGGCATGGTGGCGGAGAAGAAGAGTGTCTGGCGACCTTCCCAGGGGCAGAGGCTGACGATTTTGCGGACGGTGGGCAAAAAGCCCATGTCGAGCATGCGATCCACTTCGTCGAGGACGAGGGTTTTGATGCTGCCGAAGCGCATGGTGGCGCGGTAGAAGTGGTCGATGAGGCGCCCGGGGGTGGCAACGACAATGTCGGCCCCGTTTTTGAGGTCTTCGGTTTGTTGACCGTAGCCGACGCCACCGTAGAGGAGGGCTACCTTGAAGCCTGAGAACTGGGCGTATTCACGGAAGGATTCGGCGACTTGGTCGGCGAGTTCTCGCGTGGGTTCCATGACGAGGATCTGGGGCTTGCCAGTGGGCTCCAGTTTGCTGAGAAGGGGAAGGGCGAAAGCGGCGGTTTTGCCGGTGCCCGTCTGTGAGGCGCCGATGATGTCGCATCCCTCAAGGATTTTGGGGATGGCCTGTTCCTGAATGGGAGTGGGGTGGTCGTATCCGCAGGCTTCGATAGCCTTGAGGACGGATTCTGAAAGTCCAAGCTCTGAAAATAACATGTTTCTGACTGATTGTAGTAAGGTTCGTGGGGTAGGGAGGTGGCCGCGCCGCAGTGAGGTGAGGTCAGGAGAGGTAGGGATTGGTCTGGTTTTCGTTGCGGACGGTGGTGTAAGGGCCGTGGCCAGGGAAGATGGTAGTGGTCGGCGGCTGGCTGAGAACCTTGTTTTCGAGTCCTTTGAGGAGGAGTTTGGCGCTGCCTCCTGGGAAGTCGGTGCGTCCGATGGAGCCGGCAAAGATGGTGTCGCCGGAGAAGAGGATGTCTTCGTCGGGGAGCTGGTACACGATGCTGTCCGTGGAGTGGCCGGGGACGTGGTGGATGTGCCAGATGAGGTCTCCCCAAGTGGCTGTTTTCTGGTCATCGGCAATGAGATCATCCACTTCGTAGGGGCGAACGGTGAGGTTCATGTTCCACTGTTTGTTGGCCATCTCAACGAGGGAGAGATCATCGGAATACGGGGCCGCAGCATGGATGGTGCAACCGAATACTTCCTTCATGTGTGCGGCATCCTGAATGTGGTCGAAGTGCTGGTGCGTGATGAGGAGGTCGGTGATGGCGGCTTTGGGGTTTTTGGATTTGATCCAGTCGGCAAAGCCTTCGGGCGCATCAATGGCGATATAGGTATTCTCCCCAGTTTTGAAGAGATAGCCATTGCCTTCCACGGCGCCACCCGTATAAACACGAATCCGATTCATGAAGAGATGATAGGCGATTATTCAGGATTGGCGAGCGCAAATCCTGTACTATGTGGGACAAGCTTAAACCATGGACTCGAAAATGAATAGACATGAGAGAAGAAATGCGTAAATCTGAACGGTAACAACCGGGTGCAGGATGTGCCGGTCCCTTCATTTTACTGCCAGATTTTCCTTTTTCATGTTTATTCAGCCTCAAAAATGGTTCCGCAGCATGGTGTGCTGGGGTAGTCTATCGGTGATGCTTGTTTCGTGCGCCCATGGTGCTACCGACTTTAATGATGTAGGCAAGACGGCGGCTTTGCTCTTGCAGAATGCCCATTTTTCAAGGCAAGACCTGAATTCGGGATTGTCGGAGGCATCGTTGGATAAGTATTTGAAGAGGCTGGACCCCACTCGTATTTTCTTCACGAAGGAGGATGTCGATTCGTTGCGCTCCCGCTTTGGGACGAAGCTTGGCATTTACATGATGGGGGGCAAGATGATGGATGCGGCTGTGCCGATGTACACTTTGTATTGCCAACGGGTTGATCAGCGGCTCAAGTACGCCCGGGAATTGCTGGAGAAGGGCGATTTCCAGTTTAATCGCCATGATTATGTGCCGCTCTCCCGCCGCAAGGTCGATTGGCCAGCGGATGAGGAGGCGATGAACAAGGTGTGGCGCGATATGGTCGAGGAACAGCTTTTGTCCGAAATCTTGCGGCGGGAAACGATGGCTCGCCTGGCGAAGGAACAGAACAAGCCCGACCCGACGGCTTCTGAAAAGTGCCCGAAGGAGAAGCTTTCCATGCGTTACGACCGCATTCTGCGGAATATCAAGGAGTCTTCGGATGTAGAGGATGTCGCCAGTGCCTTGCTCTCTGCGGTAGCTCTGGCCTACGACCCGCACACGGAATACATGAATGCTCGTGAGACGGACGAGTTCCGTAGTGCGATGGATATGTCGATCAGCGGTATCGGAGCCCTGCTGGGATCGGAAGACGACGGCTCGGTCAAGATCAACGGGATCGTCGTGGGGGGGCCAGCGGACAAGAGCGGAGAGTTGAAGCTCAACGACCGCATTTTGGCCGTTTCTCCAGATGGCAGCAAGCAGATGACGGACATCCTTTTTATGCGCTCCGACAAGGTGGTGGAGATGATTCGCGGCAAGTCGGGTACGAAGGTGCGCCTGAAGGTGGAGTCGGCTTCGACGCCCGGCCATGTGAAAGAGGTGCTGTTGAAGCGAGCCAAGGTGGAGACGAAGGCGGAGCTTGCCCGTGGTGAGATTCTGGAGATGCAGCAGGACGACGGCAAGATTGCCAAATTGGGCATTCTGACACTCCCTTCCTTTTACGTGGACATGGATGGCGGCGGCAGGAGTTGTGCGACGGATGTGAAGAAAATTCTTCGCCGCATGGTCAAGGAAGGTGTCGATGGGTTGGTGATCGACTTGCGCGACAACGGCGGAGGTTCTCTGGAAGAAGTCCGCCTGATGACCGGTTTTTTCATTGGGGCTGGGCCTGTAGTGCAGGTGAAGAATGCTCTGGGAGAGGTGAATGTGCAGGAAGTCTGGAACAAGGAACCGATCTTCAATGGAGAAATCGCTGTGTTGACCAACAAGCTATCGGCCTCTGCCTCGGAGATTCTGGCCGCAGCACTCCAAGATTACGGGCGTGCCGTTATTATCGGAGATCAATCGACCTTCGGCAAGGGGACGGTGCAGGTTCCGCTTGAGATGAATCGCTTTCTTCCGTATTTTTCCGACGGTTCCCGAGCGGGCACACTCAAGGTGACGACTCAGAAATTCTACCGGATTGCCGGCGGCTCGACCCAGAAGAAAGGGGTGGAGAGCGACATCGTCCTTCCCAGCCCTCTGGCTGCTTTCGAGATTGGCGAGGGCACTTATGATTACGTGCTGCCGTACGACCAGATATCTGGTCGCGAAAATTACAAGAAGGATCGCTGGATTTCAACCGTGCTGCCCACACTTCGCGAGAGAAGCGAACAGCGCGTGGCTCAGGATCGCGACTTCCTCATTGCGAAGGAGGATATGGTAGAGATGAAGAAACGCCAGGATGAGAACAAACTCTCCATCAACAAGGAGGAACGCGAACAGGAAAACCGCGAGTTTTTCGAACGCCGCAAGGCCATCAATGAAGAACGCCGTGTGCGTTTTGCGGATATGGCAAAGAAGGATGCCGAACGCTACAGGATTTATCGTTTGACTCTGGATGATGTGGAGGCGGCTCGGTTGCCGCAGGCCGACCCGACGAAGGACAACGAACGTTTTATGAAGTTGGCGGATAACCCGGACGATGAACTGGACGATTCCCCGGAATATCCGTCAGGACTTGATCCAGACCTGCGCGAAAGTCTGAATGTCGTCGCCGACATGGTGAACCAGAAGAAGGGGGCTCCTATGGCGGTGATCAGTGCCAAATAGGTATCAGAATCAGAAAAAACATCTCCTTTCTCATGAAAACGCACGCCTTGCAGCCCTTGTTTCAGCCAGTTCTCCTGGTAGCTTTGTTGCTTTTGGCATTGTTGTTGTCAGCCGCCCAAGCTGCCGTCAACTACGATGAGGCTGGCAAGTTGATGTACCAGTTTTTGGGGAAGGAGCATCTTTCCCAGCATACTTTTGATGACGAATTGTCGGAGAAGGCTCTCGACAAATATCTCAGAAGTCTGGATCCATCCAAAACTTTCTTCACCCGACAGGATGTGGACAGATTGCGCCGCAAGTTTGCAACGGATCTGGACGATTACGTGCGGGATGGGGAGGCGATGCAGGTGGCTCGGCCCTTGTATTCTTTGTACATGACTCGTTTTTTGCAGCGTTTGGAGTACGCGAAGGAAGTGCTGGCGAGGGGCGAATTCAAGTTGGATCGCGAAACTCCCGTTCTCCGATCCCGCAAGGATGAGGAATGGCCTGCTGATGAGGAGGAGATGAAGAAAATCTGGCAAACTAAGGTGGAAGCATCCATGATCGACGGGCTTTTGAAAGAGAAAAAGCTCGATGGCAAAGCTTTTGTTCCCCCGTCCGAAGAGGAGATTCTGGCAGTCCGTGACAGCCTCGCCGCCAGTTACGACCGGCAGATACACGACTTGAAGACCTTGACCTCGGCTGCGGATGTGGCGGAAGCACTGCTAAGTGCCGTGGCTCTGGTGTACGATCCGCACACTGAATACATGGGGGTGCGGGAGCAGGGCTTTTTTATGTCCACCATCAGTGGCCGTTGTACATCGATCGGCCTGAACATCCGCAAGAATGATGAAGGGATGTTTTTTGTGGAAGAGGTTTTACCCGGCAGCCCGGCGGCTCTAAACGGAAAGATTCTGCCCGGAGACCGCATCATAGCCGTTGACTCCGGCAATACGGGTAAACTGGTGGATATCCGCTACATGGATCTGCCCAAGGTGGGGGAACTCCTCAGTGGTGCCGTTGGAACGAGTATCCGTATCAAGCTGGAACCAGCCGCCAGTCCGAAGGAGCCCATGGAGGTGACGCTGGTGTGTGCCATGGTGGAACTGGATGATGAACTCGCCCAGGGGCGCGTCATCGACATACACCGCAAAGGTAAGGGGCGGAAGAATGTGAAGCTCGGGCTTCTCCGACTTCCCGGATTTTACGACAAGCGCGAGGAAAAGAAGGGGCGTAGCTGTGCTGCGGATGTAGAGAAAATCCTGGCACGGATGGTGAAGGAGAAGGTGGATGGTGTGGTGATCGACCTGCGCCACAATGGCGGTGGTTCTCTGGATGAAACCGTGAATATGATCGGCTCGCTGGTGGGGCCCGGCCCTGCTGTCCAGATTCGCAACAAGGAAGGGACGGTGGAACAGCGTTTGTCCAATTGCAAGGAAGCTTTGTACAAGGGGCCCCTCATTGTCTTGACGGACAAGTGGTCCGCTTCCGCCTCCGAACTGTTGTCGGGTGCTTTGCAGGATTATGGGCGGGCGCTCATCGTGGGTGAAGGTGCCACATACGGTAAGGGCTCCGTCCAGATTGTGCTGCCTCTGGGGCACTTTATGTCGGCCTATTCGGATCGTTCTCGTGCAGGATGCCTGAAATTGACCGTCGCCAAATTTTACCGTGTTTCGGGTGGCTCTACCCAGTTAAAGGGAGTGAAGAGCGATATCGTTCTGCCCGGTCTGACGACAGCCTTCGGGGAGAGTGAAGACAGGATGGACTTTGTCATGCCCTACGACGAGGTGCCGCTTTGCAAGGGTTACGTGAAGGACAAGTGGCTTGGGTCTATCCTTCCCCTCCTGAAGGAACGGAGTCTCAAACGAGCTGCTGCCGACGTGGATCTGCAGTTGATTGCTGCCGAATCTGCCCGGATGGAGCAGGAGAAAAAGGCCAATGCTCTTTCTCTGAATTTGGAGAAGCGTGTCCGGGAGCATGAAGCAAAGCTCGGCCAGCTCCAAGTCATCGACGCTGAGCGCAATGCCCGGTACAAGGCGATGGAAAAGGCGGAGAATGGTCGCTATAGTATATTCAGCCTCAGTCTTAAAGATGCGGAATCGAAACAATTGCCTGCCTTCAGGCCGCATCCAACCAAGGAGAAGGCGGCGACGCGGCGAGAGTCCTTCCATGAAGACCTGATGACTCCTGCGAACTATCCCTTCGGGCTCGACCCCATCCTCCGGGAAGGCTTGAACATTTTGGTGGATATGGTGGACTTGAAGAAGGGCGTTTCTCTCTCCCGGCTGGAGCCTCTGCCACCCTCTCCTCCCATGAAGCCGTCGGCATCGTGAGACGCAGGAGACAGGGGGCGGAATCAGGTGCTGGATTGTGGGCGCGTCTTCGTGCTTTGTCTGTTGATTTTCATGACAGGACATGGACTCGAAAAAGAATAGACAAAGCCTCTCAAATACATAAACCTTCCATGTGAACGTATGCTGTCGGTCTGTTGTGCCGGCAGGAACATAGCAGCAAGGTTTTTCCCACAATGAATATACAGCTCAAGAATTGGGTGCGCAAGATAGCTGGCGTGGCTCTCGTTGGTGTCATGGTGTCGTCCTGTGTCCACGGAGCAACGGATTTTAATGATGTCGGCAAGAGAATGGCTATCCTTTTGCAAAGCATCCATTTCTCCAAAAAGGAATTTAGCGACAAGCTTTCCAACGATTTCCTGGACATGTACCTGAAGCGTCTGGATCCGTCCCGCATCTTCTTGACGAAGAAAGATGTGGACTCCCTGCGCGCTCAGTACGGCAAGGAACTGGATGATTATTTGCTTGCCGGTGAAACGATGAAGGCCGCCCTCCCCATGTACACCTTGTACTGCAAGAGGGTGGAGCAGAGAATCAAGTACGCCGAAGAACTCTTGAAGAAGGACGACTTTAAATTCGACCGCAAGGAATACGTCGCCCGCTCACGCCGCAAGGTGGACTGGCCCAAGGATGAGGAAGAGATGAACAAGGTGTGGCGCGACATGGTCGAGGAACAACTCCTCTCCGAAATCATGCGCCGCGAAACGATTGCACGCCTCGCCAAGGAACAGAACAAGCCCGACCCGACCGCCACCGAAAAGTCTCCCAAGGAAAAGCTTTCCCTCCGTTACGACCGCATTCTGCGAAACCTCAAGGAATCCTCCGATGAAGAAGACGTCGCCAACGCTCTGTTGAGTGCCGTGGCTTTGGTCTTTGATCCGCACACGGAATACATGAGCGCCCGCGAAACGGATCGCTTCAAGTCGTCGATGGGCGGCGCTCTCACGGGTATCGGCGCCCTGTTGGGTGCTGAAGACGACGGAGCCGTGAAGATCAACGGCATCGTCGTGGGCGGCCCTGCTGACAAGAGCGGGGAACTTAAGCTTAACGACCGCATTGTTGCCGTGGACTCCAACAACTCGGGCGAGATGACGGATATCCTGTTCATGCGCCTCGACAAGGTTGTTGACATGATTCGCGGCAAGGAAGGCAGCAAGATCCGCATGAAGGTGGAGCCGGCTAGCAACCCTGGTCAGGCTAAAATCATTACGCTGACTCGCTCCAAGGTAGAGTTGCGCGATGAACTCGCCAAGGGTGAGATACTGGAAATGACTCAGCCCGACGGTAAGCCTCCCGTCAAACTCGGTATCCTGAACCTCCCGTCGTTCTATGCAGACATGGATGGTGGTGAACGCCGCTGTGCCACCGATGTGAAGAAGATTATCCAGCGCATGGTGAAGGAAGGTGTCGAAGGACTGGTGATCGACCTCCGCAATAACGGCGGTGGCTCTCTGGAAGAAGTGCGCCTGATGACTGGCTTTTTCACCGGAAGTGGCCCTGTCGTGAAGATCAAGGATGCTCGAGGAGAAGAAACCTCCAAGGACGTGTGGAACAAGAACCCGCTCTTCAAGGGAGAAATTGTCGTGCTGACCAACAAGCTTTCCGCCTCCGCATCGGAAATTCTGGCAGCCGCCCTTCAGGACTATGGCCGCGCCGTTATCGTGGGCGATACCTCGACCTTCGGCAAGGGCACAGTCCAGCAACCGCTTGAAATCGGGCGTTTCCTCCCGTACTTTGCCGACCGTTCCCGCGCTGGCTACCTGAAACTGACTACCCAGAAGTTTTACCGCGTAGCCGGTGGCTCCACCCAGCTTAAGGGTGTGGAAAGCGACATTGTGTTGCCCAGCGCCACAGCCGCTTTTGAAGTGGGTGAGGACAAGCTGGACTACGCCATGCCCTACGACCAGATTGGCAAATCGAAGGACTACAAGAAGGATACATGGATATCCACCGTTTTGCCGACACTTCGTGAAGCCAGCAAAACTCGTGTGGCCCAGGATCGCGACCTCCAGATCATGAAGGAGGAAATCGCCATGGTGAAGAAGCGCCTGGATGAAAACAAGCTCTCCATCAACAAGGAAGAACGCGAGAAGGAAAGCCAGGAACTCATGGATCGTCGCAAGGTCATCAACGATGAGCGTAAGACACGTTTTGCCGCCATGGCTAAGAATGATGCTTCCCAATACAAGATTTATCGCCTGACGCTGGACGACGTAGCTGCACCAGCGCTTCCACAGGCTGATCCGGAGAAGGACAACGAGCAGTTCATGAAGATGGCGGAAAACCCGACAGATGAACTGGATGATTCGCCCAAGTACCCCTCCGGCCTTGATCCCGAGCTCCGTGAAGCCCTGAATATCGTCCGCGATATGGTGGACATGAAGAAGGCCGAGCCCAAGGCTCCAGCTCCCGAACAGAAGGAAACTGCCAAAAAGTAGATTCCCAACTTCGATTTCTCGAAATGAAAAAGCCGCCTTGCATCATGGATGACGAGGCGGCTTTCTGATGAATGGGTGGGACTTTATTGTCCGACGCGCATGTAGATGATGGAATCGACGATGAGTTCTCCTTGCAGGGAGTCTCCGACTATGACCAGGGGCTGGCCGTCCTGGACGTAGCCTTCCTTCTTCAGCACATCGATAGCCTGGTGAACCATGAGCGAGGGATCCTTGTAGAACACGAGCGGGAAGGCGGCCACGTCGCGAGCAAGAGCCAGACGACGGACGACGATAGGGTCGTTGCAGAAAGCGAAAATCGAGGCTTTTTCCGGGCGCAGCACGGCGGCGTCGATAGCCATGATGCCGCGGCGTGTGAAAATGACGAGGTTGGCTCCGTCGATGGAGTCGGCCAAGTCGATGGCAGCACGCAGGGTTTTTTGGCGGTCATTTTTCAGGATGGCTTCGGAGGAGAAATGGCTGTCTTCTTCGCGTTCCATGCGTCGAGCAATGGAGTCGAGCATTTGGACGCAGCGGACGGGATAGAGGCCGACGGAGGTTTCTCCCGAGAGCATGATGGCGTCAGCTTGCTCAAAGATGGCGTTGGCGACGTCCGTCACTTCGGCACGCGTTGGGGTGGGCTGGGTGATCATGGACTCCAGCATGTGCGTGGCGATGATGCTGCGCTTGCCGAGCCTGTGGCATTGGCGGACGATGTTGCGCTGGATGACGGGCAGTTCGTGAATGTTCACTTCGATACCGAGGTCTCCGCGAGCAACCATGATGACGTCGCTGGCGTTGATGATGTCATCAATGTGGCGGATGGCCTGCTGGTCTTCGATCTTGGCAACGATTTGGGCATTGCCGCCGAGGCGTTCGATATGGGAGCGGAGTTCCGCGACGTGTTCGGCGTTGCGAACGAAGGACATGGCGACGTAGTCAACATCGCATTCAACGGCCATTTCCAGGTCGGCAAGGTCTTTTTCCGTGAGTGCGGGGA
This sequence comes from uncultured Akkermansia sp., assembly GCA_964448375.1. Taxonomy (GTDB): domain Bacteria; phylum Verrucomicrobiota; class Verrucomicrobiia; order Verrucomicrobiales; family Akkermansiaceae; genus Akkermansia. Next base: position 25,757 of record CAYVAI010000023.1, read on the forward strand.
GGCGCAGGGCGACGCCGGGCAGGTTAATGTGACGGCGGGAACCGAAGACCCCTTCCGTCATGACGGTGCAAATCATGCGATCCTCCTTGATGGAATCGACGCGCATCAGGAGGGCGCCGTTGTCCACGACGATGGTGTTGCCTTCCTGGACGTCTTCAAGAAGTCCTTCGTAGTTGACGGTGGTGGAATAGGCCAGGCTAGCGGAGGCAGAGGCGAGGCGTATTTCAAGCTGATCGTTTTCTTTGAGATGGTAGGGCTCGGGCAGTTCTCCCGTCCGGATGGATGGCCCTTGCAGGTCAACGAGGACGGCGACGTTAGCCTCATGGCGTTCGGCTTCCAGCCTGATAGAGCGGATCAGATCTCGCACCCACTCGTGCTTGCTGTGGCTCATGTTGATACGAAAAACGTTGGCTCCTGCATCAATAATCTGGCCAAGCATGTCACGCGATTCGGTGGCTGGCCCTATGGTGCAGATGATTTTGGTGGAGCGTTTGTTTGCGATTGTTTTCATGGCGGCGAAGTAATAAAGGGAGACTAGTCCCCTTCACTCGGATTATGGCTTAGGTCCTGGCAAGGATAAAGACTTAATTTCTCCATTTCAGTCTGCTGAATCAGTTGCCAGCCGTGATTTGCAGGTGCATAGTGGCGGCATGGGAACATATACAGCAGAATTGATCAACACTGGCATGGAGTTGTTGCTGGGTAATGTCGTGAATACCAATGCTGCCTGGATTGGCCAGCGTCTGTTTGAGGCTGGCTGGCGCGTATCCCGCCAAACTGTGGTGCCGGATAGTGGCGTTATTCTGGATGCCATGCGTGAAGCGGCGGGGCGTTCCAAGCTGGTGATTGTCAGTGGTGGACTGGGACCGACGAGCGACGATGTAACGCGTGATGCCCTGGCTGGTCTGTTTGGAGTGGAGCAGAGGGAAAGCCCTGAAGTTGTCCAAAGTCTGAGGGAATATTTTGAATCTCGCGGTCGAGCCATGGCTCCTTCCAACCTTCAGCAGGCCTTGGTGCCTGAAGGGGCGGAAATCCTGCACAATGCTCTGGGAACGGCGCCCGGGCTGTGGATGCCAGCCCGGGCGGATGCTGGCTTGCCTGAGGTGATTCTACTGCCGGGCCCTCCCCGTGAATTGTATGCCATGATGGAGCAATATGTCCTGCCGCGTCTGAGGGCAAGGACAGGAGAGAAGTGTGCCCGCATGCGCAATATCAAGATAGTTGGCATTGGGGAAAGTGATTTGCACGAGCTGGTGGACAGGGATTTGGCTGCCATCCCCGGCCTGGAATGGGGCTATTGTGCCCGTCCTGGGGAGGTGGATGTGCGTCTGATCGGGACGGAGTTCGTGTTGGAAACTGCTTCCGATATCTTGTTGGAGAAAGCAGGGGAGTTTGTCGTGTCCTGCGATGGCAATGATTTGCTGGAGGAAGTGGTGGTTCGCGAATTGGCAAAGCACAATCTCATGCTGGCGACTGCGGAGAGCTGCACCGGGGGCTTGATTGCCAAGCGGGTGACCGATGTGGCGGGAGCTTCCCGCGTCTTTCACTTCGGCTGGGTGACTTACGCCGATGAGGTGAAGGAAAAGGAACTGGGGGTTCCGGCTGACATGCTGGCAAAGTACAATGCAGTCAGCGAACCCGTTGCACGGGCAATGGCCGATGGAGCCTTGCGCGAGTCAGGGGCGGACATTGCCGTCTCCGTTACTGGATTTGCCGGGCCGGATGGCGATGATTCTGGCATTCCTGTTGGTACTGTGTGGCTAGCCTGGGCCTGCCGGGGCAGGGAGACGGTGTCGGAAACCCGCGTGTTGAAATATCCCCGCGATGTGTTTCGCCAATACGTGTCGCAGATTGCTCTGAGTGGCGTCCTGCGCCTGGTTCGCCAGTAAACCTGGTATGACACATTTGAACTGCCTCGCGTGAGGCTTCCCTGCAAGGATTGAAAAAATTGTGGGGACTGCTCCGTCTCCCGACGGAACAGCCCCCATCTTTCTCTTTCTTTCTTTGTTTCTTCTGTTATCAGAAGTTGTATCTGTAGCCTACGCTTCCGTTAACCGATGTCATCCGGGACCGGAAGTCGAGATTGGCTTCGAGGAAAATGCTACCCTGATCACCCGAGGGGATGTTCAGGCCAGCTCCGCATTGGATAGCTGTCGTACCGGCTTTGCTTCCCTTGACGGTGCGGCTAAAGCTAGGTGCGGCAAGGAATCCTACCGAGCCTTCATTTTGTGTATCTCCCAGGTCTTGAGCTACTTGTAGTCTCAATTCTCCCAGAGATTCGCGACCAAAGATATTGCTGCCTCCAAGCCCCATCAGGCGTCCACCGAGGGAGACGGTAGCCGTCGTGCCTTCGAGATCGCTGATGTGAAGCCCGGCATTGCCAGCTCCTGATTCGTCATAATCATTAACTTGACTCCTCATGATGGAAACATTGATCAGTGGTTGGGCTATAATGCTGTTTTCTTTGTTCAAAGCAATATCAAAAGTTGCCTCGTACATGGCACCCCAGCTTGTGCCATTGGTGCTGCCCTTGCTTGTGTAGCTGTCATCGCCAAATCTCACGGTACGTTCCACGCCCGTTTGGCTTCTGCCGGCGGTGAAGATGAAGTTGTGCCCCCAGTTGCCCTTTTGGTAACGGGCGAAGAGGTTGGCGTAATAAGTATCTACATCTCCGCTGAGGCTGTCGGCGGCTTCTGCTGTCAGTTTGCCATAGCTGGCTGTGATGGCCATGCCGAGTGTGAGTTTATCACTGACATTTGCATCAATGCCGAAAGTGCCACCCCAGGTGCTGAGCTTGAATCCGGAAGCGTCTCCGGAAGTATCCAGGTTATTGTAGGATCCGTTTGCCTGTATCCAGGTATTCCACAAGGGCAACTCGTTGTCGAAGTTGTATCCTTCAGGGAGTCCCATGGTGGTCATTCTGTTGCGGATCAAGGTTTGCTGGTACTGGTAATCTGCTTTTTGGGCGCCCAGGATGCTGGTTACGGAATTACCAGCACTGGCAGCCATTGTATGGCTGGCGATTTCTGCCTGTCCTGCCTGAATGGCATCCATCGTGTAAGAAAGGATGCGGTCGAGGTTGGATCCGCTCTTCTGCAATCCGGCGTTCCAGAGCATATCGGCTCCAGCGGCGGCCGTTTCTGATTGAGCGTATTGCTTGAGCAGGTTGTCCTTTCGGCTTCCGGTGGGAGTGGCGAACAGTTTTTTGCCGCTGGCATCAAGGTGGAGCGCTGCGGAGGAGTAGAAAAGGGCGATGCTCTTTTCCAGAGTCACATTCCAGTCGCTCATCGTCGTGTTCTTACTTATGACTGTGCCATTGGCATTCAGGAAACCTTTGTCTGTTGACATGACGAGGAGATCGGGCAGAGGGGATTCCCAGCCGTCCGACTTGTAATTGACCAGTGTGATGGACAACGTCTTCGGCAGGGTGATGGTTCCCATGGCGACAATGCCGCCTTCGGTGTTGGGAACAATGGTACTGATGGATGAACCTTCAGCGAATACGGCATTGCCTGTCAGCGTCAGAGTCACGGGAGAGTTGACTATTGCGGCTGAATTCGAACCCAGGATGATCGAGCCCCCCTGGTTGACGGTCAGGTTACTTGCATAGGTATCGGCAAGAATGTGAAGTTCGGACTTGCCGGGAGCCGTCGAGGCGCTCGCTGTGCGGAGTCTGGGGCTGCCGTTCGGCTGTCCGATACTGATATTGCCGTACTCGATCTTGTCGCTACTTATTTCCGAGTGGTTGAGGACCATGATGCCATTTTGGACATCAAGGTTGATATCCCTGTTGCCATTCGTAGTCAGGAACTGGACTCCTTCACCGGTTTTGAGCAAGGTACCTGCACCCAGAAGCTGTCCTGAGAAGGTGGATTGCCTGCTACCGTTGAGTGTTACAGTGGTGGAATCCCCTTCCAGCGTCAGATTGCCCGACCCTGCAAGCTCATGAAAAGTGGTATCGGACGAGATGGTGGCATTGCCAGTTTCCGTCATGGAAATGAGGATGTCACCTTGTAACAAGACACCGTGGTTGACGAAGGATGCTCCCTTGCCGATGATGATGCTGCCGTCACCCGTCAGGATAGAACCAGCGTTCAGGATACTTTCTCCATCGGAGAGGATGATGAAGTCTCCTCCGAAAATAAGTTCCGCCCCGCGATTTATGGACAGGGAACCGGCACCAATGTTGCCAGTCACGGACATGGAACCTTCCTGCAGATTGATTTTACCGGAAATAGCCGCATCTCCGTTGACAGCAAGAGTCGCCTTGCCGGGAACGGCGGAGGTGTGTGCCACGGTGACCGATGTTGCCTTGAGACCTTGTTCGACGGAGAGGTTGCCCCCCGTCAGGTTGAGGCTTGCCGTGGCAAGGGAACCCTTGATTATCATATTTCCTTCAGTAATGGTAGTAGAGCCAGCCGAAGTGGAGACATTGCCTCCTATTGTTTGAGTGTACGTTCCTGTTTTGTTGATGGAGGCTCCGCCGGAAATACTACCGGCGTAGGTATCGTCCATGATGGATTTATCCAGTTGCACTGTTACGGAAGAGTCATTCCCAGTCAGGATCATGGCGCTTGCTGTTTCGCCTCGGAGATCCTTGAGTTTTACGGAACTGTTGGATGACAGAGCGATATTCAGCGTTCCATCCACTTCGATGAAGGGGAAGGAATCCAGTTCTCGTCCAGTGGAGAATGTGGCCTGTTCACCTTCCATGATGATGTACGGCATGTTGGGATCTACGGCTCCGATGGAGATGATACCATTGTCAATGTTCTCCAATGTATAGCCGATGAGTTTCAACAACGGATTGAACGTAATTTCTGCCCTGCTGATGTCCATGTTTCCATTGGTGACGAGGAAGTCATACTTATAGTTGTTTTCCTTCTGAGCCATCAGGAAGTCCTTGATGCTGTTCAGCCCCAGATGGAGATTGCCCGTGATGGTCAGCGTATCATTGGTTCCGTCCTGGAATGTAATCGCGTATTCCTTGCCGGCCATGGATGTTCCTTGCTGGTAGAGATGATCCATGGAAAGGGTTAGGGAAACAGAATCCAGGTTTACTGAGCCGTTTATACCCGATATCGTGGCGCCTGCGGTGGATTCCAAATGGGTGATTTTGCTTCCCAGGATGCCGTTCAGGGCGACATCTCCGTTGGCGATGATGGAAACGGTGGTTCCTTCCCCGATTTGACGGAGGGAACCGGAATGCATAGTGACGACTCCGTTCATGGCGTTGCCGCCCAAGTCCAGAGAACCGTTATTGGTGACAGCCATGGCTCCGGAGCCGATGCCTGAGGGGATGCTGGCAATGCTGAGTGCAACGCCATCGACGGTCAGACTTCCTCCCTGCAGGGAAAGGGCAGTGAGTGATGCTGTGTTGCCCCCGATAGTCAAAGAGGAAGCGGCGTTGGCGAGGTTGACTGTTCCGGTGAAACCATCGAGGTTTTCCAGGTGGAGCTGGACGGACGTTTCCGCCGTTCCGAGGTCAAGTGTACCGTTGCCGGAGATAGCGTTGGAGACGGTTCCGTCGAACTTGATGGCGGCTTTGGAGCTTGTTCCATTGACTGCCAAAGCGGATTGGCTACCCAGAGCTCCGGCATTACCGAGGATGAGGGTCGATCCGTTTTGAACTGTCGTTGGTCCGGAATACGTGTTGACGGAATTCGGAGCGACAGTCAACGTGAGGGTTGCCCCATTGTCAATGGTCAGGCCGACATTGCCGGAGATGATCCCGGAGAAGGAGGACGCTGCATTTGTGCGTCCGATCGTCAGAATGGAGGCGGAATCAGAGCTGTTGGTGATTCTTCCCGTTCCGGTGAGGATGGAAACGGTGTTGCTCTTCCAGAGGTCGAGGGTGCCATCGTTGCCGATTGTCAGTTGATTGGAAAATGCCCGATCATACCCCAGAGCCTGTGTGTGATTGGCGATCAATGTTCCTTCGGCGATGTTGAGACCGGGCAGGTTATTGGCTCCACTGATCATCAGACGACCATTACCTGTCTTTTTGAGGGTAAATCTGGTGCCGTCACTACTCGGATCGCTCGCGTTGGATATCTGTCCGGCTAATTCAACTTCAGCATCGGCAATATTCTTCGTGGAGGCAGTGACCTGGAACGAGTAGGAGTTTTCATTGCTGGTGTCGAAATGAGAAATGTTGGCGTCAATCAGCAATTTACCGGCACCTTGCGAACCATCGTAAGAGAGGACCGTACTTCCATTGGTAGCGTAAAAGCCCAGTGCATTCGTGTTGGCCGAGCCAGAGTTGGTGATCAGCATGTTTTCGCCAGTGCCGCCAGCCAACAGGGGCTTGCCAAGCAGGAGAGAGGCTGATTTGTAGTAGCCGGCGGAGGTTCCGTTCAAGTCCAGCGTCCCTCCAGCCATGGATATCTGCGTTTGTACGGACGTAGCAATCTTGAGAGCATTCCCGGAGGCAAGGACGACTGTCCCACCATTGATAGTGAGCGCTTCCGCATTGCCATTGACCGATCCTGTCTGCCCGAGAGTCAGAGAACCTGTTCCGTTGACAACGAGGCTCTTTTGCAAGGCATTGGCCCAGGAAACCTGGTTGGCACCGAGGTTGATTTTTACTGCGTTTGTAGAGGATGCATCAATTAACGCTGAAATATCCTGGTTAGCTCCAGTGCCGTAGGCAAGGGTACCTCCATTGAAAATGAGCTTGTTGCCGGAGACCAAAAGGGCGCCTGCTTCATCCAGTTTCAGGGTGCCGGAATCCGAGGCGAGCGTCACGGTTCCCGTGCCGAGGCCTTGTACACTACGCAAGGTAACGGTGCCGCCATTGATGGTGGTGCCACCTGAGAAGGTGTTGGTACCACTATTGGCGATGATGAGCTCGCCCGAACCATTTTTGATAAGGATGGTTTGTGCGCCAGTTGCATTGGCAATGGTGCCGGAGCCAAGCCAGGTGAAGCTCGTTCCGTTGTTGCCAATTGAGTTGTTAACGGTGATCGCACCGGGTGCGACTGCGCCTTCAATCGTGAGCGTTACCGCAGCAGTACCTGTGAGATCAAGGAAGGTGACGGCGGATGGATCAGCATAGGATTTGCTGCCATCATTGCCCCAACCAGTGTGGGAGGTGCTCGTGCTCCATGTGCCTGTAGCTCCTCCGCGCCATTCCAGCCCGCGTGCCGTTCCCAGCATGAAGATCAGGGATTTGCTGTCTGTACCACCCATGGTGAGAGTGTAGAGCGTTTGGGTACTCAGGCCAGTGATGGTGAAGGTGTCGTCGATCCAGTCCTGCGTCAGTGATGTATTGGATGTGAGCAGGGTATAGGTTGCGTTGTCGAGCCCCTGGAAGGAGGAGAGATCAAGCGTGGCGCTACCTCCCTCCCCCGTGGTGAGGGTTCCGTTAATCGTGAGTCCCGTGCTGTTACCTGCGATGAAGTCGCTTGCCCCCAGCTTGATGGTACCTCCGAGTAGTTCCACATTGGCCGTCAGGCTGGCTCCGGTATTCGTCGTCAGGCTGATATTGTTTGCCAGAGAGTAGGTGGCTGTTCCTCCGTTGGACAGAGTCAAGGCAGCACCTTTGTTGATCGTCAGATTGCCATTGAAACTGCCCGCAGCGATGGATGCTGTACCTGTAGTTCCCGCCATGATGGCGAGAGTCTGGCTCTGCTTGTAGTTGCCAGCGAAGTTGACGTTGCCACCCGCAAGCGTGATTGTATTGGCATCTGCGCCAAATGCTCCTGCGTGCCCCGAAATGGCGGTACCTGTCTTGACGACCATGCCACCGGAGAATGAGTTGTTGGTGGAAATAGTGACATCACCGGTGCGGTTGAGGATGAGTTGACCTGATCCGGTAATAGCACCGGCCCAGGAACCAGTAGTCCCTCCATTGCCCAGCTGGACGGCTCCTTCCACGATTTTCAATTCACCAGTGGTCGTGCTGTCACCGGTCAATATCCAATTTTCAGTGCCACGCTTGATGACATTGTTGATTCGGCTGTTTGAGGCCAACAAAATTTTGCCAGCGAAGGTGGCTCCTCCGGCTTGATCGATTTGGACATCAATCCAGCGGGTGGTTCCAGTTCCATAGTCGGCTTTAAAGTCTCCGGATCCAGTCAGGTTGCCGATCTTGAAGGCATTGGCTTCTGTTGTGAACGAGTTGCTTCCGAGAACGACAAAAGCACCGGCATCAATGATGATGTCTGGGCGATAACCGTCGGCGAATGTTTGCCCATTCGTGGTGTTGGGATCAAAGATGATGTACCCGGCGCTACTCTGGATGGTTCCGTCAAATATGCTGCCTATGGAGTTTATGATGAAATTCGAAGCTCCCGATTTGACGAATGTTCCGTTTCCTTCGAGTTTACCTTGAAGTGTTGTTGCTCCGGTAAGATTCAGCTTGATTGTGCTTCCTTGTGCGATGGAGATCGTACCGTTTTGCCAAATATTCCCTGCCACATTAATCTGTGCCGTTGTAGCCGATGTGTTTGTCAGGATACCTCCGTTGGAGAATGTCAGGGAATTGGAGATTTCCTGGCCATTCAGATCCAGCGTACCCTTCCCTGTCAGAGTGATGGAAGTCATGGATGCAAGGGTATTGGCAGATGTGATCTGTACTGTACCTCCTTTAATGCTGAGCGCATTGGCACCAATAGCACTTGTTGTGTTGAGAGTCAGTTTTCCCGTTGTTCCGTCAACCGTCAGGTTTTTATTGATGGCTGTTCCCCATGTAACTTGCGCTGTTCCCAGATTGATGGCAACGTCCGCGGTGGATGCGTTGCTGATCAGAGTGGAAATATCCTGATTGCCTTTATCTCCGTAGGAGAAAATACCCCCATTGAAAATCAGGCTATTGCGGGATTGCAACAGATCCCCTCCCGCATCCAGCCGGAGGGTCCCCGTGGCATCCAAAGTGATTGCTCCAGAGCCGAGACCATGAGTGGATTGCAGAATGATGGTTCCTGCGCTGATGGTTGTTCCTCCAGAGTAAGTATTGGCGCCATTGGCGATGGTGAGCTCTCCGGTCCCCCTTTTCAGTAGTGTCGTCGCATTATTTTCAGAATCCGCGATGATTCCGGTACCTTTCCAAGTGAAGGATGTCGCGGAATTGTTGACGATGATCTGTGACGGCTTGACAGTGCCTTCGAGGGTAATTTCAGAAGCATTTACGTCAGCGATGTCCAAGAAGGAAACCAGGTCTCCTTCCTTGAAGGTGTTGATGCCGGGGCCTGTCCATCCGGTGTTGCCGTTGGCCGCACTCCATGTGCCAGCAGCGCCGCCGCTCCACGTGAGTGATACTATTCCGGATGAATTGATGATGGAAAGAATCAGGCTCTTATTGTCTGTTCCCCCGAATGACAATTCATAGCTATTCGCTGCCAGGCCGGAGACGGAGAATGCATCCAGATAGCTTTGCGTCAGGGATGTGTTACTCGTCAGGAGTGTATAGCTACCCTGTACAAATGCTGTAAATTCGGACAGGTCGAGTGTGATCGTGCTTCCACTGGTTGCGAGGCTCAAGTTGCCACTGAGAGTCAGCGTTGTGGTGGTATCAGACAAGACATCCGTTGCTTTCAGCATGATGGTTCCGCCTGCCAGCTCCATGTTGCCGGTGAGTGTTGATCCGGTATTGGCCGTGAGGGTGACTCCGGTGCTCAGAGAATAAAGACCAGCGGATGAGCCACTCATCAGGCTCAGGGTGGAGCCCTTGTTGATGGTTAGGTTACCGTCGAAATTGCCTGATGCGATGGTCGCTGTACCATTGGCCCCGGCGATGACGTTGATCGACTGGGTTTTATTGTAGTTGCCGGCAAAGTTGACGTTGCCACCCGCAAGGGTGATTGTGTTGGTAGCGCTTCCGAAGGCATTGGCATGGCCTGAGGTGACGGTTCCCGCCTTGACGGTCATGCCGCCGGAGAACGTGTTATTGGTGGAAATGGTAAGGTTGTCGGAACGGTTGATGACGAGTTCTCCGGTGCCCGTGATGGCACCAGCCCAGGAGCCGGTGGCTCCTCCGTTGCCCAACTGAACCTTACCTTCAGCGATTTTCAATTCACCTGTGGCGGTGCTGTTTCCTGCCAGTATCCAGTCTTCGGTGCCGCGTTTGACGACACTGTAGTTTCTGGAAGCAGAAGTGGTCTGGAAATTACCACCGAAGAGGGCACCGCCTTCTTGGTCGATTTGGACGTCAACCCAGAATGGCCCCGTCCCATAATCACCTGCAAAATCCCCACTTCCGGTGACGTTGCCGAGCTTCAGAGCGTTGTCTTCCGTTTTGAATGACTTGTCCATGGTTACCTTGGCACCGGCATCGATAATTAAGTCTGGGCGGTAACCCTCTGCAAAGGTTTGAGAATTGTCTGTTCCGGGTTGGAATATGAAATAGCCCTGGCTGACTTTGATGATTCCGCTGAAGGCATTTTCAGTCGATGAAAAAACCAGATGACGGGTACCGTTTTGTACTTTTTCGAAGGTTCCTGCTCCGGTGAGTTTGGCATCCAGAACACCGTGGTTACCAGTCAGATTGAGTTGAAGCGTCTTCCCTTCGTCGATGGATAAGGTGCCGTTGGTCCAGAACTTGTTGGTGAGGCCTGTTCCGGTAATACTGATTTGAGATGTGGTATCCGACGAGTTGGTCAGGATGCCGCCCGCAGTGAACGCCAGTGTCTTGGATGTGCTCTGCCCATTGAGGTCAAGCGTGCCTTTTGCCCCGACGTTGACGGCGGACGTGCTGCCCAGAGCATTGGCGTGGTTGAGCTTGAGCGTGCCGCCGAGGATATTGGTGGCGGAGGTGTAAGTGTTGTTGCCCGAGAAGGTGACGATTTGTGCTTTGGATGCATCCGTATCTTCGCCGATGTTGAGTGTACCTGCACCTGCAATGATGGCGTTGATGTCCCAGGAATTGGTGCGGAGCAGATTCAGAGTGCCATTGTTTTGCAGAATTCCGGCATGCAGGGTACCGTTCCCGGAAATCTTGAGATTGACTTCACTTTCGGTCAGGATGGTGCCGGTAAAGGCGGAATTGTCCCCAGTCAGAATGTATGAATGACCTGTTCCTCCCGTTTTATCACGGAATGTCAGTGTGGCTTCCGTTCCCGCCCCCTCAGCGTTGACAATACTGGCTGTAAATGTGACCGATCTATTGGCTGTACTATTATTTTGAAGGATGATGCCGCCATTGGAACCTATAAGTAGCTGGTTGCCCAATGTCCAGTTGCCTGATGACCCCATTCCTCCTCCATTGGTGCCATAGTTGATGCCCAGTGTTCCTCCATCCAGAGTGACGGAGCCGGAGCCTATTCCACCGGTATTGCTTCCAGTCACCGTATTCCAGAGGGTGTACAGTGAGGAATTGCCTTGGATGATCCAGTTGACGGTAGGAATAGCTCCTGTAGCAGTATCAAGAATGGTGAGGCCTCCACCTGTCAATGTGATGGTATTGTTTCCTTCGCTTCCGAAATATCCCCGGTTGGCATTTGTCGAAACACCGATGCGCAAAACCTTGTTGGCGGCAATAGACCACGTCTGGCTTGCGGTGACCACCAGGCTTTGGATGATGGCTCCATTGCTGAATTCCGTGAGCACAATGCCACCTTCTCCGACTTTGAGTGCATTGCTGCTGTTTGCCGCGCCGGATGTATTGGTGACAATACGCACTAATGCATTGGTTTCATTGGAATTATCCAGCTCAATCTTATAGACGGTTAGCGAAGCGCTTTGCGTGATGGCGGCGTCCTGGGAAAATGTACCGGTGAAGCGGATCGTACTGGTTGCCTCAGGGACAACTCCTCCTTCCCAGGATTCGGCGCTGTTCAGAGAAGTGATGTTGTTGGCCTTGATAATGGCCTCTCCTGTCAGAGAAGGCAGGGAGGGCAGGGTAGCGGTATTGTAGAGAGAGCCATCCAGTGTGGGGGCATGGCTTCCCGTTTCCCAAGAGAGGTGGGAAAGTAAGCCGTAGGAGAGCAATCCGTCGATGCTTCCAAAGGAAAAGGCATCCGTTTTGGTTGTTCCTGCGGCAAGGGCTTCGCCGATGAGCTGACCATTGCGCCAGACGTAGTATCCTGCATTGACTCCCTGCGCATTGCCATCGGCCATGTACGTAATGCGGAGGTCAAGATTCTCGTTGGCCTGGTTGCTGGAATAAAGCAGTGTATTGTTGCTTCCCCAGTAGATGCCCGTCGTGGAGATTGTCAGGAGGCCGTTGCCGATAACCCCATCTCCCAGGGACATAACCATGCTGTTGCCCGAGATGGAGTAGAGTTGCATGCTGGCTTCTACTGTGAAGCCGGCCGTCGCTGCTACTTCCCAACCAGTCGCTGTCAGGGAAGCGGTGGATTTGTTCCCGGCGTTGATGATAAGTCCGGAAAGCCCGGAAGCTGTATCGGTATATGATTGCCACTGATTCGGAGACGATACTGTGAAATTCGTCTGGGATACCTGTGTGGGATCCATCCGATGAGTAAAGGTTGTGCTTGCCTTGGCGGCCAATCCCAAGGTTCTTTGTCCGATACCGAGAGCTCTCGCGAGGTTGCCGGCGATGACGAGTTCTCCCTGCGTATTGGGGTGTGCCCCTCCGTTGTCGTACTGGGCATTGTTGGATGTTTCGATTCCGCTTCCGACGTTGGCATAGGAAACATTGGAGTTGGCTGTTGACCATGATTGGAGAGCTTGTTCCAATTCGATATTGAACCCGTTACTCATACCGTAGGTAGCATTGCTGCTTGAGGTTGGCAACAGTCCCATCACCAGGATGTTAACGTCTGGATTGTATTCCTGGTAAGCCTGGACGATTGAGTGGATGTTCGAAATGATATCGGCATTGGTGTAGGCGCTCGTGCTGCCGTCTGGGCGGGAAATGGCTGTTTTGTCTCTGACTGCAATCAGGTCATTGATGCCGATCATCAGGCAAACGGTATCCGGCTTTTTATCAGCATATTTAGAAGCATAGGTCGGGCCGGAGTAGGTTTGAAGAGTACCGTTATTGTAAAATGTGGCGTTGCTGTTTGTATGCGGATTGACGAGTCCGAGCAGATTCCAGACGGGGGCTTCGTTTGGGCGCGTATTAGGGTTGTTTCTGTATCCCGTATTATTCGAAGGGATGCCAGACCATGTGTACGTTCTTGCACTGGCGGCAGCTTCGTGGGCTGGATCGAAAGTTTGGCTCCGATAGGCGGCGGAAACGACATTGGCTCCGGTGGGTGTCGAGGTTACGGAGCCTATTCCCATGGGGGTATAGGCAACGTTATTATCGACAAAATTCTTGAACAGGGAATAGCGGTAACTAGGGGAACCAGCTGTATTGTCCACACCAGCCCAATGGCCACCTTGCGTGATGGAGTCACCAACAAATACGATATTGCCAGGGGAGGTAGGAGTGGTAGCAGAGTAGGCATTGAATGCCATTGCATCCAATAACATGGATGCCAACAACAGTGGGAGTCTGAGCTTCATTGTTTGGTTTGGGAGTTAATGTACAGGTACAAGCTTCTTAATGGACTGTCAATTAAAACCCCGATTCCTTGGGAATAGTGAAATTTCTCTTATGATTTAATCTAAATCATTGATTATAAGTAATATGTGAAGTTGTAATCACGATTATATCTAAGTGGTCTTTTTATCGAGGGTGGGTGGCAACTTTAATTTATTCATAATATATTGATGCACAATGGATTGTTAGGTTTCTTAAAAATGTTTGGCTAATTATGTGGTTGCTATAAACTACATTGATTACCAAAATGTACTATATAAGCAGTAGGGAAGAGGTATTGGTGGAAATATAAGACCACTCAAGAAGGGAAATGGAAGATGAGAGGATAAAGAAATAGGGACTGCCCCGTCTCCCGACGGGACAGCCCCCTGTCTTTCTCTTTCTCTTTTCTTTGTTTCTTCTGTTTAAGAAGTGGATTGGGAAGTCTTGCTCCTGTATTCCGAGTGATTCGGTCGCCAGACGCGATGTTAACTTCCGAAAACTTGCCCTCTGAGATCCTTTGTCGGCTCAATCAGAAGTTGGTTTTCCTTCTCCCTAATCTGTCTTCCTTGTTGTGGTGTTACCATGTTCAAGGCATCTACGGCAATGAAGCTAGCTCCTGTCATCTTATGATTGGATCACCAGAGTGGACATAGATGCGAATGAATCGCCACATGTACCAAATCCTGATGTGGGAGCCAACAACAAGGGGAAGCTAGGCTTCATTGCTGTGTTTGGGAGTTGACTTACTTCTAGAGGAAACGTCTCAAATCGTCAAGATAAAAAAAGTATTTTTGAAATTTTTTTCTCCCGATGGAGACGATGTTGTTTCGAGGGATTAAAGTTTATGTAAGTCGCTTGAAAAGAATAGGATGATACCTATGAAAGTGTCTTATGCAACGGACGAGTGTATTGTTTAGTAAAGTGATAATATGTTACGTTAACGTTTTCGGATGCGAAAAAATCAGAATGAACGAGAGAAAAACGATAGTAAAACTGGTCAAACCCCGAGGTATTTCCGCATGATAGGAAGATCGGCTGGAGCCCAGTTTAGTTTTTCCAAATTCCGGGAGCTGAGAAAAGCGAGAGCCGCATGCTCGCGGTATGTTGGGAAGGATGAATTGTCGGAAAGATTGCAAATAAAAGGGATAAGTCGGATGGCATGCGTTCCGTAATCGTGTTCGTGAGGGGGGAGTGGAATCAGGGTGTGTATTTCACAGCCGAGTTCTTCTCTGATTTCCCGAACGATGGCGACTTCAGCAGATTCTCCGGCTTCCAGTTTACCTCCCGGGAATTCCCAGAGTCCTGCGAGATGGGAATCGTTGTTTTTCCGGGCAGCCAGGATGAGGGTGCCTCCCTCGTTGGTGTGGAGTTCGATGAGGGCGCAGCAGACGTTGATCATGCCCGAAATATCAGTGTATGGATGATGAAGGTTCCGGCAGTTGTGTCGAGGATGCCGTAAGTGATGCGCCCGGAACGCGTACCTTCGACTTCGCCCGGGTTGGCGAGAAGGCATGTTCCGATGTGGGTGACGGAGGCTTGATGACTGTGTCCGCAGAGGACGGCGTCAAATTCTCCTGTTCGGGCCAATTGTCCGGCTCTCATGGGGTAGTGAGTCAAAGCGAGTCGGAATCCTCCTGGGGAATACGAGGCGACATGGCCATATATCTTCATGTTCTCGAATTTGGAGGCCGCATGCCTGAGAGCGTATTCCTCTTCATCGTTGTTGCCGAACACGATGTCAACGGGGATACCGCGGGTGAGTTCTCCGAGTTCCCTGAGGGAGGCGGGTTCACAAATATCCCCCATGCAGGCGATGCGATTGCATCCGTGCTGTCGGATTTCTTCCAGGACGAGCATCAGGTTGTCCGTCCTGTCGTGGATGTCGCTAATGGCCGCAATGAGCATGGAGAGATGCTAACGCTCTTTGACGGGCCAGGCAAGCAAGTCTTCCGGGAGTTCAGGGAGAACTGCGGGAGGAGTCCCATATTTTTTCAGCAGGCAGGTGAATCCTCCGGCGCCCAGCCCGGCAGTGGGCAGAAGGCGGTAGCAGGGGAAGGGGACGCCGGGAACTTGAAATGGAGTCAACTCCGGGACATTGACGGCTTCCATGTCTTCGTGACGTTTGAGAAGCCAGGCAATGGTCTTTTCGTTTTCCTCCGGGGCGTAGGTGCAGGTGGTGTAGAGGAGATGCCCGCCGGGAGAAAGCACCTTCATGGCGCAAAGGAGGATTCCGCGCTGGCGTTTGGCGTTTCCGCTGATGGTGGAGGAATGGAAACACCCCGGATTGGGGATGCCTTTGGCGAGCATGGAGTGGCCGCTGCATGGTGCATCAGCCAGGACGAGGTCAAAACTTTCAGTGGCTGTTTCGGCCCACTGGTCGGGGCGCAGTCGCTGGGTGAACATGTGACCGAATCCACACCGGGACAGGTTATGGCGCATAATTCCCAGGCGCTTGGGGTGGATCTCGTTCGAGATGTGTAGCCTGGGGTGGAGTCTTGCCTGGGTCAGGATGCTTTTTCCGCCCGGTGCCGCGCACATGTCCAGGCATCTTGCGGGCGTTGAGAGCAGGGCGAGAGGGGCGGTTTCCCAGACAGAAGAGAGGTCCAGAGGGTAATAGTAGCCCTCGGCATAGTCGCCAGTTTCCCTCCCTGTGGTGTTGGAATCATATTCTTCTGCTTCTTCTCCATCGATGGGGAAGATATTTTTACCAATCCATGCAGGGTAATCTGAGTTGTCAGTCGATGCTCCGGGCGGAATGTAGCCTTCCGGAGCACGGGGCGTCAGGATGAGCGCGCGTCGGGAAGATTTGCCTTCCCGAAGGCATTTCTTCAGAACCACTGCTTCTTCCGGGGAAATCCCCAGACGGGAGATCAGGCGGTCTTCCTGGGAGAGGGAGTCTTTTCCCATGTACGTTCAGTCTTGCGTGTTCTCGAAGAATATGTCGCGAGCCAATCGCGCGGAACCGATGATGCCGGCTTCAGTTCCGAACATGGCAGGGAGGATTTCCAAATTTTTGGTGAGTGGAAGGGGCATTTGACTGCGCATGAAAGTCTTCAGAGGCTCAAAGAGGAGGGCTTTGGCCTTGGATACTCCGCCGCCAATGACGATGGCTTCCGGGTTGAGGAGGTAGCAACAGTTGATCAGAGAGCAGGCGAGCTTGCGGGCGATATCATTCCAGATCTTCAGGGCGATTTCGTCACCATTGAGGGCAGCCTTTTCCAGTGCAATCGGGTTGCAATCCACGATGGTTTTATCCTGCCCATGAGTCGCGTACATAGAGCGGGCATCGGCGGCTAGTTCCTTGTTGCCGATGTAATCTTCCAGGGAGCCGCGGTTGCCGTAGTGGCCGAGGCGGCCGTTGTAGTCGATGCTGATTTGTCCGAGTTCTCCGGCGGAACAGGTGGATCCGCGATGAAGTGCCCCGTTGACGATGAGGCCACTGCCAACACCCGTGCCTAGAGTTAGGCAGATGGCGTGTTTTTTGCCACGTGCTGCGCCCAGCTGCCATTCGGCATAAGCCATGCAGTTGGCGTCATTTTCCACGCAGACGGGGATGCCGGTGGCAGCCTGGAGTAAGTCTCGGACGGGAATGTTGTCCCATCCTGCAACATTGGTGAGGGTGAACACGGTTCCTTCGTAGTGATTGACGAAACCAGGCATGCCCATGCCAATGGCGGTAGCTTCAGGGTGCTTTGCCCGGAGCATTTCAACGAACTGCGCAATGGCCTTGATCAATTCCTCCGGTGAATCATATTCCTGCGTGGCGATGGAGGGCGCCTGGGCGATCACCTGGCTTCCAAGGACGACACCCAATTTGATGGACGTACCTCCGAAGTCGATGCCGATAGTTGGAACTTCATTTTGGCTCATTTCTTCACTTCTATACCAGAAAAGAGGAAGAGTTGGAAAGCTGAAAAGAGTCACAGTCTCGACCATTTTGGTCATTTGCGGTATGCTGTGTCAGTCTGTCAGTGATAGTGACGATTCTTCTTGAACCTGAACAAAAAAATCATATACCCTCCTCAAAGTTGGGTTACAGGTTCCCTCTGTTACCTATTATTCAAGACGTCATTTACAAGTGACTTCTGTCAAAAAAAGCACCACTGGAACAATCGCCGTCCCATCGGCCGCGAACGATAACAATATGAAAAAAGAAATGCCCACGCCTTCTCCCGTACAAGCCGGGAAAAAGAATCCGGCTGCCGGAGCCACCGTTGCTGAAAATGTTACGGCAGCAACGGTCAAAAACGCCCTTTCTCCCGCCATGGTCAAGGCCATGGACGAGTTGAAAAAGGACGCCAAATGGATGAAGTTCGTTGCAAATCAGAAGCAGCACCTCTTGGATCTAAGAGATAACATCCTTGATTCCATGCATGGTGTCGCCCGAGAAACCCTCAAGACACACCCTGAAGGCAGTGAAGCCTCCGGTTCCGGGGAACACCAGGCCGATGCTGGTAGTGATGCCTATGACCGTGACTTTGCCCTGAGTCTTTTGGCCAAGGATCAGAACGCCCTCGCCGAGATTGAGGAAGCCCTCAAGCGCATCGAAGTGGGAACTTACGGCATTTGCGAAATGTCCTACAAACAGATCCCGATTTTGCGCCTGAAAGCCATCCCGTTTGCTCGATTAACGGTTGATTGTCAAGCTAAATGGGAGAAGGAAAAGGGTCGTGCCGTCAAGTTCACTACCCGCGATGCCCTGGGCTTCGCCGGAATGCAAAATGATCCTGACTTTGCGGTTTCTCTTGACGAAGACGAGGAATAGTGTAAAAGCCTTTCTCCCGAAACTTATATTTCATCATGCCTAGAGACATCATCATCCTCGAATGCACCGAGGCCAAAGCCGAAGGAAAGCCGACGTCCCGCTACGTCACCACGCGCAACAAAAAGAGCCTGCGTACGCCTGGTCGTCTGGAAAAGGTCAAATACAATCCTTTCCTGAAGCGCCGCACTCTTCACCGCGAAATGCGCTAATCGTATTCCCATCGGTTTACCCCAATCATTTTTATCATGTCCACTGAACCCAAGACTGTCGAACGTCGTATTCGCTTCCGTCGCTGCAATCGCACGATGCCGCGCCGCCGCCACGATATTCCCGTTGATCAGGTCAATTTTCTGAATCCTGATTTCCTTTCCAAGTTTACCTCGGAAACCGGCAAGATTCTTCCCCGCCGCGTGACTGGCGTTTCCGCCAAGATGCACCGCAAGATCACCCGTGAGATCAGGAGATCCAGAGCAATTAATCTGCTCCCCTGATTCTTTTTCGGTGATCTTTCGGTAGAATTATTTGTCTTTAAGGCGAGAGTCTGCCCGGATTCCCCCGGGTGGACTCTCGTTGATTTTGTCTTTCCATGAGCCGGATGCAAAACCTCAAGGATACCCAGTCGGAAAGAGACTCCCGGAACATCTCCATTGATCGCGTGGGGGTGAAGGGGGTTCGTTATCCCATTGTCATCAAGGACAAGGAGAACAGAACCCAGTCCACCGTGGCGACTCTTTCCTTGGCTGTTGACCTGCCTCAGGAGTTCAAAGGAACGCACATGAGCCGTTTCTTGGAGGTTTTGCACAATCGTGGTCCCTTGATGGACGTCCATTCTGCCGTATCTCTGCCGAAAGAACTTCTTTCCCGCCTGTCGGCAAGCCATTCCCACGTGGAAATGAGCTTTCCCTTTTTCAAGAGCAAGAATGCTCCTGTGACGGGCATCCCCGGACTGATGGATTACGAAGTCCGGTTTGAAATGGAGGCCGTTAGCGATCGGCTGACGGATTTCATCCTGACGGTTCGTGTTCCCGTGACGACTCTTTGCCCGTGTTCCAAGGCGATGAGCGAGCATGGTGCACACAACCAGCGTGGTATCGTGACTTATTCTGTGCGCTTTGCTGCCCAACCAATCTGGATTGAGGACTTGATTGACCTCGTGGAATCCTGTGCCAGTTGCGGTGTGTACAGCATTCTGAAACGCCCTGATGAAAAATGGGTGACAGATCACGCCTACGAAAACCCCGTCTTCGTTGAAGACCTCGTTCGCAACGTTGCTCTGAAAACGGAACAACACTCCGCTTTTAGCTGGTATCGTGTCGAAGCTGAAAATTTTGAATCCATTCACAATCATCAGGCATACGCTGTGATTGAAAGGGAATTGGAAAAGAAGTAAACTGCGAACATGAACGATCAATACTGGATGATCGCCGCGGTTGTCTGGGCCTTGTGTGTGTCCGCTTCCGGCGTGCTGAGCCTGTGGCGCCCCGGGCGTGACCGACGTTGGGTCTGGGGTCTAATGCTGGCGCTGTTGCTTATTCAGTCGATGGCCTTGATGGAGCGTGGCGCGTTGGGGGCTACCTGCCCGATTCGCGGGAGGTCGGAAGTTTTGTTTTTCCTGGGCTGGGCGTTGAATGCCTTTTACCTGGTGCTGGGGCGCCCCTACCGGATGTCGGTGGTGGGCTCGTTTACTGCTCCTCTGGTGGCGGTGTTGTCTTTGTTATCCGTTGTTTTTTATGATCCGGTGATTCATTCTCTGCACGGTCAGGGTTGGTTGACCTGGCACATTGGCTTGGCGATGCTGGGTTATGGAGCCTTGGGGCTGTCCGCCCTGTCTGCGGTGGTGTTTTTGATTCAGAATTCGCTGATGAAGGCAGGGAAATTGACGGGGCTGAGCCGCAATCTGCCTCCGGTGAGAACCCTGCAGTCGTGTATGATCCGTCTGATTGATGCGGGTTTTCTCCTGCTGATGATGGCTCAAGTGTGCGGTTTGCAGGCCTGGGTGAGCATCCCGTGTGCGAAGTGGGCTGTGGCAGCTGCTGTCAGTGTCGGATATTTGTTGTTGATCGCCGTGACGTATTTGCGCGGCTTGCCCGGAAAGGTTTTGGCCTGGTGGTCCATTGGCCTTTATGTTTTGTCACTGAGTATTTTCCTTGTGTTGCAATGAGTCTGGCATGTTTGGGATTGAATCACCGGACGACTCCGGTGGAAGTCAGGGAATGCTTTGCCATTGCCAAGCCCCGCCTTGCCCGGACGGGAGCAGAGTTGATCGAGAAAACGCCGATTGACCAATGTGTGGTGCTTTCCACATGCAATCGCATGGAAATCTATTTTTGTGCGGATGATCCGGCTGCAGCCGGTGAAAGTATTCGGGAGTATTTTACCGGCTCCCGTGACGATGTGGAATGCCGCGAGGGGTATTTTTATGAATCCTCCGGCGTCGATGCCATGATGCATCTGTGCCGCGTCCTGAGCGGTCTCGATTCCATGGTGCTGGGGGAAACGGAGATTTTCGGGCAGGTCAAGGAAGCCTATCGAGTTGCCTTGGCTGCGGGGATTACCGGAGGGATACTGAACAAGGTGTTCCAGAAGGCTTTCAGCATCGGCAAGAAGGTGCGCCGCGAGACGAATATCAATGTGGGGGCTACCTCCATTGGCTCCGTGGCTGTGGAGTTGGCCGGGCAGATTTTCGGTGAGTTGAAAGGCTCCCAGGTGCTGATTCTCGGGGCGGGGGAGATGAGCCGCGTGACGGCGCAGTCCCTGAAATCGCGCGGAGCCAAAAGCATTTTTGTCGCCAACCGCACGCATGAACGCGCCGAGGAATTAGCTCAAATGGTGGAGGGGGAAGCCATCCGCTACGACCAGTGGTGCGAGTACCTCAAGCGCATCGATATTGTGATTGCCGCGACGTCGGCTCCTCACTACATGATCACGCGTGAACTCCTGCTCCCCCTGCGCGAGGCTCGCAAGTTCCGCTCCCTCTTCCTGATTGATATCTCCGTGCCGCGCAACATTGATCCAGCGGCTGCCGACATCGATGAAGTCTATGTGTATGACATTGATACGCTGAGGCTTCTTGCCGATGAAGCACGCCGTTCCCGCGAGCGAGAAATCCGCCATTGCGAAGAAATTATCCAAGCAGACTTCACGAAACACTTTACTACCCTCGATCAGATATGACCCGGACTCGCATCACCCTCGGTACGCGCGGTAGCGCTTTGGCTCTCAAACAAACCGACATGGTGAAGGAGGCTCTCGCCCAGGCATGGCCGGAGCTGGAGGTCGTGGTGCGCGTTATTTCCACGACGGGCGATCAGCGAACGGATGTGCCGCTTGCACAGGTGGCTCGCGTGGCGGGGATTGCGGACAAAGGGATTTTCCTCAAGGAAATCGAGCAGGTGCTGGAAACCGGGGAAATCGACTTTGCCGTTCACAGCTTGAAGGATATGCCTAGCGAGCTCGATCCTCAGTTCGATCTGGCTGCTGTCCTGCCGCGTGCCAATGTTGATGACGTGTTGGTGTTCAAGGGTGAAAATTCTTTTGCCTGCCGCAGTATTGCGACAGGAAGCGTTCGCCGTCGCCGCATGGGCGAGGTGTATTGGGGTGAGGAAACAGTCTTTGAAGACTTGCGTGGCAATGTGCCGACTCGCTTGTCCAAGCTGGCAGCCAACCCTGATCTTGATGGCATTATCCTGGCGCGAGCCGGGCTGGAGCGTCTCGGTTTGTTCGCCTCCAAATCGACTTGTGACGGCATTGAACTGCGCATGGAATTGCTTCCTGGTGACGTTTTTGTTCCGGCAGCCGGGCAGGGAATTGTCGGCTTGGAAATCCGGAAGGACGATGCAGAAATGCGTGCTATTCTTGCGGCAATCGACCACGCCGAGACTCACCTCCAGGCACGAGCCGAACGCGAGTTCCTCCGCTTGTTGGGTGCCGACTGTTCGACTCCCGTTGGGGTTCATGCCGATCTTTTGCCGGATGGATTGATGAAATTGCGCGTCCTTTTGTTCCGCGACGATGAGGGGAAGGAACCTTTTTCCTGTTCACTGGAAGGCTTGTCCTGTGAGCCTGAAGCACTTGCCGAAGGCCTTTGGAAACTGCTGTAAACCGCAAGTTTAGCGATTGGGAATATTAAATTTCCGGGCGAGTTCCGCCATGGAAAACATAGTCATCGTCGGCTTGCCTGGCGGGGTGCAGTAGGGCACTTCGCAGTTAAGAAGGCTCTCTAGAAGGTCGGGTGAGATGACGAAGTTGATTTTTTCCGCCCGAGCTGATTTTTGTGCCACTTCCGATGAAAAGGCTTCAAAGGTAAGACGTCCGGCCTTTTTACCTGATTCCGAATCCGTGATCTGGTCGATGAGCTCCAGAATGAAAGCTCGCGCATCCTCCGGGTGCAACATGGCAGGCAGGGATTCGACGCGCATGGTGCGCTGACCAAAGGGGGAGAGGGTGATGCCTGCCTGCTCGAAGTGGGGAGAGAGTTCGTTCAGAACGGCGAAGTCGCGCGGGTCGAGCTCCAGCATGACAGGGTCGAGCAGAGCCTGGCTTTTGATGCCGTGCCGCGCGTGTTTCATCAGTTCTTCAAAGATGATGCGTTCCCGTGCCGCCCTGGGGTGCAGGAGGACGAGGCCATCGTTGTTCTCAAAGAGGGCGTAGGTGGCATTGAGTGGCCCCAGATAGTGGAAGTCGGCACTCTTGCGCGGAGCCTCCGGCTTGGGTTTTTCCAGGGGGAGGTGTGGCTGGGCAGCTGGTAGAGGGCGCAGGGTGTTGCCCGGCGATGCTGTTGGGACAGGGGACTGAAGGGGAACTGGTGCCCGGAATTCGCGTGAGGCAGGTTGCTCCTTTGCTGGTGTTGGAGCGGCTGTCGCAATCGGTTTTTTAGAGGATGCTTCAGCAGCTTGGGCAACAGGTGCCACTTCGGCGGATTTTATCGCGGTGACTGGCGGTGTGGGCGATTGAAGAGCAGGTATTTCCAGATCGCGGTCGGCGCGGGCGTGTGAACTCAGGGCGCAGGTGATGGCTTCGATGACGCAGGAGACGATGTCCGATGGGCGACTGAAGCGCACTTCCTTCTTGGCGGGGTGGACGTTGACGTCCACGAGAGCGGGTTCCACATCGAGGTAGAGGTACAGCGCGGGGTGAAGGCCGGAGGGGAAACCGCCGAAGCCGTCGCGAATGGCTCTGCCGACGAGTTGGTCGTCGATGGGACGTTTGTTGAGGAAGACGAATTGGCCTTTTTTATTCCGTCGCGCTTCTGAAAGAGGCAGGAGGTAACCGCTGGCGGTGACTCCCGTGCCGATGGTTTCCGGGATGGTGATCAGGGCATCGGCTGTGCGATGATCCGTAAGCGCGGCTATGCGTGCCTGGAGGTCGTGTGTGCCGGGGAGGTCGAAGACGGTTTGCCCGTCCTTGCGGAAGACGAAGCGCACCTCGGGGAAGGCGAGGGCATGCAGGCGGAGCTGGTGCTCAACGTGGGCGGATTCCGTCTCCTGCGATTTGAGAAACTTCCTTCGGGCGGGCGTGTTGTAGAAGAGTTCGTGGACTTCGATGCAGGTGCCGGGGGAAATCCCGGATGATTTCGGCTCTTCGGGGATACCTGCGTGGACATTGAGTTCACAGCCTTCCAGTGCATCTTTTTCACGGGTGGAGAGCTTGAGGCGCGAGACGCTGGCGATGCTGGGGAGAGCTTCTCCGCGGAACCCTAGGTGATGGATGGCGAAGAGATCCGACAATTCCTTCAGCTTGCTCGTTGCATGGCGTTGGAGGCTAAGCAGAGCATCTTCTCGCGACATACCTGAGCCATCGTCCGTTACCTTGATGAGAGCCGTGCCTCCACGGGCGATATCCACAGTGATGGTGCGTGCTCCGGCATCGAGGCTATTTTCCACGAGTTCCTTGATGACGGAAGCGGGGCGTTCCACGACTTCTCCGGCGGCGACCTGGCTTGCCAGATTATCGGACATGACGTGAATGGTGCTCATGATGTGTGGAAAAGGAGGGTTGGCGTGAATGGGCGAACAGCCGGAGAACGAATATTCTTGTACCACCATCTGAGGAGGCTTGGCGAGAAGATTGCCTGTCCTCACTCTTCGGAAAACAAATTCCGAAAACAAAAAGGCCGCCCGAAGGCGGCTCTTGTGCAAATGGCAACCAGTACGGGAATCGAACCCGTGTTGCTCGCGTGAAAGGCGAGAGTCCTGGACCGCTAGACGAACTGGTCATTGGCCGCTTGCGCGGGCGGATTAAATCACATGTTTAAAATTCTGGCAAGGAATTTCGTGATGCTTTTTGACCGAAGTTCTTTGTCGGAGGCTCAATACTGTTGAGTTTCAGTTCTCGGGGAGGTATAAAAAAGCGATATTTTATGCTGACGGATTTTCGCCTCAAGGTTTTTGAATCAGTTGCCCGCCGCCTGAACTTCACGCGAGCGGCGGAAGAACTGTTCATTACTCAGCCTGCCGTCACGCGGCACATCAGAGAGCTGGAACAGCAGTTTGAGTGCCGCCTTTTCAAGCGATGCGGGCGCAAGGTCGCCCTGACGGAGGACGGGGAGAAGCTTCTCGTCTCGGCTCGCCGTATCCTCAAGGAGTACGTGTTGCTCCACGAGAGCATGGCGGGAGATGTTGCCCGGATGCAGGGCGAGTTGCGTATGGGGGCGAGTACGACGCTGACTCAATACGTTCTGCCTCCGATATTGGCTCTGTTCAACCGCATGTACCCCGATATTCGTGTGGATTTGATGGATGGCAACACCGAATATATCGAGTCGTCCGTGGCTGGAGAAGCCGTTCAACTGGGGATGATCGAGGGGAATGGGGAACACGCAGATCTGCATTACCAACCCTTTATTCAGGATGAAATCGTACTGGTGGCTGCTCCTGGTAATGCTCTTCCTTCGCGCCGTGAATGGACGGTGGAGCAGTTGAAGGAATTGCCCCTCGTGATGCGCGAAGCGGGTTCGGGGACGCTGGATGTCGTGAGAAAGGCTCTTGCTGAAAAGGGACTGCGCGAAGATGAATGGCGCGTGTCGATGCATCTGGGGAGTAGCGAGAGCATCAAACGCTACCTGCTCAAGTCTGATTCCGCAGCTTTTCTCTCACTTTTTGCGGTGCGTGAGGAATTGGAACGGGGGACATTGGTTCGCATTCCCGTGAAGAATCTTGTTGTGAAAAGAACCTTCCGCTTTGTCACACCTCATGGTGAACAAAGCCGCCTGAGTGGCTTGATGATCCGTTTTTGCCTGGATTATTATAACAAAATGTAATTAAGTATAAGAACTTGTGATTAGCTTTTGTGATGATTTGATGCTATAAGCCCATCCGGCACATCGCTTTCCTTATGTTCAAAAAACACGGCAATATCCTCCATGGCATCCTTCTAATCGTTCTGTTCTCCTGTTCGGCATTCTATCTGGCCGACATTCCTTTTGTGAAGAGTCTGTCCTTTAGCCCCTTGATCGTCGGAATCATTCTGGGGATGACGTACGCGAACAGCCTTCGCAACCAGTTGCCGGAAACCTGGGTGCCGGGCATCCTGTTTTGCACGAAACGGATTCTGCGCATCGGGATTGTCCTGTACGGCTTTCGCCTGACCTTTCAGAGTGTGATGGAAATCGGGATTCTGGCGATTGCCGTTGATGCCGTCATCGTGGTTACGACGATTGGTTTGGGTGTTCTGGCAGGTCGCTTGATGAAGATGGATCGCGACACGGCACTGATGACGGCAGTCGGGAGTTCCATTTGCGGGGCGGCTGCCGTGCTGGGGGCTGAGCCCGTTGTGAAATGCCAGCCGCACAAAACGGCTGTTGCAGTCTCGACCGTGGTCATTTTCGGGACCTTGTCGATGTTCCTCTATCCTGTGTGTTACCGCGCGGGATTGTTTGATTTGTCTCCCGAACAGATGGGGCTGTTCACTGGGGCTACTCTGCATGAAGTCGCCCACGTCGTCGGAGCTGGCAATGCGATGGGCTCGTCCATTGCTGACCCGGCGGTGATTGTGAAGATGATCCGCGTGATGATGCTGGCTCCTGTCCTGCTGGTGATGAGCATCTTCCTTGCCCGGCGTCTTGCTCGGACTGCCAGCCAGACTCAATCTTCCGGAAAAACGATTATCACCATTCCGTGGTTTGCCTTCGGCTTTCTCGCGGTGATTGGTTTCAATTCTCTGAATCTTTTGCCGACTGTCCTCGTCGATGGCATCAATAGTCTGGATACCTTTCTGCTGACGATGGCCATGACGGCACTGGGTGCGGAAACGAGCTTCGACAAATTTAAGAAGGCCGGGGCCAAGCCTTTCCTTCTGGCCGCGGTTCTCTATGTCTGGCTGATTGTCGGAGGTTACATGCTAGTGAAGTACGTTGCCCCAGTGTTGGGATAAACAAAATCCCCCGTCGCTCTATAGAACAACGGGGGAGAAAGCTTGATGCTTGAGGATGCCGGAGCGTATGCTTATTTGGCAGCCTGATAGACGCTGAAAAGCAGGATAGCCATACCCGTGAGGGCTGCGCCTGCGATGATGCCGGATGCCGTCGGGATTTTGAACTCCTTGGATTTGCCGCTGATGAAGCGGTCTGCTGCCCAGCCCAGAACGGCGCCCAGGAAGAACAGGAAGGAATCATTCCACTGGATGGCCCATGCCAGGCCGAAACCAATCGGAGTGGGAAGCCACTTGGCTGTAACGGGAATATAGCGGGGCATGAGGACGAGGATGACCCCCAGGATGCCACCTACGATAATTGAAAGCACCTTGACACTGTGCAGGTGGCTGAATCCCATGCCCAGGGCTTCCGCCGTAGCTGCCCATGTTCTGGCGCCGGGCGCATTGAAGGCCTGCAGTGCATCGACATTGGGCACCAGAGAGCGGAAGGCGAGGACGGAAACGAGTGTCCCTAGGAAGATACCGGAGAACTGGGCGATGAACTGCTTTTTGGGGTTGGCTCCGAGGAGATAGCCCACTTTCAGGTCAACGAGAAGGTCGGCAGAGGCGCTGGAGGCGCCCGAGGTGATATTGGCTGACATGAGGTTGGCGGTGACGTGCCCTGGAGCAATACCCCCGAAGATGAGCTGGGTCACCTTTCCCATGGCTCCCGTTGGTGTAATATTGGCTTCACCCGTGATTCGACAGACGACGAGCGCGAGGAAGAAGGAGATGAAGACGGCGATACAGCTCATCCAGAAGGGAATATCGAAGGTCGTGTAGGCCAGATAGCTCAAGGCGATCAAGGAAATGAGCTGCCCCGCCAGGAACCAGGTCATCGGTGTTTCGATCTTTTCCACATCCGTCAGCTCACGCTTTTTGCCGAAGGAGAACATGGCTCCCAGAGATGAGAAGGAACGGGCGATGCTCTTCCACTGGAAGAGGAAGGAAATCAGGCTGGCGACTACCATGCAGGCTGTGCCGCCCCAAAGAGTCCAGCCGACACAGTCGCGGTAACCAGCGCCTGAAGCAAGTAAGCCTTGGCTTTCCAGCCACGGGACGTAGAACATCCAGCAGACCGTGCCTCCAACGAGAAGGCTGAGCGAGGTCTTCATCCCGACGAGGGCTCCAGCGCCGACGAACATGAGATCCCACTTGAAGAAGACGGTTCTGTGGTACCAGTTACCGATGATTTGCTGCTGGAGAGTGGTAAGCCACTTTTCTCCGCCACATGCCATGGCAATGGCGTTGACGGAGGCAAAAAGGGCGGAAAACATCAATGCCTTGGCTTGTCCGGCGGCCTTTTTCCCTTCGGAATAAAGTACCTTCAGGGTTTCCGCTGTGGCGATACTGTCGGGGAAGCGAATCTGTTCGATGTTGATCATCTGGCGCTTCATCGGGATTGCCATCGTGACGCCAAGAACGGCGATGAAAAAGATCCAGCCGAAGGTGACGCCCAAAGGCATATGTTGTCCCGTCAGCAGGAGCAGAGCGGCAACAGCGGAAGTCAACGTACCTCCGGTGGAATAACCGGCGGAACTGGCCGCGGACTGCATGCAGGTGTTTTCCAGAATCGTCATCGGACTCTTGGAAATACCGATCTTGACGAATGCATTCCACAGGGCAAAGGAAATGATACCAGCCGTCAGGGCGACACCAAAGGACCACCCCATTTTCAGATTTGCGTACAGGTTGGTGAGTGAGAGGATTGAGCCTAGGAGCATGCCGACGATGACGGCGCGCAGGGTCAATTGCTTCATTTTGTCTCCCGAACCTCGGTACACCTGATCGTACCATTGCTGTTCAATTTCATCGGGAGTGCCCTTGAAACCATCAAGGGGAAGTGGTTTTTCTAGGCAGGAAAGAGGAGGAAGAGGTGGGGGCGGCGGCAGCGCATCGTCAATATGTTCAGGCATACGCGCGTTAAAGTATCACAGGGGCATGGGCATGGGAAGGAAGAAGAATGGTGGCCTCGCAAAAAAAATATGGATTATTCCCATCTCTCCACTTCTCTGTGAGGAGTTTTCACCACGCTTGGATATCATACGTTGGCTCTGTTCGTGTACAAAGTAAGAGGCTCGTGTACTGCTGTACACGAGCCTCTTTACCAACTTACTACCTTTTTGTGACTCAGTACTGCTTCGTGAAGAAGTGGTGGGAAGCTCTCTCCTTCTTCCACACCTGACTGATAGGGGTAAGACTGTTTGGGGATTGGATCTGTTCAAATACTCGGGAGACCTTGTGTCATGCAAGACCTCTCGGAGAATGGAAGTTATTTATTCTGAAGCAGATTGTTGCTTTTTGACTTCATCGATTTTTTTGAGGGCGTCTTCCTTGATCTGCTTTTCTCGGTACAGATTGAGGGCTGAACTGCCGGATTCCATGCGTCCGGGAGCTTCTTTGTAAATGAGGCTGTCCTGAGTCGGAAGCGTTTCCAGCTCCAGCACGGCGGATGCCGGTTTTTGGGCTCCAGGGTGGCGAAGCTTAGCTATGAGCTTGATCTTCCCGGATTTGGTTGTGCTACGGATTATGACGGGAGCCGTACCCCATCGGACGGCGCGTGGATTGGCACCAATTGAGGCATCGCCGACGATGCTTCCCTCACCTTCGATGGAGAATTCAATCACTTCGTTATTGAGGCGTTTGACATTGCCTTGCTTGTCGGTAATGGATGCGATGACTACCATCATGTCCGTACCGTTGGCGCGAAGGGGGATACCTTCGTTGTCCGGCGTTAGCGTGATCTGGGAAGGGCGTCTGGCGGGAGCGACCCGGTGAGAGGTAACGACTTTGCCGTCGATCAATCCCTCAGCCAACATGTTGCATTGCTGGCCTTTACCTCCGCGTGTCAATGATTTAAGCGTCATAAAATCGAAGGCTTTGGGGAAGACGACTGTAGAGCCGGGGCGCATCTGTCCTTCCTGGCGTGCTTTCATCGTGACGGGTTCTTGCCCGAATGCCGTAAGGCGCACTTCATCGCAATTGGTGAAAACAGTGACGTCCTGAGGCGAGAATGGATCCATGTCATTGGCGATGTAAACGACGGGGCCGCTACTCATGGCCGAAGCCTTGATATCCGCCGGGCGTTGTGCCTGGAAGGCGTACCAGGATGTTTTCGGCTGGCGGAAGGCATCCATGATGCCTCCGTAGAAGGGGTCGGGGTGATATCCTCTTTGGTGATCAAAGGGGTGCCAGAGGGTTCCTCCGATGTGGTAATCTGGTGCCCGGTGCAGGGTTTCCCAACAGGTATAATTGTAGGTGGGATTGGTGTAATGATCGGCTTGAACCAGCATGGGTACTTCACCCCATTCACGGGCAACCCGACTGGTAGAATTGTGGGAGCCCCAGTCATCGACATTGTCACCCCATTCACGGGTGAAGTAGGCTTTGCCCTTGAAACGGCGTGAATCGTTGAGGGGGCCCGTTGCGCTAACCGTGTTTTCCGTGACGGTGGCAGGGTGGCTGTAGATCAGATCGTATTTGTCCGCTCCGGCTTCTCTGTCGTCGCATCCGGCATAGCAGGAGGGGTAGGGGTATTCGTTGTGGGTGGTTTCGTAGGCCTTTTGCGCGAATTCGGCAGGGTAGGGAGTTTCGTTGAGGATGGGTTCCCAGGCCCAGACGCTGGGGTGGTTGCGATCGCGGCGTACCATCTGGCGGATGTTGTCGTAAACGAGCTCTCCGAACTGCGGGTTCTTGTTCCAGAACTGCCAGCCGGGTGTAGCGACGATGACGAAAAGCCCCAGTTCATCAGCGGCATCCATGAAGGCGGGGTCCTGTGGGTAGTGAGCGGAACGGACGACGCGTAGGCCGGCATCGCGGAGCTTCTTTGCATCCCTCCACTGGCCGATATTGGGCAGGGCGTTGCCGAGGTAGGCGAAGTCCTGGTGTCGATTGCCTCCAATCAATTTGCCGGGGAAGGGCTTGCCGTTGAGAATGAATCCCTTGTCATTCATCACGAAGTGGCGGATGCCAACTTTGATCGTTTGGGAATCCAGCACCTTGCCATGTTCCAAAACATTGACAGTCAGGAGAGAAAGATTGGGGAAGTCCGGCGACCAGAGGATGGGGGACTGGATGGCCCACTCGCCATCCACATGGGCGGATGCGCCGGGCGCAAGCTTCAGGGGACGGGTGTAGCCGCCGGCATTTTTTCCATTCGTATCTGTCAGAACGGTCTCGATGACGAGATTGCGTTCCTTGTCGCTTTCATTGGCGACGTGAACCTTGGTACCGACTTGTGCCTTGTTGTCATCTGCCGCTATGGTGCGGAAGAAGATACCGCCGCCAGCTTCCTGGTTGGCAGCGTTGGCATCGGTGATGTGCACGGGGTCGGTTTCAATAAGGAACACATCGCGGTAAATGCCGCCGAAATACACGAAGTCGAGAATTTCCTGAGGTTTGCCGGGGGGATAGGATGGATCATTTCTGTTGTCGGCACGGACTGCAATCGTGTTTTCCCTTCCGGGGATCAAGGCTTCCGTGACATCGACAATGACGGGCAGGTAGCCGCCGAGGTGGGTTTGCATCTTTTGTCCGTTGACGTAGATGTCGGCTTTGCCCATGATGCCTTCAAAATAGAGCGTTACTTTTTTGCCACGCAGGGAATCTGGAGCGGTGAAGTGCTTTCGGTACCAGGCTGGCCCCTGGTAGTTGGAGCATCCGCTTGCTTCTTCTGGGACGAGCTCCAGCCCGTGCGGCGTGTTGACGAGCTCCCACTCGGAATCATCGAAGCTGAGTTCCTGCGCCCCCTTGGGATCACCCTTCACAAAACGCCATCCTACATTAAAGTCGTGGGCCTTACGGGGGCTATCCTGGTTTTTGAAAAATCCCGCAGTTGCAAATTCCGGCACAGGGCGCGGAGTCGGCAGATCATTTGAAATGCCAGGGAAAGAACTTAACAATAAAGATGCAACGAGAAGAGGAGTCGTTTTCATTAGTAATAATATACGGATGACTATCAGGATATCTATCAAAAAATTACCGTATAATATCAAGCAAGACACCCGCGCTACCGACTGAGCGGAGCGCGGGTGCTGGAGTTCAAATGTCAGAAAACAGGGTGGCTGTTATTCCTGTCCCGTCATCTTTTCGTAGGCTTCCACGGTGTCGCAGGAGCAGACGAGGTTGCGGTCGCCGTACACGTTGTCTACGCGGCCGCAGTAGGGCCAGAACTTGTGGACGCGGAGTTCTTTGACCGGGTAGGCGGCTTCGGAACGCGAGTAGGGGTGCTCCCAGTTGTCGGAGCAGACGGATTCCGCGGTGTGCGGGGCGTTCTTCATGACGTTGTCGTCCTTGTTAGCCTTGCCATCAATGATGGCCTGGATTTCTGCATGGATGCCGGTCATAGCTTCGATGAAGCGGTCGAGTTCGCGCTTCGGTTCGGATTCTGTGGGTTCGACCATGAGGGTTCCCGGCACGGGGAAGGACATGGTGGGAGCATGGAATCCGTAGTCCATGAGGCGCTTGGCGATGTCGTCCACGGTGAGGTGGGCAGCATCGTCGATCGGGCGGGTATCCAGGATACATTCGTGAGCGACGAGTCCCTTGTTGCCGGAATAGAGGACCGGGTAGAAGGGTTCGAGCTTTTTGGCGATGTAGTTGGCATTGAGGATGGCGACGGCAGTCGCTTCCTTGAGACCGGATTCTCCCATCGTGGCGAGGTATGTCCAGCAGATCGGAGCAATGGAGGCGCTGCCCCATGGTGCGGAAGCCACTGCGCCCGTCTTCTTGTCCAGGCTGAGGTGGCCAGGCAGATGGGGGGCAAGGTGGGTGCGGCAGCCGATGCAACCAATGCCGGGCCCACCGCCGCCGTGAGGCATGGCAAAGGTCTTGTGCAGGTTGAGGTGGCAGACGTCGGCTCCGATAAAGCCGGGATTCGTCCAGGCAACCTGGGCATTCATGTTGGCTCCATCCATGTAAACCTGTCCGCCGTGCTGGTGGATGATGTCGCAAAGTTCGGCAATGGTGGGTTCGTACACGCCGTGTGTGGACGGATAGGTGACCATGATGCAGGCGAGATCGTCTTTGTGGGTTTCTGCCTGCTTGCGGAGGTCATCCATGTCGATGTTGCCGCCTTCGTCGCACTTGATGCCAACGATCTTGAATCCAGCCATGGCGGCGGAAGCAGGGTTGGTTCCGTGAGCCGAGGTGGGGATGAGGCAGATGTTGCGGGCTCCCTGACCGATGCTTTCCATATAGTTGCGGATGGTCATCAGACCAGCGTATTCGCCAGCGGCGCCGGAGTTGGGCTGCATGCAGAAGGCATCGAAGCCGGTGATGACGCTGAGGCGGTGTTCCAGGTCGGCGAGCATTTCCCGGATGCCTTCGGACTGGTCTGCGGGCACGAAGGGGTGCAGGGCGCAGGCTGTCGGCCAGGTGATCGGGGTCATGATTGTGGCGGAGTTGAGCTTCATCGTGCAGGACCCCAGCGGAATCATGGCTTCGTTGAGTGCCAGGTCGCGCGTTTCCAGATGATGGATGTAGCGCATCATGTCCGTTTCCGAGTAGTAGGAATTGAACACGGTTTCCGTGCAGAACGGCGTCTTGCGGTCGAGGCATTCACACCAGGCAGGGCGGCCTTCCACGGGGACGGGGGCTACGGCACCTGTCAGGGCGAGAGCAAGGGCTTCTACGTCTTCGCGAGTCGTCGTTTCATCGAGGGAAACGCCTACTTTGTCAGCATCGATAGGGCGGAGGTTGTAACCAGCCTTCAGGGCGGCGACAACGAGATCATCTGCCTTGCCGGGAGCGCCAAAGACGAATGTGTCGAAGTAGTCTTCCGTGTGCACCGTGAGGCCGGCTGCCTTGAGGGCTGCGGCGAGGTTTTTGGTGTGTGCATGGACGGTTTCAGCGATGCGGAGCAAGCCCTTGGAACCATGGTAAATGGCGTAGAAAGCTGCCATGAGAGCCAGGAGAACCTGAGCCGTGCAGATGTTGGAGGTGGCCTTGTCGCGGCGGATGTGCTGTTCGCGCGTCTGGAGGGACAGGCGGTAGCAGGGCTTGCCGTGGGAGTCTACCGACATGCCGATCAGGCGGCCGGGCATGCGGCGTTTGAGGTCGTCCTTCACCGACATGAAGGCGGCATGAGGACCACCGAAGCCCATCGGGACACCGAAACGCTGGGAGTTGCCCACGCAGATGTCAGCACCGAAGGAGCCGGGATCTTTCAGCATCGTCAGTGCCAACAGGTCTGTGGCGACGACGCAGAGTGCCTTGGCGGCATGGACTTTTTCAAAGAAGGATGCGTAGCATTCTACCGTACCGTAGGTGTCCGGGTATTGGACGAGGACGCCGGCGAGGCCTTCGCTGGCGGAGGGGTCAAATGTTTTCCAGTCTCCGACGATGACTTGGAAGTTCAACGGAGCGCAGCGGGTCTTGATGACGTCGATCGTCTGCGGGTGGCAGGCATCGGAAACAAAGAAGCAGGTTGACTTGGACTTGGAACCCATGCACAGGAAGACGGCTTCGGCTGCGGCCGTGCCTTCGTCCAGAAGGGAGGCATTGGCGACGGGAAGTCCCGTCAGGGATGCCACCATCGTCTGGTAGTTCATCAGCATTTCCAAACGGCCCTGGGAAATTTCCGGCTGGTAGGGCGTGTAGGCTGTGTACCAGCTGGGGTTTTCCAGTACATTGCGGAGGATGACGGTGGGCGTCAGCGTGCCATAGTAACCCTGACCGATGTAGGACTTGAGGAGCTTGTTCTTGTCAAGCATGGCGCGAAGCTGGTCGAGAGCTTCGTTGTCGGCGAGGGGGGCCGGGAGATCCAGGGGGGCCTTCAGACGGATGTTGGCGGGGACGACATCGTCCATGAGATCGTCCAGCGTCTTGTAGCCGAGGAAATCAAGCATGGCCTGGCGTTCGGCACCAAGAGGGCCGATGTGGCGGTTATGGAAGTCGGTGATGACTGGCATGGTGGGTTGGCGTGGGGATTGTTAATGAAAATAAAAGAGCCCCGGAGAGACTGGACTCGCCGGGGCGGGAAGGGAGGTACTTCAGGAACAGAAGCTTTCGTAATCGGCGGCGTTCATGAGGTCGTCCATTTCGGAGGGCAACTCGATGCGCACCTTGTAGATCCATCCGGTACCGTAAGGATCGGAGTTGATCAGAGCAGGATCATTGGAAAGTTCTTCATTGACTTCGAGGATCTCGCCAGAGATGGGCGTATATACGTCGCTGGCGGCCTTGACGGATTCAACGACCGTCACGGCGTCACCGGCGGAGATGGAGTCGCCTACATTGGGCAGGTCAACAAAGACAACGTCAGACAATTCAGCCTGGGCGTGGTCCGTGATGCCGATGGTGGCGATGTCACCGTTGACTTCGACCCATTCGTGGTCTCTGGAGTACAGCAGGTTTTCAGGTACGTTATGCATAGCTTGAATATGGATTTAAAATGAGAGAAATATTCCGATTTGTCAGTTTCTTTTTTTGAGAAATCAATTAGCCTTTCTTGTAGAAGGGCTTCTTAACGACGACGGCAGGGAATTTCTTGCCGCGCACGTCAATTTGGAGCTCGGTTCCGACCTTGGCGTATTCCACGGGGAGGTAAGCCATGGCGATTCCCTTCATCAGGGACGGAGAGAGAACTCCACTGGTGAGTTGCCCCAGTTCTTCTCCGGAGGCGGAGAAGACGGAGTAGTGCGAGCGGGGAGGAGCTCCCTTGTCCGTGTATTCGATGGCGACGAGGCGGACTTTGGGACCATTGGCCTTTTGCTCGCGAAGGATTTCAGCGCCAGTGAACTCGGTGTCGAGGGCGCAGAAGAAGCCCAGACCTGCTTCGATCGGAGTGTGATCGGGGTCGAGGTCGGAGCCGTTGAGCGGATAGCACATTTCGAGGCGAAGACTGTCGCGAGCACCGAGACCGCAGGGCTTGGCCCCGGCTTCGATGAAGGCTTCCAGCCATTCGATACCACGGTCAGCAGGGCAGAAGAATTCGAATCCATCTTCACCGGTGTACCCGGTGCGGCAGAACCAGACTTGCTGGCCTTTGACTTCGTGGGTGGAGATGCCGTTGCGCACGGGCAACTCCAGTCCCGGGAATACCTTGGCGAATACATCCTGGCAGAGCGGGCCCTGAACGGCCATGCCTGCGTAGCATTCGGAGTGGTTTTCGAGGTTGATGCCTTCCGGCTTGTGGGCGGAAAGCCAAGCGTAATCTTCGTCAATCTTGGAAGCGTTGACGACGACGAAATAGGTGTCTTCCCCACAGCGGTAAATGATCAGGTCATCGATGACACCGGCCTTTTCATTGAGCATGATCGTGTATTGGCCCTGATTGATGCTGAGCTTGTCGATATTGTTGGTCAGCATGGAGTTGAGCCATGCTGCTGCGCCCTGGCCGGAGACGATGAACTGCCCCATGTGGGAAATGTCGAAGATCCCGCAGGATTCGCGCACAGCCTTGTGTTCATCAATGATGCCAGTGTATTGGACGGGCATATTCCAGCCTGCAAAGGGAACCATCTTGGCGCCAAGCTCAATGTGCTTGGGGGCCAGAGGTGTTGATTGGATAGTGTCGTCGCTCATGGTGAGGAAATGAAATTTAACGTTCACAATCCTGACGATGAGTGAGGGGAAAGTCAATGGATTAGTGGTTGATTCCGACAAAGATTTTGAGATAATCTTTGGCATATGCGTTGCTGGCTCCGTTTTCTACTGCTTCTGCTCATTCCCGGGCTCATGCCGATGTGTTCGACTCTGCCGGAGGCGAATCCGGGAGATCCCCTTCAGAAAGTGCTGGATCACCTAGGGTCGAACAGGATTTCCGGGAAGGATTACCACGGTTTGATCGTTGTTCCTGTAGAAATTGACGGGAAGAACTACAAGATGGTTGTGGACACGGGGGCCAACGCGACGGTCTTGCGCAGGGATTCCTTCCGCAGGAACTGGTCGGAGCGTCCTTCTGTCCCCATCCAGCCCGGGGCAGGCAGCAATATCCGCAAGGATGTGGATATGGTGAGAGTCCATTCCCTGAGTGTTGGCGGGCTGAATATCAATGATCTTAACCTGGTTCTGATGGATATGCCCCAGCTGGGCTCCAGCAATGGCATGCCCGTGGATGGGTTACTGGGGATGAACGTGCTTGGCATGTTCCCTATCGTGGTGGATTTGCAGGCTGATACCGTGACGCTTCTGCTGGAAGTGCCTTCTGACGAATTGATGAAGAGCATTCATGCACAATCCCTGCCCGTCACGGTCACCAATGGGCACATGCTGGCGCAGGTGATGCTCGGTGGGGTACCTGTGAATATGATTATCGATACGGGAGCGACTCAAACCTGTCTTCCCGACAAAGATTGGAAGGGACCGACCTGGGAAAGACAGGGGGATCTGCTCTGGCTGGATGTCAATGGCAAGAAGCGCTTTTCTTCATCGAAATTTGCTGAAGTTTCCTCCATTCGCTGGGGTGGCGTGGAGCTTTCCGGCATCAAGGTACTGCTGGGCTCGGAATTTGGCCTGATTGGGACAGATATTCTTTCCCGTGGGCGTATCCTGCTTGACATCAGGTCACAGCAGGCATGGTGGATTCCTCGTTGATCAATGGGCTTCCGATGCGGGACTTTGGATATCTCCTCCAAGTTCCCGCGCTACCAGTTCCTGAGCGATGGTGACACATTGCTGGCAGGGTACTTTGCATTCCTTCTTCAATTGCAGGCAGTGGATTGCGCCCGTTGCCTGGACGAAGGCTTCCATTACGGCTTTGTGGCGATGCCCCGGGATGATTTGGAGTGCTCCGAACAAGGCGCCGCAGACGCCGTCCGGTGCCTTGCCGCTTCCGCAGGAGCCAAGGGATTCCAGCAAGTCATCCCGCCCGAATGCGGCGCAGATGGACTGAGCGCAGTTGTAACGGTAGGGATCGGTTCGGAAGAAGCTGAGCGCGTTGCTGTACGGCATGGTGGAAATACCGTAAAATTGACGAAATAATAGGTCAAGAGCAATGATTTTTATCTTCACAAAGGCGGGGGAATGGTTCAGCATGCAGGTATGCCTTCAGGTGAATCTATCATCAGAAATTCCAGCGTGTCCCGAATCAGGCTGTACATTAATACCTTTATTTTGCTGGAGTCGGTCGCTATCCCCATATTCGTAGCCTGCACCGTGCTGGCTGCTGTGGTGTATTGGAACCGCCGAGTGGAGATAGCTCCCTGGTTTGTGCCGCTTGCAGTGGTGATTGCCGTGGGGGTGTTGCTGGTCTGGGCATGGAAGGCGAGTGTGTCCCGCCTGTTCTCCCGGCGTGATACGCTGGCCT
>CAYVAI010000024.1:0-56525 GCA_964448375.1 uncultured Akkermansia sp.
AACGGATTTCAAATCCGTTGTTTTTCGGCCTGAGATAATATGATGAATTTGCAGGGCTCAGACAAGGCTACCTGGCTTGCCTGCCCCATTTGAATCGCTGTCCATCCAGCGTAAAAAAACCGTAATATGTTTATTTTTATTACGTTATGAAATAAAAACTTATTCCCCCTTCGAAGGGAAAATGACTTCTTGAACTAATAATCATTGCCTGAATTTATATTTATTCACGAAATTGTGTATTTATGGTTCACCATTCTTCTTTTTTTGCATATCATTCATGTGAGTATCGTACACACACCCGGGGAGAAGTGCTGTATTTGCCTACAACCTCTCACAATCAAACCAGGTGTCTTATGCTTTGGCTTCGTATCTCGTAACTACATGCTCTAGGACCCTGCAAAGTGAGAATCGTTCCCCCCCCTGCGCGAAACTTGAGCTTACAACTTGCCGAAAGAAAGCAGCATTAAATACTTAAAAACAGACCATTACCATCAATAGAGAGCATATTGAAAGGCGAATTGTAAAAATATTCATATTTTAACCATATTAAATTACCCTGCCATTATATGTCAAAATTATTCAAAAAAATGGTAGCATAAATCTATATTTCCTCTGCATTCCATGTTCCCTCCTTGTCCTAAAGCAAAAAATGAGCTAAAAAAGATTTTGAGGACTTCCTTCGAGGAGTTCCCATGAACAACCCCACTTCTGATATGAATGATGAAAGCATGGAATTTTTGACAGAGTTGCTGGAAACACCAAGTCCTACCGGGCTTGAATTTGAAGCACAAAAAGTATGGGCCCAGGAATTGGAACAATATGCCGATGAAGTTGCTTGTGATGCCTACGGCAGTACTTGGGCCAAATTTTCTGCGAAGGACCCCAAAGCCCCCACGCTGATGATCGAAGCGCATGCTGACGAAATCGGCTTCATGGTGCGCTATATCACACCGGAAGGCTTCCTCCGCGTCGAACGCGTGGGCGGCTCCGACATTGCTATCGCCCGTGGGAGACGCATCCGCTTCATGGGTTCGCAAGGCGAAGTCGTCGGGATTACCGGCAACACGGCCATCCACCTCCGCAGCGGCGATGATTCCGTACCAAAGACATGGGACATCTTTGTCGATGTCGGCGCGTCGTCCGCCAAGGAAGTGGAGGACATGGGGCTGCGCGTTGGCCATGTTGGCGTTTACTGCGACGGGCCGATGCTCATGAATGGCAAAAAGCTCGTCTGCCGCGCTCTGGACAACCGTATCAGTGGCTTCATCCTCTCCGAGTTGGCCAGGAAGCTGAAGAAGTCGAAAAAGGAACTCTCCTGGAATATCGTACTCCTCAATGCCGTTCAGGAGGAAGTCGGCGGACACGGAGCAACGATGGCAACCTTCAGGCTCCGTCCCGATGCTGCCATTTGCCTCGACGTCACGCACGCTACCGATTCCCCTGACCTGAGCAAGGACAAGTACGGAGACATCAAGCTAGGCAAGGGCCCCGCCCTCGCCTTCGGCACCGCCAACCACCCCAACGTCACAGCACGCCTGGAGCTGGCTGCAGACAAGGCGAATGTGGCTGTTCAACTGGAAGCCACGAGCCGCTGCACGGGGACGGATACGGATTCCATCTTCATCTCCCGTGATGGTGTGCCCTCCGCTCTGGTCTCAATACCTCTGCGTTACATGCACTCCCCCGTAGAGACCATCGATCTCGACGATGTCGATGCTACGGTAGAATTGCTTTACTCCTTCATCAAGTTGCTGAAGAAGAGCGACGAGTTCCGCTACACCCTCGGCAAGTAAGAGCCGTAGTTCACAAACAATTCACCTATCATAAAATTCGAAAAGGCCATCGGTTGTCCACCGATGGCCTTTTCCTGTGTCTCACAGCTGAAATAATTCGGCTGTGAGGGCTTATTACTTGACGTTTTCGACAAAGAAGCGTTCCACGGTTTTGCCGTTTTCCTGAGAAATGGAAACACGGATACCTTTGATGTCCTTGCTGATGGCATTGAGGACATCGGCTGCTGTGCGAGTATAGGAGGCAGCGTCTTCATCCTTCAGTTCCGAAGCTTCAAGCGCCTGAGCCCAGGAGCCGATAAACTTTGCCCACGGAGCTGTATCCATGCGCATGCAGGCCCCCAACGGACCATACACAGCCGGCACGATAGCGCTGACATCGGGCTTGAGGGAAGCCTGAACGACGGGAGCAATGAAGTTGCGAGAGGTACTCGCGGAAACCAGGGAGTCACCCACTGCAAATGCCGGCGTCCAGTCATTGCTCATATGCGGGAAAGAATAGGAATAGAAGGTCAAGCCATCCGCACCCTTTTCTTCAGTCGGCTTGGCGAGATCTACATCGCCAGTCAGAGGCTGAAGGATAGCCTTGTTGGCTTCCAAAGCCTTTCTGACGGCTGCCCATTCTGCGGAGAGCTTGGACATGTCCGTCACACGTGCAATTGAAGCTATGCGGGGAATACGACCATCCTTGGCGATGCTTGCGGGAATCGCCTTATCATTCGGAATCACGCCATTGAGATCAACGACGATACCCTGGACGGGATCATACCCGGCATTGGATTTCGTTGCAGTCCATATGGAAGAAATCAGAGGAACAAAGGGTTTGGCAGTGTTGTAGAAGTGACCAATCTTTTTTTCGTCATTCTTGGTAGTGGCAAGCAGTTCCACTGCATTCCAGACCAATTTACCCGAATTTTCGCAGATGTTCATGACGATATCCTGATATCCGGAAGACAGAGACATTACCGCCGAAAAGGCGTTGTCCTGCACATTGAGCAGTCCGCTCATTGAAGCGGCGGAACGATTCCAGTCAAAAGTTGCATCGGAGCCAATCACCACTTCTCCCATCAGTCCCTTGTCCCACCAGGTATAGCAAGACGCGGGTTGAGTAACGTCGTAGAGGGAGTACATCTTCTCTCCTTCAACGGCGTTCTTTGCCAGACTTGAGCACATTTCATCCACCTTGGCCTTGTCAAGATTCAGGCTTTTCTGAACCTTCTTCAGGCCAGCAATCATGCCATTCGAAGAGCCTTCAGAGTTAGCCTTGGTGACATCCAGCAAGGATTTGATCAAGGAGGGAGTCGCCATGGCAACACTGAAAGCCTGGGATGACAAATGGCCGTCCACAAAAGCGAATTCCTGTTTGCCAAGGATGGACTCAGCGGCAGAAGCCGGGATCTTGAGCTGCGTCTGGGGATTGGCACAGAGCACAGCCAGACAGGCATTGCCCTTGAACCCAATCAGAAGGTGCAGCTTGGCTGTGGAAACCTTATTGATGATCTTGTTCACTATGGCCGTATCCAGTCCGCTTCCAGCGAGGGAAGCAGCTACAAGTTTGGAAGCCTTGGGGCCATCAAGCTTCACGCCGGTGAAGGAAATGCCACCACTTTCAAAGGTACTGGGCATCAAGGCTCCCTGGCTCATCACACCCGCCATCATGCTCAGTTGGGCCATGCTGGCCTTCGTCTGAGTCATGGCCTCATCATCCAATTCAGCAGCGATCATAAGCGGAGCAGAACCTGTTTCGGATTCCAGATCAATTTGATCCAGCATCTCAATACCAAGTTTCATGAGCTCCTGAGACATCTCCTGAGCCATTCCCTGCAACTCGTCCTGAGACACAGAATTGGAGAAGTGGCTACCCGCTATTATGGGAATGCTGTTCCCTTGGGAGATTTCAGCGTACTTCTTGACCAAGGGAGCCAGCTTTGTCAACAAGGCGGGTATATCGGAGCCGCCAGCAATGGCAACATTCTTGACCCCAATGGAGATGTCCGGCTTGGAGGAAGCAGCCGCAGAGGCATTATCAGCACCAGCCATCAGCTTGGTGGTATCCACTTCAGTTTCTGCCGGGACGGCTTCTTTTTCTTCGTCCTCGCCAATGCTGGCATCATCATTGAGCTGGTTAGCTGAATTGATGTATTCCCCAGTATGGGAAGCCATGAAAGACTGCACGACAGAGGGAATATCATACAGGGTGAAAACACAGGAGCTTTCTGCAGGAACCAAATCCAGCAGAGCCAGGCTGGCGGAGCGTTCCGCCGGAGTAGCCGTTTTGATCTGGGGCGCCTGAGGAACAGAAGGTTCCTTAGGGCCTTCATCCTTACAGGAGGTAAGACAGCAGGCCGCCACAACGGGCACTGCAAGATAACGGTATGTGTGCAATTTCATACAGTCCTGAATATGTAGCAGGATGAAGAAACTTGCAACTAAGTTCTGCGTATAGAGCTCGGAATTTAAATTTTTTCCGAAGCAATACTACAGGGGTTCCGCAACGGGGATATCATCCACAACAGGAGGAGCCACAGGCTTGGTGACTGGCACAGGTTTATTGCCATTACCCAGATTCCTAGGAATCTGCCTGCCCCCCAGCCCCGGAATATAATCGGGATCACCAGGCTGAGGGTACATGCTGGGACTGGCATTTTCCTGGGTGACGAGCGTCACATTGACGGGAGCCATCCTTTTGTTGGATTCCGACGAATCGTCCACGTCTTCGGACAATTGATCGGCAGAAATCGGGGGAACATCCATGCCGGATGAAGAAGGCTTGACTGGAGCAGGATCAGGGCCATCCACCGGTACGGCAACAGGTATGGCGGTTTCCGGGTTGAGCTCGGCTAGGACGTCATCCTTCACACTATCGAAAAATTCCTTAACAATCGGAGCAGCCTTGCCGCCGCCGCCAAAAACTTCGCCGGGCAGACCTTCATAAAGCACGGCAAAGGCATAGCGCGGGTTATCAACAGGCATAAAACCAGCAAACCAAGCCAGACGAGTATCGTCATTTTGGGGCCCCCACTGAGCCGTACCGGTTTTCCCTGCCAGGTTCGTCCACTTCAGTTTGGCTCGGCTACCCGTCCCTCGTTCGCCATTGACCACTTCGTCCATTCCCTTGCGAACAGTGGCAATCTCGTTGGCATATTCAGTCAAGGGAGTCTGGATTTCCGGGTTGGCCACGTAGATGACGTTGGCATTGCTGTCCTGAATCTGCTTGATGAGGTGGAGTTTGGGCAAACCATAACCATTGGCTATGCCTGCCATGGCATGAGCCACTTGCAGAGGAGACGCCAACAATGGACCCTGCCCAATCGACATATGGTAAACATTCCCCAGGGTAAAAGAACGGCTCGGCTCGGGCACAAGTCCTCTGCTGTCCGGAATCGGCAATCCCGTTCTGTTCCCATAGCCGAAAAGTCGGGCTGTATCCAGAAGTTTGTTGGCCGCTATAGCAGGGGTATTCCCCATACGGGAAGTAGCTAAAGCCATGAAAACGTTGTTGGATCTAGCTAGAGCGCGAACGCAGTTAATGGGACCTTCAGGGACCTTGCTCCAGTTATTGAAGTTCCGGTCTCCAAGAGGCAGGAAAGCCTGACAGTTGATTTGAGTATCGGCATTGATCGCGCCATTCTTCAGGGCTGACATCACCGTAATCACCTTGAAGGTAGATGCTGGAGGGTATTTGCCCTGGAAGGCACGGGAAAGAAGAGGCTTGCCCGGATCCTTGCTCAAGACTTCAAAGTCCTTCTGAGAAATATTGGGAATGAAAAGGTTGGGGTCATACGAAGGCGTTGACGCCATCACCAAAACTTCTCCACTCTTGCAATCGACAACGACCATGGCACCACGACGTTTTTCACGTTTCCCCTTAATAACGACCATTTCCTTACCGAGGGCTTTTTCTGCCTTCTTCT
This sequence comes from uncultured Akkermansia sp., assembly GCA_964448375.1. GTDB lineage: Bacteria > Verrucomicrobiota > Verrucomicrobiia > Verrucomicrobiales > Akkermansiaceae > Akkermansia. The sequence goes on from CAYVAI010000024.1 coordinate 5,705, forward strand.
GCCACTCAAGGTTAAGCGTCGTAACGAGTGCTCCACCGGGTTTAGGGCGAGACTGGAGTTCGTCCAGGATCTTGTTTCCCTCTTCATCGAACATGAGACGCCAAACACCGGGCTTGCCATTCAGGGCGAGGTCATATTCCTTTTCCAGCCCCATGCGCCCTTCCGTCTGTTCCCAGAGGGGGTCCATGTGGTTGATCGGTCCGCCGGGCAGCTTGCCTTTAGAACCGACGTAACCGATGATATGAGCAGCCATCTCCTTGGCTGGATAGACGCGGATATAAATGGGTAAAAGCTCCAGTCCGCGCACTTTTTCGACTTGCTCGCGAATTTTTCCTGCTTCTTCCTCACGAATCACGTTGGTCACAGGCAGGGGGAGCCAGCGGCGATCCTTGTAGTGTTCCCACAGCTTGTCGTCAGTAAACTCCCAAGTCTTGCCCGTGATTTTATGAGCTTGATCAAGGCAGGCACGCCCGAATTTCACAACATTGTCGTGATCTTCATTTTCGAACTGTCCAAAGCGAATGGCAAGCTGATAGGCCACCTGGGTTTGGGCAAAAGGCTCTCCGTTGCGATCCAGAATCTGTCCACGAGGAGCAGGGATAAGCAAAGCCATCGTACGAGCCAAGGTGCGCGTTTGAGCATAGGATTCCGTAGCGGCATCGCCTTTGACGCCGGAAATGCTTATCTTCTTTCCATCCTCAGTGAAAGTAGCGTCGCCCCTCTGTTCCTTGTCCGGAATGGGGACAAAGGCTGGCGAATCATCAAGACCTTCACGTTCTCCAGAACCAGTTTCCTGTTTATCATCGTCTAAAAGAACGGACGTAATGATTTCTTCTTCCTCATCACTGTTTGCAGCAGGTTTGCCAGTTTGTGAAGATGGGGCTGTTGCCGGCTTGCCCTGCCCTGGTTTCCCGGGAGAAGACGGAGCTCCCGCAGCGGACATTATAGACAAAAGTCCGAGAGACAAAACCGCAACGCCAAGACGAGTAGAAATCATCCGTAACATGTGTTACTTGATAATGGCAGACACACCAGAGCAGTTCAACCCCAAAGCTCGCCCCACCGAATATCAATCCTTAATGATGACGCGGGTTCCTTCCCCACACTTCTCAAAGAGGAAACTACAAGCTTCCTGAGGGATGCGAACGCAACCATGGGAATCTGCATCGCGCAGAACACGCCCAACATGGAGACCATAGCCATCCTTGATTCGCATCCACATGGGCATGGAGGCACCAACGAACTTACCGCCGGAGGGCACAGGAGAAGACGGAGTGGCATCGGAATTGACACGGTCACCGGAAGCATCGTACACGCTACCATAGGAACGCGAACGGTAATCCTCAACTTTTTCGATGATTTTGAAGCTTCCACGGGGGGTTTCAAAGGAAGAACGCCCCGTACAAACCGGGAAGTCCATGGCTATCTGGTCATCCACAAGCAAAGTCCCGCGCTGGACTCCGAGCCGAATAACAATCTTGCTGTTCTCGGTTTTCGCCTTTCCAATGCGTTCATCATGGTACCAGACATCGCGCGTATCGCGATAATCAGAGCGATTGAGAAAATCCTGGTAGCTGGCGCCTACACGACCATCGGGCAAACGATTCGGATCATCCTTGTCCTGCGTCGTGGAGCAGGATGCCAAAATCAATGCAGTCGCTACAATTAAAACACCTGATAAAAAACGTCCTTGCATGACGACGCGCGTTTAGCGTGTAGGGCAGATAAAATCAAGCCTGATTTTATAACAGCCCACCTGCTCCGCGTTGTAATACACGAAGCAGGAGGACTTCCTTGCTGTGTAATTTATTTCCTGTCCAACAGTGAATCCAGAGAGTACTTCCCTGCTCCCATCAGCATCAGAGCAAGAGCAGCACCCACATAGAGCAACTGGTATTCGATACCTTCTCCTGCCTGATTGCCGTACCAGTTCATAAAAAATCCATTATGCCAATTGTATGTCATCGCTACGCCCATCGTGATTGCCAAGCCCAAAGCAGACAAACGAGTCAGCAGGCCGACGGCAATCGCCAGCGGTGCGAAAAATTCAGTCAAAATGGCAATCCAAGCCAAGGGAGACGGAATGCCCATTCCTTGAGTAAAGGCTGATAAGGTCGCATCAAAGCCACCTCCGCCAAACCATCCGAGCACCTTCTGAGCCCCGTGAGGCCACATGACAACACCCAGCGTCAAGCGCAAAAGTAACTGACCAGCAGATGTTGCACGAGCGTCCGTTCCGAATAAGTATCCCAGTTTCATCGTATTTTTCCTGTTCTAGTAGATTGCAATAAATAGAACTATTATAATCTCATACAACTTTCAAGAGGAATTCGTTGAATAAAAATCTGTATTCACGCTTGATTCGCTTCCCTTTTCGATGTGAACTACTCGCCATGCAAAATCCGGAGTTCGTCAAAAATGCCTTTGCATCCATCGCTTCCAGGTACGTGGCCACAAATCACGTATTGAGCCTGGGCATTGACCTTCTTTGGAGAAACCGCGTCGCTCAAATTGTCTCTGAGTGGAAGCCGGAGCAACTACTCGATTTAGCCACAGGCACGGGCGACCTCGCCCTCGTGATGCAGAATGCCATGCCGGAATCCGCGATCACCGGGTCTGACTTCTGCCAGCCAATGCTCGACATCGCCGCAGCACGCGGCGTCAGGAATATCGTGTGCGCCGATGCCATGAACCTCCCCTTCCCTGATGGCGGCTACGATGTTGTCACCGTGGCCTTTGGCCTGCGGAACATGGAGGACTGGGGCGGAGCACTGCGCGAAATGAAGCGGATGTTGCGCCCAGGCGGACACCTGCTCGTCCTCGATTTTTCTCTGCCCGTCGGCCCCTTGCGCACTCCGTACCACTGGTACCTCCACAAAGTGCTGCCAATGGTGGCTGGGTGGATGACCGGGCACCGTGAAGCCTACGACTACCTCGCCCGCAGCATTGAAGATTTTCCCTGTGGTGAGGCCATGTGCAAATTGATCCGTCAATCAGGCTTTGTCGACGTATCTGTGGAGCCGCTCAACGGAGGAATAGCCAGTATTTACAAGGGGGAAGCATGAGTGCAGGCGACGCAAGAGAAGGAATCATCCGCAGCAAAATGACTCGTGGCCGGCTCGGCGGCAAATTGGCGGGACTCACTTTGCCACGGCAGATATGGATGATTGCCTTCTGGCCCTTTCTGGAGCAGGTCATCAGCTTTTTCATTACATCGTGGGATCTCTTCATCGCAACCTATATTGGCACGAGCGCCCAGGATACCATGTACATTGCCGACGGGATGGGCGCCAGCGTCTTCCTCGTCTGGCTCGGCTTCGTCATGCAAGGCGCGGTCGGCATGGGCTCCACCGCCATCGTCTCACGCATGACCGGAGCCCGGGAATACAAAACAGCCAACCACGCGGCCTGCCAGGCGGGCATCCTCGGAGCCATAGCAGGCCTGCTCTCCTGCGGTTTGATGCTGATTGCCAGCAAGATCATGGTCACATATGTACTGACCATGTCGCCGGAGGCACAGGCCTATGCGATGCAGTACATGACGGTAGCCTCGTTCACAGCCCCCTTCAGCGGTGTCGTGTTTGCCCTGAATGCCGCCCTGCGCGGCGCCGGAGATACGCGACTCCCCTTTAACATCATGCTCTCGGCCGGGTTGCTCAATGTTGTCTTCGGCCTCATCTTCATCTTTGCTCCCGAGCCCTTGGGCGGCTGGCGTATCGCGGGCATTGCTGCGGGCACCCTCGGTGGTTTTGCCGCCAGCATGGTCATCCAGTTGTATGTCCTGTGGAGACGTCGCAAAAAACTATATGAAGGTCGCGACCCCGGTATGGATCTGAATACTCTGGCGCGCCAGGGGGGGGACAAATTCATCCCGCCCATCCACCTTGACGGAAATAGTCTCAAGCCGGATTGGAGCATGCAGGGGCGCATCCTCCGCATCGGACTTCCGCAAGCTATTGAAATTTTCGGCATCTGGGCCATCCAGATGTTCTGCCTCTCCATCATCAGCAAGTTACCCATGCCCGGAGCACTCGGCGTGCACAACATTGCCATCCGCATTGAGTCCATGAGCTTCCTGCCCGGCTTTGCCATCGGCATGGCCGCGGCTACACTCGTCGGGCAATACCTGGGAGCACGCAATGCTCTGCTAGCGCGTATCACCATTCTCAAGTGCATCAAGTACGCCGTCGTATTCATGAGCATTCTCGGTGGGATCTTCTTCATCCTTCCTGGACCATTCATTGAAGTCTTTGCCAAGGGCAACCCGGAAATGATCGACCTGGGAATCCCCGTTCTGCGGACGATGATCCTCGTAGAGCCATTCTTTGCGGCGTGCATCGTCATGAAGTCCTCCCTGCGAGGAGCGGGCGACACCAAGCGAGTCATGTTGATTTCCTATGGCGTCATGGGGTTCTTCCGCGTTGGTGTCACCTGGATCTGGTTCACCTTCTTCCCGTCCACCATGACGCTGTGGGGCATTTGGATACTTTTTGCCGCTGAATCGGCCTTGCAATGCTTGATCTTCTACAAAATCGTCCGGGGGCGGAGCTGGACAAACCTCCGAGTTTAACCGGATTTAAAAACAAGGAACCCCCGTATGTGCCGAATCATGGCACTGCGGGGGTTCTTGGTTATTGAACAGAGGTCAGAGGATGAGGCAATCAATAGATGCGCATCAATTCCTCATTCATCGGTACGACATCGGATGATCCCCCGATATCGTCGCCGCCATGAGTCCCCTCTTCTTCCCGGACGAAAATGACTTCCACAGTCGTGGCCGCATCGCGGGATGAAGCCCTGTAATTAACCCTGGGTTCTACGATAACCACGGTATTACCGCCCATGGCAGCGGCGTGTTCTCTGAAAAACTGAACACGGTCTTTATCGTTATAATCCATGCGAAGATGAGGACTCGTACCGGGAGCCGGTTTAAAAGAGCCGACGCGCACATAAGGAGCTGAGGGGAAATCATCCATCAACAACACCTCGCTGGAATTGATGGGCGCTCTGCGTTCAGCACCCGATACGGGAACCCAGCGACCTTCGTTGGAGTTTCCCTGGCTACAAGACACCAACATGCTGACAGACAGCATCCCGATGTATTTCCTGACAGGATAATTCATAATCCGTGACCCTGCACAATGCGGTCAATACTCAAAAGGAGGGGTGAAAATGCACTTGAAAACTTCCTGCCCATTACTGAGCAGGCGAACAATCACGCATTCCGGCGAACGCCGGACGTCATAGGCATCATGATCCTGGGGGATGGAAGCAGTCAAACTGCTGTTCCTCACCAGGAGGACATTCTGCCGAAAAACCCTAACAACGGCATGGTTACTCATCTTGAACATCATATCGTAATCATGCGTCGGCAATGTGATGGATGGTACCTTCTTCTCGTTCACGGCACGAAGATACTACTCAGGGGCAGAGAGGTGTCAATGCATTGCTGAAAAAATCCGCAAGCAAACTTGCCCCATCTGTTCCCCACAAACGACAAATGCCTCCATACGTGCCCGTTATGGAAGAGAGAGCCAGCGGTACAAGATGTCAGTTCGGGACGACTGAGCTCATGGAATTGATCGCTTTCAGGATCAAAAGATTCAACATGCCGATGGAAATGGCAAAGCTGATCATCTTTTTGGCCGTCCATTCCCTCCTCGTGTAAATCCAGGCAATGGCACCAGCGTGAACCAACAGGGACGCAATCACACACCCCACCCAAGGAAGGCCGGTCTTGGCAATGGCAAACGCCAGGGGATACGTGAAGAAGAGGAAAATGTTCAACAAGCCCAGAATACTGTCCACCGGCATCGGCATTTTGTCTGCCAGCAAATAGGCATACACACCCGACGGAGACATGACACAAAGGATGAGCGTCAGAAGAGAGTGTTTGGAGTACCTTTCCGTCTGCGTAGGTATGTACATGGGCTATATGTATCCTCCGACGGCGCTTTCTTGTCAAACGGTAAGGGTGTCCGCACGGCACTTAAACTCCCTGCGCCTGCACCGATTGTCACGCCATGTCCTTCCATCTCAATACGTCCTACAGCCCATCCGGCGATCAGGCCCAGGCCATTGGGAAATTATGCAAGTCTCTGGATGCAGGCAACAAGCACCAGTGCCTGCTAGGCGTCACGGGCAGCGGCAAGACCTTCACCATGGCCAATCTCATTGCCCATGCCAACAAGCCCACTCTCATCATCTCGCACAACAAGACGCTGGCAGCCCAGCTTCACTCGGAGATGAAGGGGTTTTTCCCGGATAATGCCGTCGAATACTTCGTCTCCTACTTCGATTTCTACCAGCCGGAAGCCTACATCCCTCGCACCGATACTTATATAGAAAAAGACTCGGCTATCAACGACGAGATTGACCGCCTCAGCATCAGCGCAATGACTTCACTCATCACGCGCCGGGACGTCATCGTCGTCGCCTCCGTCTCCTGCATCTACGGCCTTGGTGCGCCAGAGGACTACGCCCACCTCATCGTCTCTGTGAAACAGGGGCAAATCATGGACAGGGATGACTTCCTGCGCCAACTCGTCGCCTGCCTTTACGAACGCAAGGACTTCGAGTTCCACCGCGGCACCTTCCGCGTGCGAGGCGAGGTCGTGGAAGTGTACCCCGCGGAATCCGATGGTGTAGCCGTCCGAGTGGAGTTCTTTGGTGATGAAATCGACCGCATTTCCATCATCGACGCCGAAACCGGGCGCATGCGCGAACACACATCCACCCACGCCTTCTTCCCAGCCAAGCAATACGTCTCGCCGCCCGACAAACGCGCCATTGCCATCCGTAATATTCGCGAAGAACTCAGCGAACAGGTCGCCTTCTTCGAAAAGCAGAATAAAATGCTCGAAGCCCAGCGTCTGAAAATGCGCACCGAGTACGATTTGGAGCTCATTCAGGAACTCGGCTTCTGCAAGGGCATCGAAAACTACTCCCGCCACCTCTCCGGACGCCCCCCCGGCAGCGCCCCATCCACCCTGCTCAACTTCTTCGGCAACGACTACCTGACGCTCATTGATGAAAGCCATGCCGGAGTCCCGCAAATCGGTGGCATGTACGAGGGCGACCGTAGCCGCAAATCCGTCCTCGTGGATCACGGCTTCCGCCTTCCCAGCGCCATGGACAACCGCCCCCTCCGCTTCGAGGAGTTCATGGAACGCCAGAATCAGATCGTGTACGCATCGGCCACACCCGGCCCCTTCGAACTCATCAACTGCCGACCGGACAATAAAAACTACGTCCCCGTCAAGCGCAACAGGCGCGGAGTGGACATCCCGGATGACTTCCGCGGCGTCGTGTTCGACTCCCCGAAGGACATCCGCGTCAACCCCAGCCCCACAAGCCAGACCGTCGAAGACTTCAATCCCACACGGAGGACAACGCCCCTGATTGTCGAACAAATCATCCGCCCCACCGGCCTGTTGGAGCCCACTATCACGCTAAAACCACTCAAGGGACAAATCGATGCCGCCATCGAGCTCTGCCACGACCGCGTCTCCAAAAACGAACGCGTTCTCGTCACCACGCTCACCAAGAAAACCGCAGAGGATCTTACGGAATACCTCAAGGGGGTCGGACTGCGCGTCTCCTACATCCACGCCGACGTTGACGCCGTTGAACGCGTCGAGATCCTGCGCGAACTCCGGGCACACAAAATCGACATCCTCGTCGGCATCAACCTCCTGCGCGAAGGGCTTGACCTACCGGAAGTTTCCCTCGTCTGCATCCTCGACGCCGACAAGGAAGGCTTCCTTCGCAACGAAACCTCCCTCGTCCAGACGGCTGGCCGCGCCGCCCGCCACATCCATGGAGAATGCGTACTCTTCTGTGATGTAGTCACCGATTCCATCCACCGCCTGCTCGAGCTCACCGACTATCGCCGCTCGATTCAGGAAGCCTACAACCGCGAACATGGCATCACCCCGCAAGGAGTCATCCGTCCCGTTCAGGGACCGCTAAGACTGTACTCCGACGAGGGAGACAGTTCCACCCGCGTCGCCGAAGAAGAAACCGGTTACGGCAAGGCACCCTCTATTGAAGAACTGGAAAAAGAAATGCGCCAGGCCGCGGCTCACCTCGAATTTGAGCGCGCTGCCATTATCCGAGACCAGATCAGGCAGCTCAAGGAACAGGGTGCTTCCCAGTAAAAGAACACCTTATGGACGAAAAAATCCATTCTTTATCTTTTCTTAAGCATTTTAGTCTTGCCTCTGGCATATTTAGGCGTATGTTCTTTGCACCATGACCCGCAAAGGTGGTATCAACAAAACACGCAAGGCTGTCGCCAAGCGTTTCAAGGTAACCGGATCGGGGAAGGTTCTGCGCCGTAAACAAGGCAAGCGCCACATCCTTCAGAAGAAGTCCAGCAAGCGCAAGCGTCAGCTTGGCAAGGCTGCTCTCGTGGATGAAACGCAAGTCTGGGCAGTTAAGCAGAATCTGCCCTTCAACTGAAGAACCATAGAAACGCTCGCTACAACCGAGCTTTCCCCCCGCTGAACGGGGGGCCTTCGTGCAGCCTTCTTCCCAAAACAGGAAGATAAGAACAGGCGAGACTGCAAGGAGGTGAGGAAGAACAGTCTGTTCATGATAGAAATAGAGATAAACTATGCCACGTGCCACAAATGGACCGGCCTCCCGTAAGCGCCGCAAGCGTATTCTTTTGCGCGCCAAGGGTTTCCGCGGATTCCGCAGCAAACTCTACCGCTACGCCAAGGATGCCGTCTACAAAGCATGGCAGTATGAATACCGTGACCGTAAGAGAAGGAAGGGCCAGTTCCGCCGTCTCTGGATCGCTCGTATCTCCGCTGCCGTTCGTGATCGCGGTTTGACCTATTCCCGCTTCATGGAAGGCCTCAAGGCCGCCAATATCGAGCTCGACCGTAAGGTTCTTGCCGACTTGGCTGTCGCTGATGAAGCCTCCTTTGACGCTATCTTCGCCCAGGCGAAGAGCGCCATCGAAGCCAAGGATGGGGCATCCCTCCGCGCTTAATTGCGAAACAAGAGAAATCAAACCCGTGAGGCCGTTATGTCATTGACGTAACGGCCTCATTTTTTGTTGAAACAAGGGTGTTTGTCTTCCGTATGGATATCTTTCTGCAGAAGATAAGATAAGATAAGACGAGGCAGATTTGTCGGGCTCCCGGGCAGATACATTTGCCATCCCATCTCACGTTCCACGCACTAAAAAAGAACACCTCAGCCCCCAAAAGGCACGGATGAGGAATGAAAAGGGATGCCCTCCAGTTGAGCATGTCCCAAGTGACAAGGGATGGCAGGGGTTACTTCCCTGCCCTGTCCCTGGGACGGACGAATTTGCCGTCTTTGATCACGGGCTTATCTCGTCCGGGAGCCTCCGGGGTATGGCGACGCCGCCAGTAGCGGAGCAGAAGAATGAGGATGATAAATCCACAGAGCCCCACGGCCCAGTCCCCCAGCATCGCGTAAAGAGTCATCCCGGTAAAGGTGATGGGCAGGCGAGCAAAGAGATAGCCTTTGATGAACGGGCTGCCATCTTCGCCACGAATTTCGCTCATGACGGCACCGTTGGGTGCAATGGCAACACTCACCCCCGTGTTGGCAGCACGCACCATGGAACGACGCAATTCGATACTACGGAAGGCAGCATTGCGCCAGTGTTGTTCATTCGCCCAGGAGTGACGGAACCATCCATCATTGGTCACATTGACGATAACCTGGGATTCCGGACGAGCAAATTTTCTCACCAATCTTCCGACGGTATCCTCGAAGCATACAGTCGGGATCGCCTGCACCTGAACCAGACTTCCGGGGACAATCGGAAGCGTCAAGGGTTCGGTCGAATCGCCACAGGTAAAGTTGCTGCCCATGGCGGCTCCGGCGGAAAACTCGAAAGCCTTTTCCAGAATGGGGAATTCCTTGCGAAGAGGAATGTACTCTCCGAAGGGCACCAGATGAATTTTCCGATAGGTGTCGCGAGACTCAAAGTCTCCCGGCAGAGCCATCAGAGTGTTGAACATTTCGGCCTTCTTCAGGTCGGTATCCCAATAGGCTTCGTCGGCACCAGTCAGCAAAACAAAGTCCACAGGAACTTCTTTACGCACCTGTTCCATCAAGCCTTCAGGGCTGAAAAACCATTCGTTATATTGATCGGGAACAACTAGTTTCCCCGTTGACTGAGAGAAGTTGGACGGCGTCGGCAGGGAGCTTTCCGGCCATATAATCCACGTGGGTTGATCGAGAGGAGCCGTTTCGCAAACCTCAGCCTTACGGATGGATTTTTCTTGAAGATCCATGCATGCATCGCGGGTAGCCGTTGCCATTTCCCGGTAAATGGAGGCTATATTGGAGCGATTCCACTTGTACTCCTGCGTATGATTGCGCTGGAGAGCCATCACGGGAATAGTGCGTTCATTGACATGACCAGGAGCATGAGAATTGGCCAGCATCAAGCCCCAGAGGAAAAAGAGAATAAGAAGGATCGCCATCGCGAAAAAGTCCCAGGGAATCGTGCGACGACCTTCGCGCAACACCATGGTACCCAGGCGCCTGCCGATACACCACAGCCAGATGTTGACCATGGCCGGTATGAAAGCCAGAGCCGTTACCCCAACGTATTCAGCCAATTGTGCAAAGGATAATCCGTTGTAGAGAGCCACACCCATGCCATTCCAGCCAAAGCCCGTGAACACCCATCCTCGGAGCCATTCCGTACAAACCCAGAGAGCCGCTCCCGTCATGGCCGCTTTCACGGTCACTTTCATGTCAGAGTCGCACCACTGACGCCATTTGGCTTTACGATCCTTCCAATTGGCTCCGGCAACGGCAGGTTCATTTTTAAAATGCGGACGCAAAATCGTCCCCATCAAAGCCGTCCAGAGAGCCGGGAACAAAGCCAGATACATCGTCAGCGGGATGAAGCCCAGCGTACTGACTTCATTGATCCACCAAAGACTGCTGCCAAAGAAAGCCAGGCCAGCAAACCATCCATACAATCCATAGATGATAAATCCCTTCAGACCAGTCCTCGCACTCCCTGACCACATGGGCACCAGAAGAGGTATCAGGGCAATCCAGATGAAAAGCCCCTTGTCGAGAGGCGGGAAAGAGGTAAACATCAAAACACCGGAAACGAGGCTCAGCAACAAGCCCACCCACACGGAAAAGGGTTTCGGACTTCTATGATTCTGGTCAGGATCCTGGCTGATAGGGGATGGTGATTTCATAGGTGAAAAGGGCATGTACGCGTCCGTCAATGGACGTCCTGGCCGGAGCATTCTTTCATACTTACCCCCCCCTGCAATAAAAAAAGATTGCCAAAGGCGAACAAATACTGAATTTGTAGTGACGTTCACCACTTAACTCATCATCATGGCTGACAACACAGATAAAAACGAAGGCAATGTTTCCGGTAAGTTCTATGTAGATTCCTCCTGCATTGATTGCGACCTTTGCCGCGAAACCGCTCCCAACAATTTTGGCAGAAACGATGACGAAGGTTATTCCATCGTCGTCAAGCAACCCGCCAACGAAGAAGAAGAAGCTGCATGCGTGGAAGCCATGGAAGGCTGCCCCGTGGAAGCTATCGGCGACGACGGCGAATAAATTTCGCCTTCCACCACCGTATCATTTCGGAGCCCGGCCGGTTGCCTGCAACCACCGGGCTTCTTTCGTCATCTCTCCTCCACCTCCGATATGCAAGACAAACCTACAGACAGCCAGGACAAGGATAAGGAGCAGGAGCCTCAGAAGATCGATTACAAGATGAGGAAGCGCTACCGTTCCCGCGGTCTGCGCAATCAGGATCAGGCCATGGCGGACTGGTTTGGCATCTCCTCCGCTGATGACGAGCGGAAACCCCGCAACCTGGATTACATCCTAGCTGAAGTGCTCTCCAAACTTCCGCTGGATGCCGCCGTCGAGCCCGAATCCCTCCGCGAAGGGTGGAAGCGTGCTGCTGGTGACTTCATCGGCAACCAGGCGGAACTCGTCTCCATTGTCAAAGGCGTCGCCACCGTGCACGTCCTTCAGCCAGCCATGCGCTACCACATGATGCAGTGGCAGGGAGTGCTTTTGGATAAGCTTAGAAGCGAATTTGGGAACGAAACGATCCAAAGTATCCGTTTTCGCATCGGATAGTGCCGCAAGACAGGGAAAATTCTTGCCCGTTTCCGATATTGCGGTTGAATGGCAGAACTGCTATTTTCCATTCCTCCCCATCCTCTCTCCACTTCCATGAAACCTCGATTGTCCGGATTTGCCGCGTGCCTCATTCTTCTGGCTTGTTCGGCCCCGACTGTCCTTCAAGCTCAGGAGAGTGCCCCCGTTGCTACCTCCTTTAGCGCCGTAGGCAGCGACCCTAGCGAACTGTACTACCACGCGTGGAAGATGTGCGATGAAGCCGAACGTCTTGCAAAGAAGAAGCAATACGTCGAAGCCGTTCACAAGATCAAGGACGCCTCAACCATCATCACGGCTATTGGCCGCGACCATCCCCAGTGGAGATCATCCATGGTGACGCGACGCCAAAGCCTGATCAATGACAATCTTTCCAATTGGATGAAGTTCGCCAAGGAACAGGCTGCCCAGCAACAGGCCGAAGCCCGGAAGAACAACGCGGAACGCAACGATGGGCAACCGGGCATCACCCGGCCTACCCCAAACATACCCACCTTTGAGGAGTTGGAAGCTCAGCGCAAGGCACAGCGTGGCAACAGCTACCGAGCCGACTCCGTCGGTCAGCCCTACATCCCCGTCACGCCCAATTCCGTCGAAGTGGCTGGTTCCAGCTACGAGCGCCTGGAACAGGAAAATATGCGCCTCAAATTGGAAAATGAAGCTCTCATTGAGGCACTTAAGGATACAAAACGCGAACTTCTCATTGCTACCAAGCAAAAAATCCAGGCTCAAGTAGGCGAACAAGCCCTTCAGGATCGCTACAATGAGCTGGAAGAAAAGCTGAAGCAGGAACAGAAGTTCAACAACGAACTGGTTGTCACCCTGACCAAGCAATTGGAAAATGCTAAAAAAGAGCTGGAAGAATCAAAAGCCGCCCGCCAAAAGGCAGAAGATCAGGTAGCCCACCTCACCCAGCAGCTCGAACAAAGTGAGGAAATGCTCGCAGAAGTCACCAAGGATCGCGATTCCCTGCGCAAGGAGCGCGACCAGCTGGCTGCCATCATTGAACTCAACAGTCCGGAGAAAACCAAGAACCTCCTCGACACCAATCTTTCACTCGCTGCTCGTCTCAAGGAAGCCGAAGCCAAAATTGCCCAGCTTGAAAATGAAAAGCAGCAAAGCGAAAACATGCGTGCCGTCAACCTCAAAGAACTGGAAGCAACGCGCGCCGAAGTGGCTCAATTAAAGATCCGCCTCGCCTCCATGTTCGACGAAAACGTCGGTTACCGCCGTCGAATCTCGGAGCTGAACACCAAACTAGTCAACACCGAAGCCGAGTTGGAAAAACTGGCAGCCGCACCCAAGGCAGATCCCCTCGACATCGAAGAAAATCGCATCCTTCGCTCCACCGTCAACAAACAAATGCGCCTGCTGGCCACCCAGGTGAAGAGCCGCGAACTCCTCATTGAATCCTATACGCGTCTCAAACTCAAGGATCCCAAGATGGCAGAAGCCCTCACGATGCTCAACGATGAGAACCAGTTCAAGCTAACTCCCGAGGAAGAAGAACTCCTGGCCAATATCGATAAACGCGCGCAGGCTCAACGCGATGCAGAGGCAACGGAAGCCATGCAACTCGCCTCCGATCAGGAAAAATTGCGGCGCGAATCCGAACTGGCTATTCGCCGCCAGTATGAACAGGAAGCTATGGGACAAGCTGCCGAAAAAGCTTTCAGTAAGGGGCGTTACGCAGCCGCCGAACAACTTTACAAGACCCTCCTCGACGGCAAACCGGATCACTTTGCCGCTCGTGTCAACCTCGGCTCGATCCTTTTGAAGCGACGCCTCGTCGATGAAGCCATCACCCACCTCAAACGTGCCGTGGAAATCGACAAGGATTCCTCCCCGGCACAATTCCTTCTGGGCATCGCCCGATACCAGTCCGGACGCTACAAGGAAGCTACGGAATCCTTCGCGGAAACTGTCCGCATCGAACCGGACAACTCCACCGCCCTACTTTACCTGGGTAACATCGAAAGCCTCTTCAACAACACGGACAAGGCTGTCAGTTACTACGAACAGGCCATCAAGGTAAATCCCGCCTTTGCGGATGCCTACTACAATATGTCCGCAACTCTGGCCAAGGGTGGCAAGTTCAAGGAAGCCCGAGCAGCCTACGACCAGGCCATCAATGCCGGAGCCCTGCCCGATCTCTTGTTGCAGAAGGCTCTGGAAGACGGCGTTGCCCTGCCCTCAGCACAGCCATCCCTGGCTGATACACCGGAACCCGCAGCCGATGGAGCCCCTCATCCGACTCCAGAAATTGCCGAGAATAATGCGCAGCCAGCACAGGCCCCTGCCCAGGATGCCGTTGTGCAAGCCCCTGCGCCCGCTGTCACTCCGGAAAAGGCCAAGGCCGACGAGAAGAAAGCCGACAACAAAGAGGCCCCCAACCAGGAAGGGAAGAAGGAAAATCCGGCAGAGAAACAAGCCGACTCCAAGTCTGAAGACAGATCTGACGCCCGGAAGAAATCTTCAAGCGAGAAGCAGGAATCCCAGTCGTCATCGTCCAGCAGAAAGGATAAAAACGCCAGCACGGATACTTCGAAAAAGAAGATATCCGACTCCAGCAAATCTACCAAGCCGTCTTCAACAAAGTCCACCAAATCGACTGGCAGCAAGTCCTCCTCCGGCAAGACCTCGACATCATCGAGCAAAAAGACATCTTCCTCCGAAAAGCCAGACGCCAAGCCCGCTACAAGTAGCAAGGAAGATGATCCCTTCGCCAACAGGAAACGCCCCGGCAGATTCTTTTGATCGCCTCTCGGCCGCTCTCTGCGCGTAAAAAAGCGTGAATTGCAACGTAAAGTAGCTATGATGTCCGCATGAGCGATATTGCAATTCTCGGACTCGGCATCATCGGCTCCGGCGTAGCCGGAAGACTTACTTCCCTCGGCCTGGACGTCACCGTCTGGAACCGTTCACCCAAGAGCGAATTCCCCCAGGCCGTCGCCACACCGGCGGAAGCTGCAGCACAGGCCAGGGTCATCAGCCTCTACCTCAAGGATCGACAGGCCTGTCAGGAAGTTTTCGATGAACTGGCTCCAGCGTTGACGCCCGACCACATCGTCGTCAACCACTCCACGATCGACTTGGCAACGGTCAAATCCCTTGCCGCACGCTGCCAGCAAATCGGTTGTTCCTATCTGGACTGCCCCTTCACCGGTTCCCGCATGCCTGCGGCCAATGGAACGCTGGCCTACTACGTTTCCGGAGACAGCAATGTGCTGGAACAAGTACGACCCCTGCTGGAAAAATCCTCCAAGGCCATCATCTACACTGGAGACATGGGCAACGGCACCGTCCTGAAGCTCGTCACCAACCTTCTCTCTGCCACCATGGTACAAGGGCTCTCGGAAGCCCTCGCCATCACAAAGGCTCACGGCATGACGGCCGGGGAACTGCTGGAAGCCATGGAGCAGAACGTCGTTACCTCCCCCCTGGCATCCTTCAAGGTGCCCTACATGGATGCAGAAGACTTCGCCACCCATTTCTCGCTGGACAACATGCGCAAGGATAGCACGTATGCTATTGAGCTCGCCCGGGAAAAAGGTATCAATCCCCCTCAAATCGGCCTCGTATCTTCCATCATGACGCGTCTCTGTGAAGAGGGACATGCCGATGATGATTTCTGCGTTCTTGCCTCGCAGTTCAAAGGCAACTGATTCACCTTTCCCCCACTGAGGGGCAAAATAACACAGGCGGCTCCGGATCAATCTCCGAAGCCGCCTGTTAGATTTCAAGGTGAAGAACAAGCCTTCACACTAAGAGGGAAAACGCCCTCCCTACTTTTCTTCCGTGTATAAGAACTTGTAGTACTTCAGGCCGTATTCCTTGTCGAAGCCCTTCTGCATGAAGTTGCCGCTACCGTGGACGTAGATGCTGAAGTCCTTGTCGAGCTTGATCACCTTCTTGAGGAACTTCGTGGACTTCTTGACCCCTTCTTCAGAAATGGCAAACTTGTCCCAGTCCTCCAGCCCATCATTGCGGCAGGAGAGGAATTCCGAAAATTCCTGGCGCGTTTCGTCATCGGCAAAAACAGCTTCCTCGTATTCCTTGCGATTGAACTGTTCCTTGTCGCGGAAGTATTCCATCGTCTTATCCATCACGGCAAGTTCTTCATCCTTGGTCACTTCCTTCTTTTTGGGGAGTTCCTTAGTGATGAATTCCTTGACGTTTTTGACCGTGTTTTCCGTGTAGAACTTACTGTCGCGCAGGGGGCGTGCATCAAGGTAGTCCTCAATCCAGAGGGCAGCCTTGCGGCCCTTGCCCGTCGTATCGAAAATGCTCAAAACGTAGCCCTTGTCCGCCTCGGCGTTACAAATGAGGCATCCCTTGTCCATCTTGTTGATGCTGAACCCTTCATTGCGTTCGATGCGGAAGCCCTTTTCATCCTCCACCAGGTTGATGAAGGTCTCCTTGAGCTCGGATTTGAAGAGTCCAAGCGTATCCACTTCCACGCCATCAATGCGGCATCCGGCAAAACGCACGACGTAGAGGTCGCCATCCTTCACCTGAGGAGTGGTGGCGACTTCGTGCAGGATTTCCGCGAGCGAGACGGATGTTTGCAAGAATCCTGCTTCGCCATTGAAGAAAGTACGGGCGCAGGAGCACACGGATTCCGGTTCATCCATGGCACCAGCGTAGAAGTTATAGATTTCCCCCGGGTTCAGGGACGAGAAGAAGAAACGCATCAGAAGCTCCTTCATTTCAGGAGACAAGGACACTTCTTCGGCAGCAAATTTGTTGCTTTGATCACTGGTCTGGTTGACCACGCGGTGGATCACCAACGATTCGATTCTGGCTTCAGATACATCTATCATCATGTCGGCGGGAATTATGCCGAGATCGCAAACATAGGCAAGGAGGAATAGCATCCATTATGCACGGCATGACAGGGCTTCCAGCTCCGGCACGAGCACTCGGGCAATCTCACGGTATCCCTCCAGAGTGGGGTGGAGTCCATCGCGGGTCATCCCCGGCCTCAGCCGGCCAGCTTCGTCGACCAGAACAAAGCCGATATCGGCATAGCGCCAGCGGGATTCTCTGGCTGCCTCAATCGTCAAACGAATCAATCCGTTGGTATGCAATACCTTTTCTCGCAATTCATCCCCCTGATCTTCGCGAGGATAAATACCCTGCACCAGAATAGAGCCCCCGGGAAGGCGTTCTTGAACCGCGATACACAAACTCATCAATCCCATGACGATATCCTCCGGCGTAGAATCCGGCAGGTTGTTGGTGCCCAGCAAAATCACGCACAGGGCATCTGGGGCGGCACCATCCAATTCTCCGTGCTCGACGCGCCACAAGGCATTTTCTATGCGGTCGTTCCCAAAGCCGAGGTTGACGGGCTGGAAGCTATCCAGACATTCCGTCCACAAGTCGGGAGCTGTTGCGACGTAATCCAGAGGAGAATCATCGCAGGGGATGCCTCCCCAGAAGTGGGTGATGGAATCCCCCAGCATCAGCAAGCGAGGAGCGCGTTCACGTACGGCACGGCAAACAGCCGCATGCCTCAAGGCCCAGTCATAAGCCATGAAATCACGGTTCTGCGTCCGCCGAACAAGGACTTGAGGCGTTGGAACGGAGGGACACGCACCCTGCTTCGTGAAGGCAAAGGCATCCGAGATTCCCTTCCTCCCCAAAAACACCCTGCACCGAATCTCCGTGCCGGAATCACACGCTACAGGAGCCAGATACTGCCCCTGCAAAAACAAAACGCGAGGTCCATCCCAAGGAAAACAATACCGGATAACCGCCCCTTCCGGAGCCAGGGAAGTCAAGGAAAGTTCCAGCAGTCCATCCTCCGTCCAGCATCCCGTCAACATGATTTTATCATCCTTCATAACCGCCAAATTCAACTTCTTTCCGAAAGCCAATGCTCAGGAAATATCCCGCATGTGGTCGCGCATCTGCCGACGAGAAATCGAGTCGGAATCCACACCCTCGCGGTCGCCATAGTTAATGCCACGGCTAATGCCGGCACCATGGGGTGCCCCCAGACGAATATCAGGCTCGGACGCGCGCAGATGAACGGGACGTTTGCTCCGGAACCAGAAGAAGCCGATGATAGCAACAATCAGAAGCCCCAGTCCCGCCAGAATGAGCTCGCGATACACCAGCAATTTATCCTCCCAAACCTTCACCAGAGCGCCAATCGAGTTCTTTTTAGCCTCTTCTGTTTCAATGATCTCCACATTGACGGTCGGAATACTGGTGCCAGACATGGAGACTCCCGGCCTGGCCTGCGCGGCCAGCTTGTCCTCCTGGGAATAGTAAGCCATGGCCGCCATCGCCTCCATCAACTGATCCATGGGATTGGTGTACACGGAGGCATCCTCCTTGATGTGGTGCAGGACGATGCGGCGGCGGCGGTCTCCCATCACGTCAGACATTTCCTGGTCAGGCGCAATCTGTATGGACTGCACATCGCCCAAATGAACATGGAGCAACATGCTGCGCTCTCCGGGCTTGAATACCTGTCTGGCAAGCGTAGGTGCATTGACTTCCGGCGGCACAGACTGCCCCTGGGCGAACACACTCACGTACACGTGAATGCCATATTGCTCGTAAAGTTTGGACATCAGCACGAGAACATCGTCCCGCTCGATCTCTGTCAGAAGCTTCTGCGGGTCGATCAGTCCAACGCCCGTCGGACGAATGTATAGAGGGAGGAACTGTTCGTCCACCTTCTCAAAGTTTTCCGGGAAGGGATCCACCGGGCTTTTCTCGGAATCCGTGACAGCGGGGATGGGTGCATCCTTTTCATCGCCACTGGGCGCAACTGGCAACAAAGGCACGACAGTATCCCACCATTTTCCCTGAAGGGCGGCCTTCTGGTCATCCTTCGTCCACTCAGGCATGGTGACTACTTCCACGGTCCCCTGCTCTTCAGGTTCCAGAGGTATGGCAGGCAAAATCTGCGCTGTTGCCATGGAAGTCATGAAAGCTAGAGCCAACGGACGAGCGAGGCGGATTCCAACGGATATCATCACTCTTTCCATTTTCTCTTCACCTCCTCCTTTCGAGCTTGTGGATCACCCTGAGTTAAAGAAGAAGGCATATCCTTCTTCCCATGGTTGCGCTCCACATCATCCTTAAAAGTTATACCGAAGCGTTTAGGGGAACGCAACACAGGGCCGGAATTGGACACAATATGGCGCACGGCAAACTTCATCACCTTGCGGATGCCTTCCACAAGTTTGCCGTCGCGCAACAACAGGCGGGACTTGACGATGCTCGACGAGATCTGCTCGATGTGAATGTAGGGATCAAGCTGGTATCCCCAGATGAAACAGGCTGTACCCGTCCGAACATCAATCACCAGAACGAGAAGCCACTGAGGATCCACCCCCGAACCTTCACCACGAGCACCGAAACCACCCTGCTGAATCTCAAGGTGGTTGAACAGCCAGAATGAATGGTGCATCAGGCTGAAGGGTTCCAGAATATTCGGAAAATAGACGGCAAGAGTTGCCGGCAAAATTCGACGTTCATATTTTTCCAGATCCTGCTCCAGGCGAATACGATCCTGGTGACGCAGAGCTCCTGCAGAATCCGTTACGCGCCGGAAGGGTACTTTCCCCTGTCCATATTTCTTACAGACAAAGTCTAACGAAAACCCACAGGACGGACAGGAAGAGTCCGCCCCACGGTGAAACGCTAGAAAACATTTAGGACACGTCGGCACGGCCTTTACTTTACTCTCCCGCCCCCCGTCTGGAAAGTAATTATTAAAGATATCTTATGTTTTCTTAACAAGTATCACATTCGCATGAATGGAGTCTTGATTCCCTCTCCGAAGAACAAAAAAACAGCGTTCGGGAGGGAAAAAGAACCAGGTTAAGCTTACTCCGGAGACTGGTTTGCCTGCCTGTCCTCGCTGAGCATCTCACGAGTAATCTGGAAAATGGCTCCACACCTCGGGCAAGTCACTTCGAAGGCTTTTTCACCAGCAAACAATTCGTCAAGCTTATCCTCCATTGATTTCAGAGTCGGCAAAATGCGCCCCACATTACAGCCGCAGTTGAACTTGAACTGGCGCGTTTCCAGAAGCTTGGTTTCCTCGATCGTGTCGATGTTCTTCATCATATCCACCGTGAGCGACTTCAGCCATTCCTCATCGGCATCGGGTTGAGCGGTAATCAGCGTAAAGCATTCATCGGAAAGCTCAAGGCACCGAGCCGAACGCTGTTCGCTCTGCTTGAAGAACTCCTCGATCCAATCGCCGGGATTATCCCCCTGGACAGGAATGACCGAAGAACGGACTTCCTTGCCATCCTTGTACATCTGCGCGTACATCATGTTCTCTTCCGGAATGCGCACATCTTGCACGAAAACACGCCCCACGACGGATTCCGTCAGGGACGAACCAGTGACGAAAAGATTGGCGGTCAGAGGAGACTTCAGGTTCACTGTCCAGGCGTGCTGTTCCGCCCAGGGACGAGCCACAAGGTACAGTGTAAACCAGGCGAGCAAATCCTTCAGCAGGCCATCGCACACCTTCTCATTTTTCAGACCGTGCTGCATCAGATGCAGGTAATAATCCGTGTACATGGGGGAAAAATGCGCACGGAGCAGATGGCAGTTGCGGTGCCTCACAAAGATGGATTCCACCTTCACGTATTCATCGACAAAATCTTCACTCATGGTGTCATGGTTCCACTCGTGCGCCTTCAAGACAATATCTTCCCCCGTCATCGACATTTCGCAATCCGAACTTTACCCGTCATCACGCGGACTATATCATCTGCACATGGCAACAGACAAAAATATCACAATCAAGACCTCGAAGGGCGACATCAAGTTGACCGTGTTCGCCTCCAAAACGCCTGTGACGGCCGCTTCCTTCCTCAACCTGGCCACCAGAGGCTACTATGACGGTATCACCTTCCACCGCGTGATCCCCGATTTCATGATTCAGGGGGGCGACCCCACTGGCACTGGCATGGGTGGCCCCGGCTACCGTTTTGAAGACGAATTCTGCCGCGAACTCCGTCACGACGCTCCCGGCATGCTCTCCATGGCCAATTCCGGCCCCCGTACCAACGGCTCCCAGTTCTTCATCACTCACGTGTCGACACCGTGGCTTGACGGCAAGCACGCCATCTTCGGTAAAGTAACGGAAGGTCAGAATGTCGTTGATGCCATTGCCCAAGGCGACACAATCAACAGCATTGAAATCCATGACGACACCGCCGACCTCTTCTCCGAACAGGCCGCCAGAATCGTCGAGTGGAATAAGGCTCTGAAGGACTAAGCTTCCTTCACAGTCACGATCGACTCAATAACAAAGGGGGATGTTCCTTCGGATTCATGAAATCCGGAACAGGAACATCCCCCTTTTTACGTATTAAAAAAGAAAGCTCGATCAGGCTTGAGTCACTGCCTCCGCATCGGTGGCTGCAACGGTTTTCAGGAAGCGATACATGAATGTCACCAGGCAGGCAAAAAACACGATCACCAGGAGCCCCAATCCCCCGGAAACAAACAAAAACGGAATCTGGATTTTAGCTGACTGAACAGATATTTCCGCCTCTGACAGATTGGCATGTGCCGCTTTGAAACTTACGACCATAGAGACAGCCGTCATCACCAGGGACACCACTTGAATCAAAATATTGGTGGCTGCAAAGCCAATCCCCATCAAACGGGGAAATCGAAAATCTTCGTTACGGTTTCGCCGGGCCAGGAATGTCTCGGCATATTTCCACAGAGAAACATAAGCGATGAAATTCCAATACCAGTTAAACAGAGGGATGAATTGTAACCCAATAGCCATCCCCGCCCCCGGCATGTTGAGAAAACGCTTCGGGTCCTCGTTCTTCAGCACCTGAAGTCGCTTCCACGCCCGGAACTGGAGCATCAATGCGAAGATGTAGCCGATAAAATAAACGATACAATTCAGCAACATTATGATTCCAAACAATACCAGCAGGGGCGTATTGTTCTCTACCTGAGTCAGAAGCCAAGGCACACACACACCCAGTACGACAGACAACACGGCGGAAGGAATACCCAGAATCAGGTAAAATATGTAAAGGGTCTTGTCTTTCATGAACTCATCACATTTATACCCTAAACTCTGGGGATTCAAGTCAATCCTGATTGAGGGATTGAATTATTTGCCGACGATGTCCTTATACGGCAAGCGCAGGAAAAAGAGTTCCCCCCGGCCTTCGTAAAAGACACCTATATGTTGTTGATCGACAGGAACGAGGGAGGAATACCCCCAGCCACTCCGTTCATCGTAGAGCAGTCTGTTTTCTGTTGACCAGGTGTTGCCCTGGTCGAAGGATGCCTGCAAGGTCATATCCTTGCGATCTTTACCATGCGTAGATGGATTGGAGAAGAACAGGTTCCTAGATATCCCGCCCTGCGGAGGGGCCGAGACAATACTGCCCTGGCAGGCGGCAACAGGCTCGATAAGACCTTTTCCATTGCCATTGTTGCTGGTGGAGTGGATGGCCCAGCTTTCACCTAGATCCTTCGTCGTACAAACGATGCGGTAACCAGTTCTGTTTTCGTTACGGGCATTGATCATGATGGAACCATCCTCCAGTTCAACAACTTGAGCCTCGGATGTTCCTGGGAAGCACGCCGTACCGCAACGCCATGTTTTACCAGCATCCTTTGAATAGATGATCGAAGAATGGGCTTTGCGTTTTCCATCAACATCAAACCAGAACTGGCAAGGAAATACGAGTGTTCCATCCTTCAGGCAAATCCCGGAGCCCGGTCCCTGGAAATTGGCACCCCATTCCTTCTTTTTGACCTGATCGGTGATGTTGATGGGGCGTGACCACGTCACACCATCGTCATCGCTGTATGCCAACAAAAATTGTCCGCATTTACTACCGGGATCGTTGGAACCCTGTGGTCCCCAAATGGGGTTAACACCGTTACTCCATAGAGCAGCCAACCACAGACGCCCCGTTTTTTCATCAACCAGAATGGCGGGATCTCCGTTACCCGTCCCCTTGTGACCGGGAATAGCCTCTACACTGGAGATGGCAACAGAAATGGGAGACCAGGTTTTTCCTCCGTCCAGAGAACGCGAGACACCGACATCAATGTCCGACGGAAGGTCGTTGCTACGGTCGTAACGAATATCAAGAGATGCCACAAGGGTTCCTTTGGGGGTTCTGACGATACCCGGAATACGGAAGAATTTGCTGACTCGTCCCGATGGCTTGATTATATCTCCGGATCGTCCGACCAGGTAACCAATTCTTTGGCTGATGGGCGCAGAAACTTCAATCGAAGTCTTCTTTTTATTGATACTGACGTTCAGTGGTTTCAGCACAATTTTGTGATCGATGTTGGCACTATCCTTGAGCCGGGCATTGATCCACAGGTAATTTTTGCCGGGCACGAGAGTAATATTGGCGGGAATATTGACCTGCTTCAGGCTGGGAAACCGGCTGACAGGCTTGGCGGTTGGCGCAGACAAAGCGTCTGCTTCCGTTACTCCGCCTGCGATGACTTCGAGAGATTCCAAGTCTTGAGTGTTCGTCCCAGTCAAATCAAGGGATACACCATCGACGATCAATGGCTTGGATGTACCATCGACATCAATGTCGATACGGGTGACGAGGTTGTTGTTTCTTCGTACCATTGCGGGCCATTCTGCTGCAAAGGTAGAAACGGATACTTTGCCATCAGATGCCTGGGGCAAGGAGGAATGGTCCTCTGCCCAGATTGGGGTACCAGAAAAAACAACGGTACCCAGACACATGGAGGCCAGCAATGATTTTAATAAATGGGAGTTCTTCATAAAACATGGCACTTTGAAGGTAAGTAACGTCAAAGCATGGTTGTTCTACAGTACTCCCAAGACACAATACAAGATAAATATGATACCCCCTCCCATCTCCTATTTGGATTTGGAGGCAGCTTCGTGGAGTTCCTTTGTCTGATAGAAACGAACGTAGTCGATCAAAAAGCGAACAGGAAAGCCTTTGCCATCTTCGGGGGCTTTTTCGCACCATTCTCCGCCAACAGCCGAATTGAGAATCAGATAAAAAGGCGTTCTAAAAGGATTACCGGCACCATTGGGGTATTCAGCCTGTTTCACCTCCATGGACTTCACCAGCTTGTCGTCCACCATCAAACGGATGGACTCCGGCGTCCACTCCATCACGTAAAGATGGAAATCGTCCGCAAGTTGGGGGATCGTCACCGTTCCGCCAACAGATGCATCCTTGGAGGAAATGCCATCCGGGCTCATGTGAAACGTGGAGTAAACAACATTTGGTTGCTGGGAAATGTTTTCCATCATGTCGATTTCCCCATTGGCAGGCCAAGACCAGGAGTTCTTCCCCAAAAGCCAGATAGCAGGCCAGATTCCCTTGGTTTTGGGCAGTTTTGCCCGTACTTCCAGCCTGCCGTAATGAAACAACCGAGTATCCTTCGTCGTCACGGAACCAGAGGTGTAGGGCATGTATTCCGTTTGTTGAATCCAGCCTTTACCCTGGGGATTAAAGTTGACGTTTTTGAAGCGCTCAAACCTCGTTTCCAAAACCAGATTCCCCTTCTCCACCCGAATATTTTCCCGACGTGGAGTATAGGTTTGCTGGGAGCCGTGGTTGCGCACAACCCCAAGTTCTGGTTTCCATTTGGAATCATCGAGCTTGCTACCGCTGAATTCGTCATTCCACACCAAAACCCAGCCCCCCGGCAGTTTTTTGGGAGGATTGGCGGAGGAAGACGTTTCACAAAGCAGCCCGGCAAGGAGTACTGTCAGCAACAAGGGTGTCTTCATAATCCTATATCATTCGATCATTTCTCAGGAGTTCCAAGGTGTTCCCTGAAGAAGTCAACAAGGTACCCCGGCGTCAAAATTTCCGAGGTAATGAAGGGCGTTTCCTTACCCGGCACGTAGAGCACATTGACGGGTACGCTGGAACGCTTCAATTCCTTAAGGGCATTGTCGATAGCCGAATTCGGTCTTGTCTTATCCGCCCGAAGCAAGACCATTCCGTAGTCTTTCATCAGTTTTTTAACCTCTTCCGTATAGGCAACCTTTTTATTGACCTGACAAGTCAGACACCAACGGGCGGTGAAATCGACAAACACCGGATGCCCGGCCTTTAACGCAGAATCAACGGCTTCCGGTGACCAGGTTTGCCAGACGGCATCCTGCGATTGTTCGGTGGAAGCCACGGAATCGTCCTGAGGAGACGGCATGGAATACCAAACGCCGAGAACGCAAAGGATAAGAGCAACAGCTCCTCCAATGAGGCGTATTCGAGCACTCTTGTACATCGGACACCATCTCCCGTAAACCCAGCCTGCGGCACAGAAGACAACCAGCCCCACCAAAGCATTGAAGAGTAGTCCGGAATCTGTAAAAAATCCCATGTACACCCACAGCAGCCATGCCGCAGCAGCAAAGAGGAAGAAAGACAAGCCCTGCTTAAAGGACTCCATCCAGGCTCCAGGTCTCGGCAAATACTTCACCAATACTGGGAATGCCCCCAAAATCACGTAGGGGAATGCCATCCCCAAACCCATGCAGGTAAAGGCAAGCCACATGCTCAGCGAGGGTAGAGCCAATGCCGGGGCAATAGCTGTCCCCAAAAACGGGGCACTGCAAGGCGTCGCCACGACAGTAGCCAGCACGCCCGACCAGAAGGAACCGGAATAGCCCTTGCGGCTCTGAAGTTCATTGCCAACGGCTGTTGCACCCACACCGATTTCAAAGATTCCGAACATGCTCATGCCCAAAATCAGCATCAAGAGCATCAGAAGGTAAATCACCCACGGGTTTTCCATCCAGAATGCCCAGTTAACAGTCTGCCCAGTACCTTCCAAACCAGATTTCAGGATGATAAGAATCACTGTTATCGCCCAAAACGATGCTACTACACCAAAGACAAAGGTCATCGCATGGGAAAAGACCTTGCGACGTTCACCTCCTCCCAACTGAACAAAACTCAGTACCTTCAAGCCCAGCACAGGAAATACGCAGGGCATCAAATTCAAAATCAAACCACCCACAAACAATAAGGCACAGATCATCAAGAGACCGGGCGCTTCCTCTTCAATAGTAGCCATCCCCACGGCGGAATTGTCAGCAGGCGAGACAGAAGTCACAACAACCGAAGAAGAAGTGGATGCCAAAGGCGCATCAATCAGGACACCTTCTCCATCAATAGACAGCACACCCTTGAGTACGGAAACGGGAAGAAGCTTGTCCCCCTCACCTACATTGGAATTGGGATACAGCGTATCTTCATTCATGTTCCGCTCCATCTCCATTGTGTAACTGCCATCGCTGTTCTTTTTCCAAACCTGATTGGCAGTCGGCATGATTTCCCCCGTCAGGGAAAAGAAATAAACGGGCTTGCCCTCCGGCAACACGGCATCAGAGCCCAGCTTAACATGCAGGGCAATTTTCGTGCCATTCACAGACGTCGTCGCCTGGAGGCCACGTGCCCATGAGGGAGTTTCGATCCCCACAATGCCCTTCAACAGAGATGCGGCATCGGTAGTGGCGTGTCCTTCCCCACGGGAAAGAGACAAACCCAGCTTCTTCGTCTCCGGTGATAGGCATTCTCCATCGCGACAGGCCTGCCAAGTCATTTCAACCGAAAAATCAGCCTTGTCCGGAGCATCAGCCCCCGGCGTCACCAAAAAAGCAGCCCGGGGAGAAGAGTACCCGTAAAACACACCCAAATCAGAACTTGAACGCGTCGGCACCGACCAGAACGGGCCCTTGATTTCAAAGCCCGGCACTGGCTTCATCACAGCTTCGGCAGGCAAGCCTACCGTTCCGGGATTCGTAAAATAGGCATGCCAAGCCCCAAGCAATTGGATTTCCGCCACAACGATAAAAGGCTTGTTAGCATAGGAATCGACCGTTGCTACGATCTTCGACGCCTTCATGGAAGACGATGCTTCCTCATCCATCATCCCCCCCAAACCGGGCAAACCCAGTCCATCCGGCAAACCTGCGGTGCCAGTAGCAGCGACAGCAGGCTGCCACCAGCTACACAGGAGAGCCAGGGCAAGGGCACATTGTGTAAAAAACTGTTTCATGCCAACATTTTTAACAGAATTACCCCCCTTGACAATCTTTTGGGAGTTGCACGAGTCCATTAGAGGTATAGAATAGTGACATGGTAAAAACAATCACACGCTACGAAGGCGGCCTTCGCTGCTCTGCGGTTCACGAACCGTCCGGGGCACAGGTTTATACGGACGCTCCTCTGGACAACCACGGCAAGGGCGAAAGCTTCTCCCCCACCGATCTGGTTGGCGCTGCTCTGGCCGGATGCATGGCTACCATCATAGGCATCGTTGCCGAAAGAAAGGGCATCCCTGTTGAAGGCATGACGATCGAAGTTGGCAAGCACATGAATGCCGACCCACGCCGTATCGGCAAACTGGAAGTCACCATCACCGTGCCCCTGCCCGCTGACCATCCGGACCGCGAGATGTTGGAAAATGCCGCCATGACCTGCCCGGTCAAAAAGAGCCTCCATCCCGACATCGACATCCCGATTACCTGGAACTGGATCGGCTAACTCTCGATTCCTGATTCACCTATCCTTCCCAGGCCATTCCCCATCGACGGGCGAATGGCCTTTTTTCATTCGTACAAATCCAAATGCCGTGAAGTGAAAACGCCACAGTGAAGCTGATGAACGCAGAAATATGTTTTTGGGCTAGCCTAGAGGCTCGTCTATCATTACGATAAAGCCACCAAGTCCTCTTCACATGTCCGGTAAATTGACCTACAAGCAATCGGGAGTGGATACGAAGGAAGCTGCCTCATTCGTATCCGACATCAGTGCACACGTTAAGCGTACTCAGAAACACCGCAAATTGCACCAGGCTTTCGGCCTGTTTGCCGCTGCCTACGATCTGAGTTCCTACAAAGAACCCGTCATCGTCACTGGTTGCGACGGTGTGGGTACCAAAACAGAAATCCTTTTTGAAATGGACATGGCCGAAACAGCAGGTAAGGACCTCGTCGCCATGAACGTCAACGACATTCTGACGACTGGCGGAGATCCCCTGCTCTTCCTCGATTACCTCGGTATCTCCAATGTCGAAAAGGAACGCAACCGCATCACCCGTCTCGTTGCCGGTATGTGCGACTACCTCGAATCCTGCAACTGCATCCTCGCTGGTGGTGAAACGGCTGAAATGCCCGGAGTCGTTCCAGAAGACATCGTCGAACTTTCCGGCTTCTGCATCGGTTGCTGTGAAAAGAGCCAGATGATCGATCCGACCACGGTTCAGCCCGGCGACGTTTTCATCGGCTACAAGTCCGACGGTTTCCATGCCAATGGTTGGAGCCTCGTGCGCCGCGTCCTTGAAAGCAACCCCGATGTAGTTGACGAAGAAGAACTCCGCGCCATGCTCGCCCCAACGCGCCTCTACCATGATGTCGTAGCAGACATGCGCAAGCTTGGCGTTACTCCCAAGGCATACGCCCACATCACTGGCGGCGGACTTCCGGAAAACCTGGAACGCTTCCTTGGCGACTTCGGAGCCGACCTCTGTATCCCATACTGGGACAATACCCCCGTCCAGAAAGTCCTCCAATACGTCGATGACAACGACCGTTTCAACACCTTCAACATGGGTATCGGCTGGATCGCCATCGTCAAACCCGAAGACGTGGAAGCAGCAATCACAGCAGGCCCCGGCGGAACAGTAATCGGAACACTCAGAGAAGGCGCTGGCATTACTGTCAAAGTCGCCGACAACAAGTAAAAGCTTACAGGCAGCAAGAATTTAAGTTTTTACTTCAATGAGCGACTTCTTGAAACACGAATGCGGCATCGCCGCCATCCGTCTCCTCAAACCACTTTCCTATTTCCAAGAAAAATACGGATCCTGCCTCTGGGGGTTCAACAAATTGTTCCTCCTCATGGAGAAACAATTCAACCGTGGTCAGGACGGAGCCGGTGTCGGCTGCGTCAAGCTGAACATGCCCCTCGGCCAACCCTACCTGTTTCGTACTCGCGATGCCAGCAAGGATGCCTTGCCCAACATCTTCAACGGACAGATTAAAAAACTGAACAAGAAGTCTCGCAAGGGACAGATTGATCTGACCGATCCCGAAGCCGTCAAACGCGAATTCGATTACGGTGGCGAAATCCTCATGGGACACCTTCGCTACGGCACCTCCGGCATGTTTGATGAAGGCTCCTGCCATCCCTATCTGCGCCGTACCAACTGGACGACGCGCACGCTGATGGTGCTGGGCAATTTCAACATGACCAACGCCGGGGAACTCAACCAGCGCCTCATCGCTCGCGGTCAACACCCCGTCTTCGGAACAGACACCCAAACGGTGCTTGAAGAAATCGGCTACCACCTTGACGAAGCTCACAATGAGCTTTACCGCAAATACAGAAAGCAAGGCATCCCGGGGCCGGAAATTCCCAAGCTTATCTCCGACTACCTGGACATCCCCCAGCTCATCCGTTCCTCGGCTGAAACTTGGGACGGTGGTTTCACCATCCTCGGAGCCATCGGCAATGGCGACTTCTTCTGCCTGCGCGACCCGCACGGCATCCGCCCCTGCCACTACCTCATTACGGACGAATACATTGCCGTCGCCTCTGAACGGGTTCCGCTCATGACAGTGTTTGAAGTGGAAAGTGAACAAGTTGAAGAACTGCCTCCGGCACACGTACTCACCATTGAGTCCGACGGCAGATACGACATCACGCCCTACACTACTCCCCAGGAGCCAGCACCATGTTCCTTCGAAAAAATCTACTTTTCCCGAGGTAACGACCCCATCATTTACCGCGAACGCAAAGCCATGGGCGCAGCCCTCACGCCGCGCGTCGTCGAATCCCTCGAAGACCATTTTGACAAAGCGGCCATCACCTACATCCCCAACACGGCTGAAACCGCTTACTACGGCCTGCTGGAAGGTCTCCGCCTCTACCGTCGCAAGCGCGTCCACAAGATCCTTCTCGATGCCCTCAGCAATGGCACCATCACTGAGGAACTCCTCGACAAAGCCATTCTGAAACGCTGGCCACGCGGGGAAAAGATTGCGCATAAAGACATCAAGATGCGTACCTTCATCACTCAGGAAAAAGGCCGTGCCCAGCTCGTCTCTCACGTCTATGACCTGACCTATGGCGCCATCGGCCCGGATGACGTCCTCGTCGCCCTTGACGACTCCATCGTCCGCGGTACCACGCTCCGCAAGTCCATCCTTCGCATCCTGGGGCGAGCCAAGCCGCGCAAGATCGTCATCGCATCGACGGCACCCCAGGTTCGCTACCCGGACTGCTACGGCATCGACATGTCGGAACTTGGCAAATTTATCGCCTTCCAAGCGGCCATCTCCCTGATCAAGAAACGCGGTATGGCTCGCCTTCTCGACGAAGTCTATCAAGCTTGCAAGGAAGAACTTCTCAAGCCCAAGGAAGAACGTCGTAATTGCGTCAAAGCCATCTACGCCCCGTTCACTGATCAGGAAATCACCGACGAAATCACGCGTCTCGTCACCCCGCACGATGCGCAGTGCCCCGTCGAAGTCATCTTCCAGACTATCGAAGACCTCCACAAGAGCATCGAAGGCCCATGTGGTGATTGGTACTTCTCTGGTGAATACCCGACACCCGGCGGTTACACCACCGTCAACATCGCCTACATCAAATGGATTTTGGGCGAAGACGGGCGTGCGTATGACCTACCTCTGTAAAAGAATGGTTGCCCACAAGGCAACCATTCATGCATAGTTAAAAAACTGATGTACCTATGAACAGTTCCGGCTCCATCAAAGACATGACTGACGTCCAGCTTGTCGAGCTCGCCAAGGAGGGGGAATCCCGTGCCTATGACGAGCTTGTCAGGCGGCATAGCCGTAAACTGCACTCTGTCCTCTACCAGATGACGGACAGTTACGATGATGCCTACGACATCGCCCAGGAAGCTTTCGCCAAAGCTTACCGCTCACTCCGCTACTTCAACGGACAAAGCGCCTTCTACACTTGGCTTCATTCCATCGCGCTGAATCACGCCAGGAATTTCCTCAAAAAGCGCAACAAACGTGCCATGTTCAGTCTCGATGATGACGAATATGGTTCCCATGAGGAGAAGGACATGTCTATGGCGGACGAGTCGCACGAAGCCGACCCGGAAAAGGTTCTTCAAATGACCGAATTGAAGGACAAAATACGCGAAGCCCTCCTCAAGTTATCCGACAAACACCGTGAAATAGTCATTCTCCATGATGTCAAGGGATTGAGCCACGCCGAGATCAGCACCATGCTGGGCATCTCGGAAGGTACCATGAGATCCCGTCTCCATTACGCGCATAAACAGCTACAGGGGCTTTTGGCAGAATATCTCGATTAAAAAAAATATATCTTTTTTGAACACGGCAGGCTTGGGAATTGTCAACCCATCCAGTTGCGATGCATTCCGTCCGCCGGATTCTAGCCAACAACAATTCAACAAAATCTCCGACATGGATCAAAAAACAAACATTTCCCGCGAGGAACAACTTGTCAATATGCTGGCAACCCTCCGAGCGGAAACCCCCTATCCGGACGATTTCGAAGACCGTTTCTTGAGTGATTTCCAGAAACGCAGCACTTCCGAAATTGTTCGTCAATCGTCCTTCTCTCTTTTCAAGGAACACATCCACGCGTACTTCCAAAACTTCAATGGTTGGAAATGGGCATACGGCAGCATGGGGGCCTGTACGGCCGTCATCGCATGCGCGATTGTCTTCTCCTCCGAAGGCGATCCCACCTCCGAGATTTATTCTTCCGGTGACCGAGTCTCGCAGACTCCCGTCAGCCAGGAACAACAAGTGCTGATCATTGAAAACGTTCCTTCCAGCCAGAGGGACGCCCAGGACGCGGAACAGAAGGAGAAGGTTCTCCCGATCACCAGGCAACTGGCAGACTTCTAATCAGCCAACTTACTACCTTTTCGGCTGCATGAGACCATTATTTGCCATCGCATTAGGGCTGGTATGCGCTCATTCAGTTGCCTTGGCCACCAACGGTTCTTTCCGTTTGCTTTGTACGGATGACAATCAACAGACATCAGTTGTTGCCAATGTCGTCCTCGTTCAGAAAGATCTTGTCGCTGCATTGATCCCATACGCAGGCATCCCTGCGATCAAAGTGCCATGCAAGCTTTCCGTTTTACCTTCAGGATCACAAGACCAGACAGGGGAAGCGATCCCCTGCTCAGTCTTGCCCTATCGAAGCGGGATGGGCCTGACTCTGTTCAGGCTCTCATCCGCCTCCCCCGAAGAACAAATCGTCAAAACGACGAGAGCTTCCGACATGACCCGGGGAGAAGAGATCGTTTTTTATGACAACGATGGCAATGCCATCAATGGGGTTTACATTGGAGAGGAACACTACCACTCCGGTATCAGTTTTATCATCCCACTCTACAGAGTACAGTTCCCCACCGACACGGTGCGTCCCGTCCGGGGGCAAGCCTGCTTTACCTCAAAAGGGGCATTCGTTGGTTTCGTCATGACGAGCCTGTCTCAAAATACTGGGAGCTATTACCTTCTGCCCGCAGAATTCGTCACCTTCTTTGCCCAGCACCCCGAAGCAGGAAGAGTCCGCCTTGGGTTCCAGATGGATGTCAATTGCAGCACGCCGGAAGTCGTGCAAGTCGTCCCCGGGAGTCCTATGGATCGCGCCGGCATCCGGCCCGGAGACATTATCACCTCGTTCAACGGCAAGACTATTCGCCAATACAGTGACTTTCTCAATGCCGTTCACTACATTGCGGATGACAAACCCATTCGCATCGAAGTAATCCGAGGGACGAAGCGCTTGAGCTTCGACAATATCGTGCCCGTTCTTCAGAGGTAGCAACACCTGATCCGCCGCTTTCCGGGCATCACTCTCAATTGCGTTATATAAAAAATGCGGACGACAGGACTTTTCATGGCTTTGGTAGCGATACGGGCTTGATCAAGCTAATTATTACTACTACAAAAGAGGTCATGCTTCAAATCGTCTTCAATGAGATCAGTGCTGCTGAAATCTCACAAATTCCAACATTGGAACAACTGGACCTCTTAGGAGAATTCCAAGTATCGGAATCTACCCTCCAAAACATGTCCGGTACATCATTCGGGAAAATCGAACACGATGGCAAATCACTGTACCGATTCAGAGCCAAGGATTACCGAATCTACTTTGAAATCCTGGACGGAAAAGTCGTCGTCCACCGGGTCTTGAACAAAAACAGCTTCTCCGATTTCCTCTTCCGCTCCAAACTGGGAAGCGGCACAGAAGATGATATACTGCGAGAATCCAAAACCTTCTGGAAATTGATCGAAGAAGGTAAAAAAGCTCAGCTTAAGTAACTCTGTACTACGACTCAGTCTCCCCTCTCCGCAGGCTCTCCATTTGAACAATGGGGAGCCTTTTCGTGTCGAACACTCATGGAGAACCAGTCATCCATCAACATTCAATCTTCCCCACAGGACATCGCCAAAATGTGCCGTCAGTTTGCCGAACCATACCGCATCACGGATGGCAAAGGCTTCCACCTCTCATCACACGACCCGGGGGATACAGGACCCTTCCGAAAGAAACAGAAAAAGGCTTTGATGGAGAAGCTGGAAAACGGTATCAGCTATCTGGAATCCCTCCAGGAGGTCTTCTACGCCAGCGCCCGCCATTCCCTGCTCATCGTTCTGCAAGCCATGGATGCCGCAGGCAAGGACAGCACCATCAAACACGTCATGAGCGGCGTCAACCCTCAGGGATGTCGCGTGGATTCCTTTAAACAGCCTTCTCACGACGAACTGGCTCACGATTTCCTATGGAGGACAAACCAGTGCTTGCCCAAACGAGGCATGATCGGCATCTTCAACCGCTCCTACTACGAAGAAGTGCTCATCACCAAAGTTCATCCAGAAATCCTGGAGACAGAAGGATTCTCTCCTAACAAGGCCGATAAAAAATTCTGGAAAGGACGCTATAAGTCCATTTGCGACATGGAAGCCCATCTCGGGCGTAACAAAACTCACATCATCAAATTCTTCCTTCATCTCTCGCCCGAGGAACAAAAAAAACGCTTCCTGCAACGCCTGGACACTCCAGACAAAAACTGGAAATTTTCCCCTTCTGACATCCATGAACGCGCCTCATGGGATGACTACCAAAAGGCCTTTGAAAGCATGATTCGGCACACATCATCCCCCGAAGCTCCTTGGTACGTCGTCCCTGCCGATAACAAATGGTTTGCACGCATTGTCGTCCTCACTGCCATCGTCGAAAAACTGGCTTCCCTTCGCCTTGAATATCCCGATCCTTCCGAAGGGGAAAAAGAAAACTATCCATTGTATAAAAAGGAATTAGAGGAAGAAAAAAACATCATTTCCAAGTCACCCAAAGGGAAGAGCAGCCGCTAGCCAGCCCTGGCTTGGGAAAGACGAAAATAATTGATTTTTTTCGTTGCATACGATAAAAAATATTCCATTTGCAACGTATCTATTCTAGATTCCTTTCGGAATTCTCCTACGGCAACTTTTACCCCCCATACGACCATCATGTTCAAGTCATTCAAAACGGTACCCCCTTCCTCAACGCCTTCTGATACGGATTCCCAGGATACGTACCAGCAACCTCCCGCACCTGCATGGAATCCTTCCTCTTACGACGAAGCCCATACACCCGTTGCCGATCCCCCTTCTTTCACGACGCAAAGCCCGATGGCTCGTGCCCCACAGGCTATTACCCGCAACGTTCTGAACTCGGACGTTGAAGTGGTGGGCACCTTGCGTTTCGTCGATGATCTGCTGATCGACGGCTATGTCGAAGGTAAAATCCTCTCCGACGGTATACTGACCATTGGTGAAAATGCTGAGATCAAGGCTGAGATCAATACCAAATCCGTCACCATCCACGGCAAGGTCATCGGCAACATCACCGTCACTGACCGCGTTGAGCTGAAGGCAACGGCCGAACTCGTCGGCGACATCAAAGCCGCCCAGTTCTCCGTCGAAGCCGGAGCCATCTTCATCGGTCGTTCCACCGTCGGCGTTGCTTCGACCTCCATCCCCCAGCCTCAGGCACCGGAAGCCTACTCCGTCAAGCAGAGCGAGTTCTCTGTTGATGATGTTGCAACAGCTTCCTTCGTCACGGAATAAGTTCCAGCAACCATCGGAGAAACGGCGCAACATATTGATCCGCTTTTCCACCCATTTCATGATACCCCTCCGTCATCCGGCGCGCAGGGGTATCGTTTTCTCCGGCACTCATCAACAGCATTATCTCCATGGATCCGCAACAAGGTTTTCACCCACTCCCGCGCAAAACGAATGCCCCTTCCGGCAAAAGGAAGGTGGAGGAGGCACCTCGGAAACAAGCTGTCGCATCCACCAGCGTATCAGACAGCAATGGTGACAACTCGAAAA
The DNA here is from genome assembly GCA_964448375.1 of uncultured Akkermansia sp. Classification (GTDB taxonomy): domain Bacteria; phylum Verrucomicrobiota; class Verrucomicrobiia; order Verrucomicrobiales; family Akkermansiaceae; genus Akkermansia. Next base: position 41,262 of record CAYVAI010000024.1, read on the forward strand.
CGGACATCGCCCAGAGGCCAGTGATCTGCTTTGAATGCGGCCGCATTTCCCTTGTCCCGGAAGCAGCCCTTTCCGCACGCTGCCACCACTGTGCCGCCTACATCAACCTTGATGACATTGCCATCCACAGCCGATCCTACCGTACCGTTGCCAAGACGCGCGGCAATGTTCTGGTGCGCGAAGGCACGCGCCGGGAAGGAATCACGATTGAAGCCCACCACTTGACTCTTCTTGGCAGGATTTCCGGCAACTTCACCTGTTCCGGCACCTGCACCATCAGGGACGACCAGCACATTCAGGGCAGACTGATTGCGCGTGAGCTCATTCTCGACCGCAGGATCAACACCACCTTCGTCCAGCCTGTGTACGTCACTAACGCCATCATTGCCGGAGTCTTCAACGGCACCCTGTACTGCCGCGAAAAAATCGTCATCACCAAAACAGGAAAGATTCTCGGCGATGTATTTTGCCCCAACCTCGTCATCGAAGAGGGAGGGTCCCACTTCGGTCAATACTCGAAGAAGATCCCCACATGAACTCCAAGCTCCCCATATCGGTACGCGGAGCCAGGCAGTTTAATTTGAGGAACATCGACATCGATCTGCCCCACAACGCTCTGATTGTCCTCTGCGGCCCATCCGGTTCCGGCAAATCTACACTGGCTGTCGATACCCTGTTCGCAGAATCGAGACGCCGCTTTCTCGACTGCCTCTCATCCAAAATCCGTCAGTCACTGACCCAGCCGGACAAGCCGGATGCTGACTCCATCACCGGCCTTCCCCCGGCTCTCTGCCTGGAGCAGTCTCCCGGTCAATATGGCCCCCGCTCTCTTTTGGGCAACATCACGGAAATCATCGACTACCTGCGCGTTGCCTTTGCCGCTATAGGTATTCCACACGACCCGGACACCGGGAGGGAACTCGTCCGCATGAGCTCCGACACCATTGCCGATGCTCTCCTGGCCGCCCCGGAAGGTACTCGCCTCACCCTGTTGACGCCCGTGCCTCCCACCCTTTTCTCCGGAAATGAGGATGATGTGGAAGGAGTCTTGCGCGATTTCCTGCGGCAGGGATTCCTGCGCGTCATGTGGGATAGTGACATCCGGGATATCGACGATATCCTTAATGAGAAGTTGCCCAGGATTCCGGACCAACTCTCCATCGTCATCGACCGCATCATTCTGCGTGGTGAAGAATCTGCCTCACGACTGGCCGATTCCATGCAAACGGCCTTCCGCATCAATCCAGATGAGATACGCGCCCTGCTCCAGCCGAGAGATGCGGAGCCACATCTGGAATCCTTCCATACCCGGTACCGCAACCCAGACACTGGCTTCATCCTCCCCCAGCTCACCCCCAGGCATTTTTCCTTCAACTCGCCCCTGGGGTACTGCCCCGTTTGCCAAGGCATGGGCAATACCGCCCACCCCTCCACGGGGAAAAAGGCTAAACGCCCGTCCCTGTGCCCGGAATGCCGCGGACAACGCCTCAATGCCATTGCTCGTTGCGTCACCCTCCGTGTCGAAAGCGGACGGGAAGTCTCACTTCCCCAGCTTATGGACATGCCGCTTGAGGATTTTTCCCGCAGCATGGCACATCTGGAAATTCCCCATCTCATGGAGCCTGCCATCCGCCAAGTAAAGGATGAGATCGAAAAACGCGTGGGCTTCCTCGAATCTCTCGGACTAGGTTACCTGTCCCTCTCACGCCCGGCGGCAACGCTCTCTGGAGGAGAACTCCAACGCGCCCGTCTGGCATCCCAGCTGGGGGGAGGGCTTTCCGGAGTCCTCTACATTCTGGATGAACCCACCATCGGCCTGCACCCCGAAGACACGGACAGATTGATCAAGGCTCTCAAACGCCTGCGTGACCTCGGCAATACGATTCTCGTCATCGAGCATGATGAACAATTGCTCCGGGAAGCAGATTGCCTCGTGGACATGGGCCCCGGCTCCGGTCCCCTCGGAGGAAATATCCTCTTCCAGGGCACACCGAAGGAAATCCTCACCGCCCCGCAATCCATCACAGGTTGCTGGCTCTCCGGAGCCAAAAAAATGCCCAGCTCTCCCCTCCTGGGCAGAGAGAGCACAGCCCCATCCCTCATCCTGAAGGGAGCTCACGCTCACAACCTGCGGCATGTGGATCTCACCCTTCCCGGCGGAGCTCTCACATGCCTGTCCGGCCCATCTGGTTCCGGTAAGTCTACCCTGATCATGGATTGCCTGATTCCAGCCTTGAAATCGGGCTCTTGCGAAGCGGGGCCATTCTGGGATTCCTTGCTCGGAGCGGACTCCTTCTCACGCTTCGCCCTCATCGACCAATCACCCATTGGGCAATCGCCACGTTCCACTCCTGCAACGGCCACAGGCTTCCTGAGTATTCTGCGTCCACTGTTCGCCAGCCTGCCTCTCTCGCGCCAGAGGGGGTACACCGCGTCACGCTTCTCCACCAATGTACGAGGCGGACGCTGCGAACGCTGCCTCGGCACGGGCTTCATTGAGGTGGACATGCACTTCCTCAGCAATGTCATCGTGCCCTGCGATGCCTGCCAGGGGCAACGTTACAACCGGGAAACCCTGGAAGTCACCTGGCGCGGACAATCCATTGCCCAGCTCCAGGCACTCAGTGTCGATGAAGCTCTGGACATCTTCTCCCCCATCCCGAGGGCTGCCGCCGTCCTCAGGAGCCTTCAACGAGTCGGCCTCGGTTATATGGCACTGGATCGCCCCTCCTCAACCCTTTCCGGAGGCGAAGCTCAGCGCATCAAGATTGCCACGGAGCTAGCCAAAATCCCGGACAATCCGGGAGGTCTCCCCCCCAGCCTCTTCATTCTGGATGAACCGACCACCGGGCTTCACTTCCAAGAAGTCGCCATGCTCATCCAGGCACTCAGCGCATTGAGAGACGCCGGGCATACCATCCTGTGCATCGAGCACAACCTGGACATGCTTGCCGCCGCCGACCTGATGATTGACATGGGACCCGGTGCTGGCAAAAATGGCGGTATCATCGTCGATCAAGGTACTCCGCGCGAAATTGCCGCATGCAACATTTCACCAACGGCTCCATGGTTGCGTTCCCATCTGGATCATTCCTACTGAATTGAACCATGAATATATCCGATACCATAATCGTGACAGAACGCTTGAAACTCCTCCCACTCTCAGCACGCTTTGAATATGACGTGTTCCGTTTTTTCACTTCGGATATCACCGCGTACATGATTCCCCAACCCACCTGCAACATCGCGGATACACAGGCCTTCATCCAAAGCGCCATCAAAGCCAGACAGGAAGGAACCGATCTGGAATATGCCATCACTCAGGTGGAAACGGGAGAATTCCTTGGCTGCATCGGCCTGCACGAATCCCACACATCAACCCCGGAGCTGGGGCTTTGGCTCAAAAAGGAAGCCCATGGACACAAATATGGCAAAGAAGCCATCCTGGGGATCATGGAGTTTGCCTCCTTCCACCTCGACATCGACCACTTTGTGTACAAGGCGGACAGGCGCAACATCGCCAGCCGGCGCATCCCGGAATCCTGTGGAGGAATCATGGTTAGCCGTGCCGATATCACCAATACCCTGGGCAAACCGCTCTACGCCATCGAATACCACATTCCCGCCCTACCCCGCCCCGGCAACAAGCCATAAGCAGGGATAAGAACGGGAAGTGTAAAAGCACAGGCAACCACCTGCCCGGGAGCATAGATTACCAACCGCCGCCCAAGGCAAGGGCCAGCCTGGCAACGGATTTGCGGATATTCTGCCGCATGGATACGATAGCCACTTCAGACTGCAACCAGGAACTCTGAGCCGTCACCACATTCAAGAAGTCCGTCTGCCCGGAAGTGTACAAATCCAGAGAGAACTTGGCCGCCTTCTTGTTGGACTCATTCTGAGCAATCAGGTAAGTAAGCCTTTCCTTGCTGGAAGCGTAATCAATCAAGGCGCTTTCCACCTCACTCACGGCTGTGATGAGTACCTTGCGATAAGCTTCACCGGCGCGTTCGGAAGCCACCTTTTGCATCTTCACTCGTTCGCGAAGCTCTCCACCACGGAACAAGGACTGCGAGATGTTGCTGCCAAGCGACCAATCTGCCGAATGGCTACGGAAGACTTCTTCAAAGGAGCGAGCCCCGGATGAAACGGATCCCGTCAGGCTGAAACGCGGGTACAAATCAGAAATGGCAATTCCCACATTGGCGACTGCGGTATGAAGGTCGGCTTCAGCCCCAATCACGTCGGGGCGACGGCGCAGAAGCTCCGAAGGCAATCCCACGGGCACCGTCGGCAATTTGCCCGTCATCGCCAGAGAAGGTACGGTCAGGAACCCCTTCTTCAAATACGAACCAAGAAGCACGCTGAGGGTGTTTTCCATTTCCTTCATATTAGCCTCCATCACCGGGATATTGCCTTCCGTACCGGCAACCTGTGCCTTGGCCTGCTCAAGATCCAGAGATGAAGCCAGCTCGGAATCCTTGCGGCGCTGGACGATATCCAGAGTCTTTTTCTGAAGTTCAAGCTGTTCCCTGGCAACGCGCAATTCTTCTACAGAGGCGATCCATGAGAAGTATGTCGTCGCCACTTCGGCCATCAGGGCAGTTCGCACGGAAAGGGCATTGGCTTCCGTCGAGAGCAAAGTCGCCATGGCTGCTTCCACCGTTCGGCGGTTGCCGCCAAAGACGTCCAGCTCCCACGAGACATCCGCTCCCAGAGAGAAGGATGAGGAAGAAGATGAGCTCCATCCGTTATCCGTCCCTCGGTTGGCACCAAAGGACGCACCGGCTGATGGGAGAAGCGAGGCACCCGCTATCTTGGCGGAAGAACGGGCTTCCATCACGCGAAGAAGAGCCATCTTCATGTCAGGGTTATCGGCTACGGCCTGTCCCACAAGACGGTTCAACTGCGGATCGCCAAAGATCGTCCACCAGTCAGCCAGGCCTTTGACGTCTGATTTGGGTGGCGTAGCTGTCACCCACGAAGCAGGCAGGTTATTTCCGGGCTTGGCAAAGTCCGGACCGACCATGCAGGACGTCAACAAACAGGTGGAAAGGCAAAGGTAAGAAGCTAGTTTCATAGGATGAAAAAGGGGTATGAAAGGGGAATAAAATTGTCAGATGATGGGAATGAGGCATCCTATTCATGCCTCAAGGCATCGATCGGGTCCATCTTGGATGCTTTCCAGGCCGGATACCACCCGAATATACAACCAATTGCTGCCGAAACAACAACGGCAAGAACCATAGCTTCGGGAGCCGATGAAGTCGGCCACTTGAGCACCTGACTGACGACCAAAGACACGGTACGACCAAAGATGATACCAACGGCTCCACCAATCAGGCACAGGAGAATGGCTTCCAAAAGGAACTGGCGCATGATGTCGCGAGGGCGAGCCCCCACGGCCATGCGAAGGCCGATTTCGCGAGTGCGTTCCGTCACAGACACCATCATGATGTTCATGATGCCAACGCCACCGACAACGAGGGAAATCATGGCAACGACAAGCAGAAGCTTGGTCATCACCTCGGAGGTAGAACTCATCACGCGAGAGATTTCAGCCATGTCCCAGACGCGGAAATCGTCATCATCGCTATCCAGAAGACGGTGGCGGGCACGTAGCACCTGGGTGATTTCCTCAATGCACTGCTGGGATTTCTCAGGGTTGGAGATTTCCACCATGATGTTCTCAATCGTCTTGAAGCGACGGGGATGCGGAGCGTCCGAATAGGGTTCCTTCTCCGTCGTGGCATAATAATTCACCGATGTCGTCGGGAAGGAAAGGGTACGGGCATTTTTCACTGTCGTACTCGTCGATGAAGAAGTGCTTGCAGAAGAATAACCGCCCAAACCCTGCAAACGAGAGGAAATACTCGTCCATGGCATGACGATAATATCGTCCTGGTCGCGCCCCATCATGTTGGCACCCTTCTTTCTGAGAACACCAATCACTTTGAAACTCACATTCTTGATGCGGACATCCTTGCCGACGGGATCTTCCGCCCCAAACAACTCCCGTACAACCGTCTGCCCGAGAAGACACACGCGCCGGGCGCTGGTCACATCTGCCTCCGTGTATGGATTGCCTTTTTCCAGATCAATGAGATCGCGGATACGAAGGTAATCCACCGTGCCACCTTCGATAGAACCGGCACTCCAGTTGGCATTGCCATAGACAATCTGACCACTGGTGCGCACCACTGGTGTTGCCCGGACGACAGTTTCACATTCCATGGCAAGAGCCTCGCAGTCGGCGGGGGTCAGCGATGCCCGGCCGCCAGCTCCCGATCGTACGCCACCTCGCGTCACCGAACCTGGGAAAATGTTGAGCGTATTGGCTCCCATGGACGCAATCTGACTCTTGATCTGTTCGGTGGAGCCCTGCCCGATCTCCATCATGGCGATCACGGCTGCAATACCGATAATGATACCGAGAATCGTTAACGAAGCCCGCATGGGATTACGGACAAGAGCACGGATACAGGTTTTGATAAGAAGGGAAAATTTCATAACGAGTCCTCATTGAGGGTGGAAGAAACTCCTTCGCTGATGCGCCCGTCCACCATGTGGATAGCTCTGTCGGTAAAGGAGGCAATCTTCGGGTCGTGCGTCACCAGAATGACGGTAATGCCTTGTTCGCGATTCAATTCCCTGAACATATGCAGCACTTCGCGAGAAGTAGTGGAATCCAGGTTACCCGTAGGTTCGTCAGCTAGCAGAATGCTGGGATTGTTAATCAGCGAACGGGCAATGGCCACGCGCTGTTGCTGGCCGCCGGAGAGCTGGGCGGGGGAATGATCCATGCGATCATCCAGCCCCACAATGTGCAAAAGCTCTTCAGCTCGTTCACGGATTTCCTTCATCGACCTCGGTGGGTGGCAGTAGGCAGCCGGCATCATGACGTTTTCCAGAGCCGACGTGCGGGAAAGCAGATTGAAGTTCTGGAACACGAAGCCGATCCTCTTGTTGCGCAAAAGAGCACGCTGGTCAGCATTCGCGTCGGCAACATCCTGACCGGCAATAATGTATTGCCCGGCTGACGGACGGTCCAAACAGCCCAGAATATTCATCAAGGTAGATTTGCCGGAGCCGGAAGCCCCAGTCAGGGACACAAACTCACCTTCCTTGATCTCCAGGGAAATCCCCTTGAGTACCTCCAGATCAATCTCGCCCAAATGGTACACCTTGGTTATGTCTCGCAATGTAATCACAGCAGAATAAAACTATTTTTAGAATGAAACAACCTCGTCTTCCCTTCCCCGCAATAAGGGTGGAGGGGAAGCCACCACGATCAGGGACGAGGAGGGGGACCGCCGTTGTCGCTGCTCTTCTTGCTTTGATTCTTTTTACGGGAAGGCATCTTGGGCATGAAGGGATTAGTCGTGGCGGAATCATCGCCAGCGTCAGCAGAGGAACCATCACCGCTCGTGGCGGAGAGGACAATAGCCATGCCTTCCTTCAGCTTATCGGATTCCACGGGCGTCACCATCCCATTGGTTTCACCAGCCATCACCCAAATCGGGCTCACAAAACTACCTTTCTGTTCCCAGAGGATGGAGAATTCCTTTGCAGGTTCCTTGCCGTTGCCATCCGCCTTGGCTACTTCTTCCTGAGCCTTGGCGTAGAGTTCTTCACTTTTCTTCTTGAATTCTTCCTTGACGGCAGGCTCCACCATGTCCGGAGTGGGCGAAAACCTCAGCGCCGAATTCGGAACCACAAACACATCCACAAGATCCTGTACAATGAAATTGACGTCAGCCGTCATGTAGGGGCGCAAAATCTTGTTTGGGTTCTTGGCGTCCACTTCCACAATGTAGGTTACTACATTCGAGGTCATCGTCGCATTCGGGCGAATCTTGTTGACCGTTCCGCTAAAGGAACGTCCCGGATAGGCATCTACGGAGAAGACAACCTTCTGACCAGGATGAATATTGGCAATATCCGCTTCATTCACAGCAGCCCAAACCTGGATATCATTCAAATCCTTTGCCACGTAGAACATTGTCGTAGCACTCATATTGGACACCACCGTTGAGCCAACGTTGTAAAGTCGCGTAATAACCGTACCGTCCACAGGGGAAGTAATCGTCGTGTACTCCTGATTGCGCTTTTCGATCACGAGGGAAGCCTCTGCCGACTGCAGGGAAGCCTGAGCCTGCTCCAGGGAAGCCTTGGCGGATGCCACGGCAGCATTGGCAACCTCTTCCGCAGAAATGTATTGATCATAGCTGGATTGGGACAACGCATCGCCGGGGCCGAGCTTCTCGGCACGAGCGCGATCGCGTTTTGCCTGGCGGTGCTGAGCTTCCGCCTGGAGGATATTGGCCTCGCACTGGGCGATGTTCGCCTTGGACTGGGCAATGTTGGCTTCGGCACGCTTGATATCATTCTTCACGACAACATCGTCAATTCTGGCAAGAAGTTCCCCCTGCTTCACCTCGCTGGCGTAATCGACCGTCTTGCCATTCACATCCTTGCCAAGTTCGAGAATAATTCCCGTCACCTGGGCGCTGACTTCTACCAGTTCGGTAGGCTCAACCGTTCCCGTCGAATCAATCGTCAATCGTAAATTCGACTTTTCCAGAGGTGATGTTTTGTACTGAATTTGAACACTATCCTCTGATTTCCACATGATCCACCCACCCCATCCTGCTGCTGCAACGCCGACTATAATACCAGTTTTCAAAAATCCGTTCACGAACTCTTATACTCCATTCATCGGAAAAAGTTTCAACATTTTTCCCTCTGGTTTGATTTTTTGGAGCCACTCAATAAGAAGGCGGACAGAATGAGTACCCCGTCCACCTGGCTTTTTTGGCATTCATGCAAAGAAAAACACCTTCATTCCAATGCCTTACATCAGACGAGCATCACTCTTCATCATTCAGTTCCTGAAGTGCTGCCTGAGCCTGGGTGTAGCCCTTTTCTACAGCCTGGGCATAAAGTTCGCGCGCTTTTTCCTGGGACTGAGGCACGCCATCTCCATCCTTGTAGCATTCCGCAAGCGCAAAAAGAGCATAGGCGTGCCCGGCTTCAGCAGCCTTGGTGTACCATTTGGCAGCTTCGACCTTGTTTTGAGGAACACCATCGCCCTCTTCATACAACTCTCCCAATACGGCCATCGCATCAAGATCTCCTTCGGAAGATAGTTTCTTCACACCTTCCGCAGCCTTGCCAAACCATTCCCGAGCCAGCGCATCATTCTTCCGTACCCCCTTCCCTTCATCCAGAGCCCAGGCGTATGCAAAACAAGCAAGGGCATCCCCCTGCCTGGCAGCCTCTTCAACCTGTGCAAAACCACTCCACATTTTCTTCCCGACGGTATAGGACGACCCAGCATAAACGGGAAAATCGGCCCAAGCAAACGGCGCCGATACCATGAGAGCCACACCTAAAATAAGAATTGTTTTCCTGTACTTTTTCATCGTAAATCACTTGGGGTAATAATTTCCCAATGGCAACACTATATAGCATACTATGCTCTCAGAGCAACAGAAACCGAATCAACAGAGCTCCCAATCCTGCAAATGAACCTTTATTTCACTGCAAGAAAAAGCCTTACGGTAAAAATACTTGGACATCATGGACGATTTTAGTTGATCTTTTACCTCATCTGTCGATAGTGTCACATCACACACGATGAACCAGCCAGAAGATCCTTACCCTAGATGCTGGGTTGCAAGAAAACCTTACAACCCAGTCCTTGCCGCATTATTAAGTTTGATTCTACCCGGAGCCGGACAGGCTTACAAAGGATATATCCTCCGAGGAATCGCTTGGTGCATCATCATTCTGTTATGCTATTCGGTTGATTTTCTCCGCCCGTTAGGAGTTGGTCTTCACCTTTGGTGCATGTTGGCTGCCGCCTTGGCTGGAGCCGAAGATTAAGCATTCCGTCTCGCTCCCCTTTGCTGGGGTTGCTGTTATTCTTACAGTTCCTGCATAACTGAGAAATCCTTGGTTATGCAGGAGTTTTATGTCTCTTTCCCCTTAAGAGGAATGAATCATCTTGCCATTTGACAAGGTCGCGTTAGAGTCCCCGATATGACTAAGTTGTCCCAATTATCGCTGATCCTGGCAACAATCGCCCTGTCTGTTCCCAGTCTTCATGCAGCTGAGGCGCCTCTGCCCTATGGGGCGACACCTACGCCCCAGCAGGTTGATTGGCAACGGATGGAATACTATGGATTCATCCATCTGGGTCTCAACACGTTCACAGGAAATGAATGGGGGTATGGGAATGAAAACCCGGATCTGTTCAATCCCGTCAATTTTGATGCTGAAAAAATTGTTAAACTCTTCAAACAGGCAGGCATGAAGGGCATCATCCTCACAGCCAAGCATCATGACGGATTCTGCATCTGGCCTACCGACACAACCGAACACAATATCACCAAAGCCCCCTGGAAAAACGGACAGGGCAACCTCGTCAAAGATCTGGCGGAAGCCTGTAAAAGAAACGGCATCAAGTTCGGCACCTACATCTCCCCTTGGGATCGCAACCACAAGGACTATGGCAAAGAAGGATACCTGAAGGATTATTACAACCAGATCCGCGAACTTCTCAGCGGCAAATACGGAGATATCTTTGAAATCTGGTTCGACGGAGCCAATGGCGGCGATGGCTGGTACGGCGGAGAAAAAACCACGCGGACAATCCCGAAGGATTACTACAACTTCCCCGCTATTGTCAGCATGATTCGCGCACTCCAGCCCAACTGCATCATCTGGGGAGCCGGCCACGTGGGCGATGCCCGCTGGGGCGGCTCTGAAGCAGGTCATGTCGGTTACCCACACTGGGCCACCGAAGACACGGACAAACCCGGAAATTCAGCCCATGGTGTCCCGCACGGCAACCGCTGGGTACCAGCTGAAGGAGATACCTCCATCAGGAGTGGCTGGTTCTGGCACGAACGCTACAACAACTCCGTTAAAACGCCCGAACATTTGCTTGATGTATGGATCGACTGCGTCGGCAGAGGTGCCAATCTCATCCTCAATGTCCCGCCCAACCGAGAAGGGCAGATCTACCCCGCCGACGAACAAGCCCTCCTTGAATTCCAGAAACTCAGAGCCAAGCTCTACTCCAAAGACTTCGCCCGAGGAGCCCGTGGCAAGGCTTCCAACACACGCGGAAATGATCCTCAATTCTCCCCGGAAAAACTCTTTGATGATGACATTGAAAGCTACTGGACCACTGATGACGGCATCAACACCCCATCTGTCGAAATCACCCTGCCCAGAAAGGCCACCTTCGACATCGTAAGGCTCAGAGAGCAAATCCGCCTCGGCCAGCGAGTCGAAGCCTTCCGCATCGAAGCCTGGGAAAATGGTGCCTGGAAGCAGATTATCGACGGCAAAACCATCGGCAATCAGGTCATGCTCCCCACGGATACCCCGGTGACCACAAACAAATTGCGTCTCACCATCACCTCCTGCCCGGACGTCCCCTGCATCTCGGAACTCTCCCTCTTCCTGCGCCCTGTTTCCTTGGCACAACCCGCCATCAGCCGCCAGGGAGACAACATCGAGATCAAGGCCAAAACAACTGGCGCCATCCATTACACCCTGGATGGTAAACAGCCCACCGCCCAATCCCCGGTGTATCAAGAGCCCTTCCCCCTACCCATGGGTGGCACCATCACAGCACGGGTCTTTGACACCGAAGGCAAGAGCGGCCCCGCAGCCATCACACGCCTCGGTATTTCCAAAAAGGACTGGAAAGTCATCTCTGCCACAGCAGGATCATCGCCCGAAAAAGCCATCGACGACAATCCCAACACCTTCTGGCACACCCACGAAGACAGCGGAGAAAAGAACCCACCCCAGAGCATCACCGTGGACATGGGCCATACCTTCCCCGTCTCAGCCTTCTCCTACATCCCTCGCCAAGACAAATGTACCCACGGGATGACTGACCGGTACATTTTTGAAGTCAGCCTCGACAACAAAAACTGGGTAAAAGCAGCCGAAGGAGAATTCTCCAACCTGCGCGCCAACCCCATCGAACAAATTGTCCCCCTGCCTCACCTCAAAACCAATATTCGCTACTTCCGCTTCACCGGAACGCGAGCCTTGGACAAAAATCACATCTCGGCCGCAGAGATTTCTCTCTTCACAAAATAAACATCACCCCACGAGCCCTCGAATGTGCCCACTCATCACCGTCATGCAGGACACATTCGAGACTCGATTCTCTTGCAAACCCATTGCAAAAAAAGTAGTTTGCCCTTGCTGACAGAGCATACTTCCGTTGATACTTCCATGAGCGAACAGACTGGAGAAAACAATCTTGAATCCGGACAGGAGCCTGTTCGCGAAACACTTTCCAGTCATGTCCAACAACTGGATGGCACCACCGAGTCCGAAACTGAGCCAGCCAAAGACGAATTCTTTGTTTTCCAACGTGAGCTCGCTGCCGGAACAAGGCTGGAACACTACGAAATAGACCACGTCCTCGGCAATGGAGGATTTGGTATTACCTACCTCGCGCGGGATATTTATCTTAACCGATACGTCGTCGTTAAAGAAAACTTCCCCTCCTCCTATTCCCATCGCGACCCTCTCAACGGCCTCATTGTGCCTAATAACCAGCATGATCTGGAAAACTACAACTGGGCCCTCCGCAACTTCCTCAACGAAGCTCGCACCATCGCCGAGCTAGACCACCCCGGCATCGTCAAAATCCTCTCCATCTTCGAAACCAATGGTACAGCCTACTTTGCCATGGACTACATCAACGGCCTCTCCCTTGATTATTTGGGGGACCGCCTGATGAGCTCCGGCAAAAGGTACACCGAAGATGAAATGAAAGGCCTCCTTTTCAGGCTACTCGACATCCTCCACTACCTTCACGGCAAGGACATCTTCCACCGCGACATCAAGCCCGGCAACATCCTCCTCACCCAGGAAGGAATGCCCGTCCTCATCGACTTCGGTGCTGCTCGCCACGCAAACAAAATCACTTCCCTCACCGTCCTGACCACGCATGGCTATTCCTCTCCGGAGCAGGCCCTCGGCCTCAGCAACATCGGTCCGTGGAGCGACCTTTACTCTCTGGGCGCCACCTTCTATGCCCTCCTCACTGGCAACCCGCCGGAAAGAGCCGAAGTCCGCCTCTCGGCAGACACCATGGTGCCACTCCACACCATGCCGGAACTGGCAGCATGCTACACTCAGGAATTCCTGCAAAGCATCGACCAGGCACTCATGCCACAAGTCGAAGACCGCTACGCCACGGCCCAGGAATGGATGGAAGCCCTCCATCTTACCACAAGCGATGACTTGAGCACAATCAACGTCTCGCACGAAGAACTCCGCATCGCTCGCGAACAGAAGAACTGGCTTCCTCTCATCTCGACAGATATCCGCCAATCCCAGACATCCTCCTCCGACAGCCGCCAAACCACATCGCGCGGCAACGGCAAGTTCCGCCCCACCTTCTCCTCCATTTTCACTGGCATCCTCGTCGTCGTCATCATTGCCAGCGCCGTCTTCATCGGGGCAGACATCTTCAAAAAAGAACCCCTCGGTACAACCATCAGGGAAACCATCTCCACCATCCGGCACGATGCACCACAGGAGATGATCAATCTTTCTTCCATACCCATTCCCGCCTTGTCCATCCCTCCGGACAGCCCGGCACAGCCCAAAAGCATCGATTCCTTCCGCCTCAAGCTCTCCGACACCGTCCTGGCGCAAGCCAACATCCCCACCCCCAGACCGGAGACCCTGCGCATCAGCTCCATCTACCTCAACAAGGCAGCCAACAAGCCAGACTCCCTGAAGGCACTCAAAACCGAACAGCCCCTCTACCTCGTCATCCAGGACTCCGCCGGCAACATCGTCGCCCAATCAGACAATGCCGCGCAGATGGACATCGTCCCCGGCCGACTAACCGTCAACTATGTCTTCCCAGCCCTGCCGGAACTCAAAACCGACGAAATCTACACCTACTCCTTCCAGACAGCCAACGGAGAACAAATGCCCGTCCTCCTCTCCATGATGGACAACGGCTTCACCCCCAAAGAACAGGTACCCACATACCCCCACATCAAATTCATCTGCGCATCCCCCACCGCCGGACCTGATCCCGCCATCAAATCAGCAACTGAAGAAGAAATCTTCCGCACACTCAGCCAGCCCTGCCCTGACAGCCAAAGCTCCATCAGCCTCCTTCCCGTCACCGGAGAGAGCCTCGACCTCATTAAATCCATGGCCGCTATCGGCTATCCTGAGGCCCAGTACAAAATGTTCCTCATCCTCTCTGAAGAAAACGAAACAGAAGCCTCCCTGCTCGAAGGCGTCAAATGGCTCTACAAATCTGCTGTCAGTGGTTACCCCGTCGCCCAAAGGAGACTCGGCTCTCTCCTCCTTGGAGAAAAGCTCTTCTATCCCGAGCTTCCTGTCCGCACCACCCTCATCCCCCAGGACTTTGCCCAGGCAGCCAGCTTCCTGCGCCTGGCCACCCAGCACCACGATACCTACGCTCTCTACATGCTCGGACTCATGAACACCCAGGGCTGGGGTACACCCCGTTCCCTGGAAATCGGGAAAGCCATGCTCGAATGGGCCTCGCGCATCAACCCCATCTTCAAAACAAACAACCTTGATCCCAGCGCGGACATCATCGGCTTCTGGGGCACGCGCTACGTCATGCCCAATACCCCCACCGTTATGCGATTTCCTCTGACGAGCCAACAGGCACTCAGCCGGGGCACCATCCGCGTCCTCAGCACAGGGGGGAACTCCCAGTGCCAGCTCTCCGACATCCGTATCCTGCAAAATGGCAAAGCCATCTCGGCCATCGCCACCCCTTACTCCATTTTCCCGGGCAGCCTCCCCCAAACCCTCAACATCAAGATCCCGCAACTTGATAACTATGAAAACATCGCCCTGGAAATGACCATCAAAACCCCAGGCACCAACATCGGGCTCGTCCAGCTCATACCCAACACTCTGGATTCACTGCAAAAAATACCGCCAACAAATTCGACAGAAAATCGTTGACATCCCTCATCCGGAATACTATAGTCCTTCCACCCCAAGGCGGGGTAGCCAAGTGGTAAGGCGACGGTCTGCAAAATCGTTATTCGCGGGTTCGATTCCCGCTCCCGCCTCCAATTTTATTAAAAGCCCTAGTCCATCGCGATTAGGGCTTTTTTGTATTAGAATTTACGGGTCAACGCTAAAATGAGTGGGAAGCATTATGGGTCAACGCTAAAAAGAGTGGGAACCATAATTTTAGAGGGTGCAGCCTGAGCA